>NZ_JBFTLC010000025.1:0-76478 GCF_056396245.1 Arthrobacter sp. 05T423
GCGCGCTCAACCATCTCCCGCGCGGGCTTGAGCTTGATTGAACCGGCGAAATTGAACCCCTCGATCTTCAGATAGAGGCGGCAGCCCAACACCCCTTCCAGGTCGACGAACAGGCTCTGCTCGTTGAACAGGTGCGGATCCTTGATAATCGGCATGTTCTTCCTCGTTCCCCTGCCATGAGCTTGGTCAGGGGTGGGGATGTTCCTGCCATGTTCCTGCCAGCTTGTGTGTGAAGGGAGGCGGACATCTGCGTCCGGACCACGTTCACTTTTCAAGAAGAGCCGCGCAAAGCGGCACGAGCGGAACACTGCGGCTGCCGCTATTTCCCCCAGCAGCGAATACCTGGCTTCCCCACCGCGAGTGCTTCGGGATGCAGTTGAGGCTTCAAACCTCTGGTTCGACAGTAGACAGGTTCCATGGCCTACCGCAACCACTTCGAGTACCTGCATCCAAGCCCTTGTGAGTACCTACTTACTCGCAAACGCTGCTTTTTTCTGGCCCCATACTCGACTCTTGTCAAAGTCCTTCCGGCCCCGCGGACGAGGCGGTAGTTTTCACATATGGACGCGTTCCGCTCGAACCGCCGGCCGGGAAGGACCACGGCAGGAGCCGTATTTACTGTGGTCCATTATGTTGCTGGGGGCGTTCGTTCGGCACCTGCGGAACGGCTACCACCGGTACCGCCGGGTCGCAGACGCCGCGGGAGGAAACCGTGCTTCCGGCACTTCCGGCTACGACGCCTCCGCCAGCTACGTTGAGCAACAGTTGCGTGCAGCCGGGTACAAGCCGGTCCGGCAGGTATTCACGTACAGTGACGACAGGCGGGACACCGACGTGGAGACCTTCAACATCCTGGCGGACACCGCCGGCGATCCGGCCCACACCATCGTGGTGGGAGGACACCTGGACTCAGTGCGCCCCGGTCCCGGGATCAAAGACGACGGCAGCGGTGTGGCCGCCATCCTCGAAACCGCCCGCTGGATGGCCGAATCCGGGGTCAAGCCGAAAAACAGGGTGCGTTTTGCTTTCTGGGGGGCTGAAGAGGTTGATCTGCTCGGTTCCAAGCACTACGTGGATTCCCTAAGCAGCAGCGAACTGTCCCAGACGATGCTGAACCTGAACCTGGACATGGTGGCCTCGCCCAACGGCGGCCGGTTCGTCCACGACGGCGACAGCTCAACCTTCGGGGATGCCGGCCCTGCCGGCTCGGATGGCGTCGAGCACATGTTCATGGACTACTTCGCACAGAATGGACGGGCGGCTGAAGCGGCGATGTTTGTTGATGGCGACTCCGACTACGACACCTTCCTAAGGGCCGGCATTCCGGCCGGCGGGCTGTTCAGCGGGGACGCTGAAGGAAAGACGGCGGACCAGGTCGAGGAATTCGGCGGCGTTGAGGACGGCGATTTCGACCCGTGCTACCACAAGAGCTGTGACACCCTGGCGAACATCAACGCGCAACTGCTGAACGAAATGGCGGGGGCACTGGGCTACACCACGGTGGCCTACGCGCTGATGTCCCAGCCGCAGTGAGACCGGGAACGGGCCTGCACTCTGGGAACCGGGGCGCTAGGAACCGGGCTTAAGAACAACCGCCAGCGACGCGGTGAAGGAGTCCGGTAGCCCCACTGAGCCTGTATCCACGGGACTGAGCAGCCAACGATCGGGGCCGCTTCCATGGCCCCGCAGCAGAGGAATGGGTCCGGCAACGTCCACCAGGCTGGGGTCGACGGCGGCCAGTCCCCGGCCCAGCGCCTTGAGGACTGCCTCCTTGCGGGTCCACAGGAGTGTCTGGACGGTGGCCCGGAGCGCTGGCTCCACGCTCTGAAGGTGTTCCTGCTCGCGCGCCGACAGGGCAACCCCGCCGAACCCGTCGAAGCCTGCGGCCGTGGTGGCCTCCAGGTCCACGCCGAGCCCCAGCACCTGTTGGTCCGCTGTGGCGGCCAGCAGGCACCAGTCCCCCGCGCGGCTCAGGCTCGCTAGGACGGTGGCCCCGGACGAATCCACCCGGTAGCGGGGCATACCGTGCACATGGTCGTCCCTGGTGCACTCCCGGCAGACGAAGTCTGCCCGCAGCACACCTGCACTGACAGCCGCGGCTTCGGCGGCATGGCGGCGCAATGCTATCCGTCCTGCCAGGAACCGGTCCCGGCGGATTTCGGAACCGAACGACTCTGCCAGCCGCCGCTCGGCGTCGTCCAAGGTGTTGGCATCCCGAAGGTCCACGTCGGACAGCTTCACGGCCGCCAGAAGGATCCGGTCAATGCTTGGCTCTGCCAGCCTCTCCACCTGCTCTCCGGAAGGGGTGCTGCATTCCTGATAGATCAATGGAATCAACAGCCTATCTCCAGTCGCCTGCTGCCGGCATGCTGCCTCGGCCGGACGCAGTAAGCTCGGATTCATGAGTGTAATCCGTCCCGCCACACCCGCTGACGTTCCTGCAATCCTGCAGATGATCCACGAGCTGGCCGTCTACGAAAAGGAACCGGACGCCGTCCGCAACACGCCCGAGCTGCTCACCGAGGCGCTCTTCGGCCGCAACCCGCGGGTTTTCGCCAACATGGCCGAGAACGAGGACGGGGAGGTGCGGGGCTTCGCGCTCTGGTTCCTGAATTACTCAACGTGGGAAGGCGCGCACGGGATCTACCTGGAGGACCTCTACGTCACCCCGGAAGCCCGCGGCGAGGGCCACGGGAAGGCGCTTTTGCAGCATCTGGCGGCGACCGCCGTCGAACGCGGCTACGCACGCGTCGAGTGGAGCGTACTGGACTGGAACGAACCGTCCATCAACTTCTACCGGAAGCTGGGGGCGTTCCCGATGGAGGAATGGTCCACGTTCCGGTTGACAGGAACGGCACTGGCCGAGTTTGGCAGCCGCAGCGAGGCCGGTGTCCATGGCTGAGGCAGCGCTGGACGCCACAGTGCATGCGGTCCCCGTCCATACCGTCCGCGCCCGGCACAAGTTCCGCGGCATGCGCACGGCGGAGCACTACTTCACGGTGCCGCTGGACCATTTTGCCGGCGCGGACGCGGACACCGCGGAGACCATTACAGTCTTCGCGCGCGAGTACGTCTCCGACGAGCACCGCGACGCAGACGCCGCCGACCTGCCGTGGCTCCTGTACCTGCAAGGCGGACCCGGCGGGCGGGGCAACCGCTTCGCGTCGCTGGGCGGCTGGAGCAAGGCCGCCGCGAAGGACTTCCGCATCCTGATGCTGGACCAGCGGGGCACCGGCCTGTCCTCCCCCGTTGACCGCAACACCCTGCCGCTGCGCGGGGACGCCCGGGCGCAGGCAAAATACCTCGAGCACTTCCGGGCCGACTCGATCGTTGCCGATGCAGAGCTCATCCGGCAGGCCCTCGGCGCGGAGCCGTGGACTGTTTACGGGCAAAGCTACGGCGGTTTCTGCGCCCTCACGTACCTGTCGTTCGAGCCCGCGGGGCTGCGCGAGGTCCTGATCACCGGCGGGCTCGGCCCGCTGACCGGCCCTGCGGAGCGGGTCTACCGGGAGACCTTCAAACGGGTGGCAGCCCGCAACGCAGAGTACTTCGGCTGGTACCCCGAGGACCGTGAGGCCGTGAACCGGATTGCCAACCACCTCCGCGGCGCGGCGGAACACCTCCCGGACGGTTCTCCGCTGACGGTGGAGAGGTTTCAGATGGTGGGGTCCTTCCTCGGCGGGAATACCAGGGTGGACAGCCTGCACAACCTGCTGGAGGACGCCTTCGTGGCGACTCCTGACGGGCAGCGGCTCTCGGACCCGTTCCTGGAGCAGGTCCGGACCCTCGTCTCGCGCGCGGCCAACCCCCTCTACGCACTGATGCACGAGTCCATCTACGGCCAGGGCGCGGCTACGGACTGGGCCGCCTGGCGTGTGCTTGAGGAGTTCCCCGAGTTCAGCCCGGACGCTGCCGAGGTTCTCCTGACCGGCGAGATGGTCTACCCATGGTACTTCGACCAGGATCCCGCCCTCCGCCCGCTGAAGGAAGTGGCGGAACTGCTGGCGGCCAAGTCGGACTGGAAGCCGCTGTACGACGCGGCGCAGCTGGCCGCCAACATCGTTCCGGCGGCCGCCGCCGTCTACCGGGACGACATATATGTGGACCAGCGGCTCTCGCTGGAGACCGCGGCCGCCGTCCGCAAGCTGAAGACGTGGGAAACCGGCGAGTTCCACCACGACGGCATCGCCGACGACGGCGAGGCCATCTTCGGCCGCCTGCTTGGCATGGTGCGCTCCGCCCGCTGACCACCGTCACTTAAGCCCCCAGCGCGAACGAATCCATAAGCCCCCGCCCCGGCACGAACGAACAAACCCCGCACGAAGACAAAGCAACCCCGGCCACCAGGTGGCCGGGGTTGCTTTTAGGCTGGGGCGCGAGCGGTAGCCTAGTCGACGTCGCTCAGGCTCTTCCGGGCGTCCTCCTCGAGGCGGGCGTCCAGCTTTGCCTTCTGTGCGCCTGAGCTCATCAGGCTGGCGATGACGGCGATGATGATGGTGCCGATGATGACCGCGAGCGAGACGTACGTCGGGATTTCCGGGGCCCATTCGATGTGGTGCCCGCCGTTGATGAACGGCAGTTCGTTGACGTGCATGGCGTGCAGGACCAGCTTCACACCGATGAAGGCCAGGATGATGGACAGGGCGTGCTTGAGGTAGATGAGGCGGTTCATCAGGCCGCCGAGCAGGAAGTACAGCTGCCGCAGGCCCATCAGCGCGAAGATGTTCGCCGTGAACACAATGAAGGCGCTCTGCGTCAGGCCGAAGATGGCCGGGATGGAGTCGACGGCGAACAGCAGGTCGGTCATGCCGATGGTGACGAAGACGATGACCATAGGGGTGAAGACCTTCCTGCCGTCCACCACCGTGCGCAGCTTGCCGCCGTCGAACTTCTCGGACATGGGGATGACCTTGCGGAGCTTGCCGATGAGGACGTTCTCCTTGTCCTCTTCGTCTTCACCCTCGTCCTGCGCCTGCTTCCAGGCGGTCCAGAGGAGGAAGGCGCCGAAGATGTAGAAGACCCAGCTGAACTGCTCGATCACGATGGCGCCGAGCATGATGAAGATGCCGCGCAGGATCAGCGCGATGATGATGCCCACCATCAGCACTTCCTGCTGGTACTTACGCGGCACCGAGAAGCGGGCCATGATGATGATGAAAACAAACAGGTTGTCGATGCTGAGGCTGTACTCAGTCACCCAGCCTGCCACAAACTGGCTGCCGTACTCGGGTCCCGTGAACAGGAACATGGCACCGGCAAACACGAGGGCCAGTGCCACATAATAGGCCACCCAGAGGCCGGCTTCTTTCATAGAGGGCTCGTGCGGACGGCGCACTACCAGAAGCAGGTCCATGAGGAGGATGATGCCGAGGACGACGAATGAGCCGACCTCAAACCAGACGGGAAGTTCCACAAAAGTGCCTTTCGCAGGGTACAGAAAACCGGTGTAAGTCTCTCCGGCGAACCTGTGCACTTGGTGCTGATGTGGCTGCCCGCTACGCCCGGCAAGGCATCTGTGCCTTGCGTGCTGACGTTCGTAGCGCTTGGGATACTCCCCTACGTGTCCCCAACTTTACCCTAGAGCCGCGGCCGCGCGCGCCAGGTGACGCTAGGCGTGCCCGGCTGCGTGCATCTGGCGGAGTTCCTTTTTCAGCTCGCCCACTTCGTCGCGGAGCCGGGCAGCCAGCTCGAACTGCAGCTCGGCGGCGGCACCGTGCATCTGCTCCGTCAGCTGTTCGATCAGGCCAACCAGGTCCTCGGCCGGCGCCGCGGCCAGGCCGTCCGCGCGGACCGTGGCCGCGCCCTTGGCGGCCGACTTGCCCCGTTTGGCGCCCTTGGCCAGGCGGTTGTTGTTCAGCAGTTCCTGGGTGTCTGCGTCCTCCTTGGCAATCTGGTCGGTGATGTCGGCGATTTTCTTCCGCAGCGGCTGCGGATCAACTCCGTTTTCGGTGTTGTAGGCGACCTGGATGGCCCGGCGCCGGTTGGTTTCATCGATGGCATGGGCCATGGAGTCAGTAATCCGGTCCGCGTACATGTGGACCTGGCCCGAGACGTTGCGCGCGGCACGTCCGATGGTCTGGATCAGGGACGTGGATGATCGCAGGAAGCCTTCCTTGTCCGCATCGAGGATGCTCACCAGGGAGACTTCCGGCAGGTCAAGGCCTTCCCGGAGCAGGTTGATGCCCACCAGGACGTCGAATACGCCCATCCGCAATTCGCGGAGCAGTTCCACCCGGCGGAGGGTGTCCACGTCCGAGTGCAGGTACTCCACTTTGACGCCGTGCCCCAGGAGGTAGTCGGTGAGGTCCTCGGCCATCCGCTTGGTGAGGGTGGTGACCAAGACGCGCTCGTTCTTCTCGGTGCGGGTCCGGATCTCATCCAGGAGGTCGTCGATCTGGCCCTTGGTGGGCTTGACGACGACCTCGGGGTCGACCAGGCCGGTGGGACGGATGATCTGCTGGACAAAGCCGTCCGCCTTGCCGAGCTCGTACTTGCCCGGGGTGGCGGAGAGGTAGACCGCCTGACCTACGCGGTCCTGGAACTCGTCCCATTTGAGGGGCCGGTTGTCCATCGCCGAGGGCAGCCTGAAACCGTGGTCAACCAGGTTCCTCTTGCGCGACATGTCGCCCTCGTACATGGCGCCGATCTGCGGCACCGTGACGTGGGATTCATCAATCACCAGCAGGAAGTCGTCCGGGAAGTAGTCGATGAGGCAGTGCGGCGCGGTCCCGCGGGCGCGGCCGTCAATGTGCGAGGAGTAGTTCTCGATGCCGTTGCAAAACCCCATCTGCTGCATCATTTCGAGGTCGTACGTGGTGCGCATCCGCAGCCGCTGGGACTCCACCAGCTTGTTCTGGATCTCGAGCACCGCGAGCCGCTCCGCCAGTTCATCTTCGATTCTCTTGATCGCCCGGCTCATGCGTTCCGGACCGGCTACGTAGTGCGAGGCCGGGAAGACGTACATTTCGGTCTCGTCCCGGAGCACTTCACCCGTCAGGGGATGCAGCGTCTGGATGTTCTCGATCTCGTCGCCGAAGAATTCGATCCGGATCGCGAGCTCCTCGTACATCGGGATGATTTCCACGGTATCGCCGCGGACGCGGAACGTGCCGCGGTGAAAGTCCATGTCATTGCGGGTGTACTGCATGGAGACGAATTTCCGGAGCAGATCGTCGCGGTTCATCTCCGCACCCTTGCGGAGGGTCACCATGCCGGCGATGTACTCCTCCGGCGTACCCAGGCCGTAGATGCAGGAAACTGTGGCCACCACAATGACGTCACGGCGGGTCAGCAGTGCGTTGGTGGCGGAGTGCCTGAGGCGTTCCACTTCCTCGTTGACGGATGAGTCCTTCTCAATGAAGGTATCCGTCTGCGCCACGTAAGCCTCGGGCTGGTAGTAGTCGTAATAGGAGACGAAGTACTCCACCGCGTTGTTGGGCAGTAGTTCGCGGAATTCGTTGGCCAGCTGCGCAGCGAGGGTTTTGTTCTGCACCATCACGAGGGTGGGCCGCTGGACCTGCTCGATCAGCCACGCGGTGGTGGCACTCTTGCCGGTGCCGGTGGCGCCCAGCAGCACCACGTCCTTTTCGCCGTTCTTAATGCGTTCGGTGAGTTCGGCGATGGCCGCCGGCTGGTCACCTGCCGGCTTGAACTCGCTGATGACCTCGAAGGGCGCAACGACGCGGTTGATCTCCTGCGCAAGACTCATGTATCTAATCTACAGCCGGCCACTGACAGGAATTCCTGATTCCGCTTTGGGCTGTATGGGGTTCAGCCGTGGCTGGCGTTGGCGGAGGTGCTGGCGGTGGTGGAAACGTACGACGGCGGCTGCCAGCCGCTGCTTTTGGCCCACCGTTCCATGCCGGGAGCCGCTACCTCGCTGAACCAGGTTTCCTTGTCCTCGGCGTAGCCTGCGGTGGAGGCGTCGGATGCATGCAGGGCGGCCACGCGCCGTTTCTCGGCGGCATACTCCCCCCGCGCGCCCGGGTCAGCGCCCAGCCAGTCCCGGAAGCAGAGGGCAAACCGCCAGCCCGGCGAACCAGCCACCCTGACATGGATATTCGCGGGACGGCCGGGATCGGCATTCCCGTGCAGGCGCTTGGACCAGGCCGACGGGTCGGGGCGCCCGTGAGGGCTGTCCATCAGGATGCCCGGCCAGAGCGGGAACCCTGCGGCCGCCAGCAGCGGCGCGATCCGGTCCGCCGTCGCCAGATCAGTGACCGCGAGCTGCAGGTCGATGACGTCCTTCGCCTCGAGGCCGGGAACCGCCGTCGACCCGATGTGGTCCACCGCCAGGACGTCCTCCGGCGCGGCGGCCTTCAGCCGCTCCGCCAGGCCGGCGGCCTGGCGCGGCCAGTCAGGGTCGGGGTTCGCCAGGACGGGCGCGCCGTTCCGGGCTGCCACCGTGGCCTGGCTGATGTTCCGGGCGAAGGGCACGAGCCGCCCAGCCCACAGTCCGTCTACCGTGGCCAGCAACTCCTCGGGCGTCCCGGCGTTGGTCAGGACCACGTCCGCAGCGGCGAGCCGCTCGCGCCGGGACGCCTGCGCTGCCATCCTTGAGCGGGCGTCAGCTTCAGTCATGCCGCGGTTCTCGACCATGCGCCGCAGCCGGGTGTCCTCGGAGGCATCCACCACCAGCACAAGATGGAAGTTCTTCTGCTGCCCGGTTTCCACCAGGAGCGGGATGTCCTGGACCACCACCGCCCCCTCCGGCGCGGCGGAAATCACTGCCGCGGCGCGTGCGCGTACCAGCGGATGGACGATGCCATTGAGCTGCGCGCGCCGTTCCGGGTCCTGGAACACAATGGCCCCGAGGCGTGGCCGGTCGAGCCGCCCCTCGCCGTCGAGGATGCCAGGGCCGAACGCGTCCACGACGGCGGTGAGGCCCGGAGTGCCTGGCTCCACGACTTCGCGGGCGATGGCGTCGGCGTCGACCAGCACTGCCCCCCGTTCCTCCAGGCGTTTTGCCACCAGCGACTTCCCCGAGGCGATGCCGCCCGTCAACCCAATCTTCAGCACTCCCCAAGACTAGACTGATCCGGTGGCAGAAGAGGCAGTTCCAGCACACAAAGCGACAACACAGACAGAGGCAGGGACGACGCAAAGCAGGCAGTCCGAGTACACCACGCTGGCTGCCGGGAACGGTTTCCGCCACGAGATCGAGATCAAGCGTTCCCGGTTCATCACCGTCCTGCGCCGGGCGGAAACTGAAGCGGACGCCCGCGCCCTCGTGTCCGAACTCCGCCGCGAGTTCCACGACGCCCGGCACCACTGCTCCGCCTTCGTGCTGGGGCCCGACCGGGACGTCCAGCGCTCCAGCGACGACGGCGAACCCTCCGGCACAGCCGGGATCCCCATGCTGGAGGCCCTTGTCCGGCGGGAAACAGCGCCCGGGGTCACGGACCTCAGCGACGTGAGCGCCGTCGTCGTGCGTTACTTCGGCGGAATCCTGCTGGGGGCCGGCGGGCTGGTGCGCGCCTACTCCGAGTCGGTGTCGACGGCGCTGGAGCTCGCTGCGATGGTGCAGCGCCGGCGGCTGCGGATCTGTGCTGTGCGGGTGCCGCACGCCGCGGCGGGGCGCCTCGAGAACGACCTTCGCAGCGCAGGCTACGCGATGGCGGAGACGGGCTATGAAGCCCAGTCCACGGTGCTGCGCCTGGCCCTGCCGGATGCACCCGCTGAGCTGGCGGCGGCTGCCGACCGCCTCGCCGCCATGACCGCCGGGGGCGCGGCCCTCCAGCCCGAGGGCACAGAGTGGATCGACGTCCCGCGCTGACGGCAGGCTGAAGGAATCATCAGCTTGCTTATGAGTTTGCGCTTTCCTAGGGTGGACCTGTAAGGCATCACCGGAATTGGAGGACTCATGTCAGAGCACAACATCACCGGCAAGAGGGTCGCGTTTCTGCTGACGGACGGCGTGGAGCAGGTTGAACTGACCAGCCCGTGCGACGCCGTCAAGAACGCCGGCGGCGAGCCTGTCCTGGTGGCCCCTAAAAGCGGCAAGCTCCAGGGATTTGAGGGCGTCGAAAAGGGCGACACCTTCGACGTCGACCTGGCCCTGAAGGACGCCAACGCCGCGGATTTCGACGCCCTGGTAATTCCCGGCGGCGTCGTGAACGCCGACCACCTCAGGGTGGACAAGGACGCCCAGGCCTTCGCCCGGAGCTTCTTCGAACAGCACAAGCCTGTGGCGGCCATCTGCCATGGCCCGTGGCTGCTCATTGATGCCGGCGTCGTCAAGGGCCGGAACCTCACTTCGTACCATACGTTGGCCACGGACTTGCGGAACGCGGGCGCCAACTGGAGCGACCAGGAAGTCGTGGTGGACCAGGGCTTCGTGACCAGCAGGAAGCCGGACGACCTCCCCGCCTTCAACGACAAGGTGCTGGAAGAGATCGCCGAAGGCGAGCATGCCGGGCAGACCGCCTGACACCGCCGGCTTAGGCACCGGCACAACTATCCGCCGGCACCAAAAAGGTGGCCGCCCCCTTCCGGGGACGGCCACCTTTTTACCGACGTTCAGCCAGCATTACTGACTCTCAGCCAGCACCGGGCAATTAGTTGCCGGTGAGCTTCTCGCGCAGAGCGGCAAGAGCCTCGTCCGAAGCAAGCGTGCCTGCACCGGAATCGGTGGCAGCCGGCTCGGAGGAGTAGCTGGTGGTGCCGGAGTCGCTCTCACCGGACGTCGCAGCAGCGGCGTCGTCGGCAGCGTGCTGGGTAACCTGCTTCTTGTGTGCTTCCCAGCGGGTCTGGGCGTCAGCGTACTGCTGCTCCCAGGCGGCGCGCTGGTTCTCGTAGCCTTCAAGCCACTCGTTGGACTCCGGGTCGAAGCCCTCCGGGTACTTGTAGTTGCCCTCTTCGTCGTACTCTGCGGCCATGCCGTACAGAGCCGGATCGAACTCGGTGCTGTCGGCGTCAACGCCCTCGTTCGCCTGCTTGAGGGAGAGGGAGATGCGGCGGCGCTCGAGGTCGATGTCGATGACCTTGACGAACAGTTCGTCGCCAACGGAGACAACCTGCTCAGCCAGCTCAACGTGGCGGACAGCCAGCTCGGAGATGTGAACGAGGCCTTCGATGCCGTCTTCGACGCGGACGAATGCACCGAACGGAACGAGCTTGGTGACCTTACCCGGAACAACCTGGCCGAGGGCGTGGGTGCGGGCGAAGGTCTGCCACGGATCTTCCTGCGTAGCCTTGAGCGACAGGGAGACACGCTCGCGGTCCAGATCCACTTCGAGGACCTCGACGGTGACTTCCTGGCCAACCTCGACAACCTCGGACGGGTGGTCGATGTGCTTCCAGGACAGCTCGGAAACGTGAACCAGGCCGTCTACGCCACCCAGGTCCACGAAGGCACCGAAGTTGACGATGGAGGAAACGACGCCGGGACGGACCTGGCCCTTTTCCAGCTTGTTGAGGAAGGTGGAGCGGACCTCGGACTGGGTCTGCTCGAGCCATGCACGGCGGGAGAGCACAACGTTGTTGCGGTTCTTGTCCAGCTCGATGATCTTGGCTTCGATCTGCTGACCGATGTACGGAGCCAGGTCGCGCACACGGCGCATCTCGACGAGGGATGCGGGCAGGAAGCCGCGCAGGCCGATGTCGAGGATAAGACCACCCTTGACAACCTCGATGACGGTACCGGTGACAACACCGTCTTCTTCCTTGACCTTCTCGATGTCGCCCCAGGCACGCTCGTACTGAGCACGCTTCTTGGAGAGGATCAGGCGGCCTTCTTTGTCTTCCTTGGTGAGCACCAGGGCTTCGACCTGATCGCCAACGGAGACGACGTCTCCGGGGTCAACGTCGTGCTTGATGGAAAGCTCGCGGGAGGGAATGACACCTTCGGTCTTGTAACCGATGTCGAGCAGAACTTCGTCGCGGTCGACCTTGACGACGGTACCTTCGACGAGGTCTCCGTCGTTGAAGTACTTGATGGTCGCGTCGACAGCTGCGAGGAAGTCCTCAGCGGTACCGATGTCGTTGATCGCGACTACGGGGGTACCGGGCTTCTCGGTGGAGGTGATGGTCATGTAGTAGGGGCTCCGTTGTGGATAGTTAGTCGGTCAGGCAAACCGCCGCGCCTGAGTTATGGAACGCAGGCGCAGGTGCGGGCACTCCGCAGGGAAGTGCCTGGTCATCCTGATTTTGTGGATTGAATAAAAAACGTGCACGTAGTACACGCCCGTTTATTCTAGTGGCAAGCGCCAACCGGGGTCAAAGCGCTAGAAATGTGTCAGGCAGTGAGGCGGACGTTCGACGGCGAACATGCGGGCGGCGCGGAATGCCGCCCCCGGGGCGTGCTCCAGGATGCGTCCCGACGCTGCCAGGGTCACGGGGCTGACCCCGCCAAGGTAAATGGCGGACAGTGCCGCCACGTCCAGTTCGAGGTCGGGCGCACTGATATCGGGTGCACTGAGGTCCGGCGCGCCGCTGACTACGGCGCAGCCGCCGTCAGCGTCCAGGGTGAAGGTGCCGCCGGTCAGGCCAAGGGAGTCGGCGACTTTCAGCACCAGCCGCCCGTCGGCCGGGTAGTGGCGGGCTTCCAGGGCCTGCTTCACGTCGAGGATCCGCAGCCAGAGCATGTCCCGGGCTTCCGAAGCCTCCACGCAGCGCGCGTCTTCGAGAGCCCAGCGCAGCGGATCGTCCACCGGCGCTTCCTCCCAGCTGACCCGGTCCACCAGGTCAATGGCGGCCAGGTACTGCCACAGCTCCAGGTACGCCGCTCCGGTCGCCGCGACCAGGTCCACGACCTCCATGGTGTACGGGGTGCTGGACCAGCCGGCGAACCTGTAGGAGACGTAGCCGTCCACGTCGCCGCCGGGCCCGTAGTGGAGCGCCACCTTGACCTTGGGGTCTTCGTCCCCGTCGCGGCTGACGGATCCCGAGGCGAACTGCCGGTAGAACTCGTGCCGGCCGACGGATCCGGGCGTGATGCGGTGCAGGCGGTCGAAGACCTCCGGAGCCAGGTCCAGCAGCACTTTGGGTTCGGCCACCTCGACGCTGCCCACCGGCGTGTGGTTGAGCCGGAAACGCGCCGTGGTGTCCACTTTCACAGACTGCTCGGACGTGGCCACACCGAACCCGAACCGGCCGTAGATCGAGGCCTCGGACGCCGTGAGGGCTGCCATCGCCAGGCCTTCCTCCCGTGCGCGGCGCAGGTCCTCCCCCATCATGCGGCGCAACAGGCCGCGGCGCCGGTGCGAGGTGCGGACCGTCACGGCGGTCACCAGCCTGGTGTCCAGCAACCGGCCAAAGCCGATGTTCAGGGTCTTGTTCATGGTCCCGAAGGTGGCAACGGGCACGTCGGCGCCGAGCGAGTGGCCGGCTACCGTTCCTGCCTGGTAAACACCGGTCATGACGCGCCCGTCAGCGCGCTGCAGCTCGATGCTCCTGTCCACGCGCTCGTCGCTGCGCCGGGCATCGTGGAACCCGAAGGCCACCGCCCGCATCCACGCAACTGATTCCGCATACGCAGGATCGTCCTTGGCCGCCGCTTGGAACCGGCGGATTTCATAGTCCACGCTCAGATTCGACACAACCCCGAGCCTAGCCAAGGTCCCGCCGGCCCGCCACCGGCACGCGGACGTGCATGTGGCGGCCCGGTCGAGCCTGGGCTAGTGGCCTGCGTCGTACCAGCTGGTGCCGACGCCGATCTGGACTTCCAGCGGAACGCTGAGCTCCGCAGCGGCGGCCATCTGCTCCGTGACGAGCTTTTCGACAGCCTCCCGTTCGCCCTGGGCCACTTCAAGCACCAGTTCGTCGTGGACCTGCAGCAGCATGCGTGACTTGAGGCCCTGTGCGGCCAGTTCCGAGTGCACGCCCAGCATGGCGCGCTTGATGATGTCCGCGGCGGAGCCCTGGATGGGCGAGTTCAGCGCGATGCGTTCGGCGTTCTCCCTCATCTGCCGGTCCGTGCTGGTGAGGTCCGGCAGGTAGCGGCGGCGGCCCTCGATCGTGGCGGTGTAGCCGTCCACCCTGGCCTGGTCCACCACGCCGCGGAGGTAGTCGCGCACCGCACCGAACCGGTCGAAGTAGTCCTTCATGAGGTTCCTGGCCTCGTCCACCGAGATCTCCAGCTGCTTGGACAGCCCGAAGGACGTCAGCCCGTAGGCCAGGCCGTAGGACATGGCCTTGACCTTGGAGCGCATGGCGCTGGTCACCTCGGCCGGCGGCACATGGAAGATGGACGAGCCGACGAAGCGGTGCAGGTCCTCGCCCTCGCGGTAGGCCTCGATCAGCCCGGCGTCCCCGGACAGGTGCGCCATGATGCGCATTTCGATCTGCGAGTAGTCGGCGGACAGCAGGCACTCATAGCCGTCGCTGACCACGAAGATGCCGCGCACCCGGCGGCCCTCCTCGCTGCGGATCGGGATGTTCTGCAGGTTGGGGTTGTTGGACGAGATGCGCCCGGTCGCGGCCACGTTCTGGGCGTAGGTGGTGTGGATGCGCCCGTCCTCGGCCACTGACTTCTTGAGCGTCTCCACCATCTGCCGCAGCTTCGCCGATTCACGGTGCGCCATGAGCTGGACCAGGAATTCATGCCCGGTCTTCTCCAGCAGGTTTTTCAGGGAGGCGGCGTCCGTGGTGTAGCCGGACTTGATCTTCTTGGTCTTGGGCAGTTGCAGCTCCTCAAAGAGGACCGTCTGCAGCTGCTTCGGCGAACCGAGGTTCACCTCGTGCCCGATCGCGGCGAACGCCCGTTCCTGCGCGTCGTCGATCACCCTCGCCAGATCCGCCAATTGCTCATCCATCAGCTCCATGGAGACGGCGATGCCGGTCTTCTCCATGTCCGCCAGCACACGGCTCACCGGCAGTTCCAGCGTGGCCAGCAGGTCCTCGGCCTTGCGGTCCTTCAGTTCCGATTCGAAGTACCGGCTCAGCTTATGGATGACGGCAGCTACCTGGACGAGCGCGCCGGACGCGGCGGCGTCGTCGTCGAACGCCAGCTCCAGCTGGCCGGCTTTGGCGGCCTCGGGCGTGATGTGGATGTTCAGGTGGAACTGGGCCAGTTCGGCCAGTTCGTAGGTGCGGCGGTCGGGCTGGATGAGGTAGCCGGAGATGGAGGTGTCATCCACGACGCCCTCCAGGCCGAACCCGCGGTTGGCCAGCGCCTTCAGCGCCGCCTTGTAGCCGTGCATCACCTTCCGGGATTCTCCGTCGCGGAGCCACTGGGCCAGCACGTTCTCGGCGTCGGCGTCCAGCGCGGTGAGGTCCACGTAGGCTGCGGCATCCTCCCGGACAATGGCGACGGCGTCCGCGTCCTCGCCGATGCGGCCGGGCAGCACGTCCACGGCCAGGGCAGAGCGCTGCCCGGTCCCTGCCTCGAGGAAGGCCCGGAGGACGTCCGCGTCGGTGATCGTGGTGAAGTCCCTGGTCTCCAGGGCTTCGCGCTCGGGCGCCGGAGCCTCGCTGGCGTAGAGGTCGAAGAGCCGGGTGCGGATGGTCTTGAATTCGAGTTCGTCGAAGAGCTCCTCGAGCGCCTGCTGGTCGGGCCGGGGATCGGCGAGTTCGTCCAGCGTCACCGGAAGGTCGAGGTCGGTGTGGAGCTGGTTCAGCTTACGGTTCCGCTTGACGGCGTCCACGTTGGCGCGCAGCGACTCCCCCACCTTCCCGCCGATGGCATCGACGTGTTCCAGCACGCCTTCGAGGCCGCCGTAGAGGTTGATCCACTTCGCTGCCGTCTTGGGCCCGACGCCGGGGACGCCCGGCAGGTTGTCCGCGGTCTCGCCCACGAGGGCGGCGAGGTCCGAGTACCGGGAGGGGCTGACGAAGTACTTTTCCTCGACCGCGGCGGCGTCCATGCGCGGGATGTCGCTGACGCCCTTCTTCGGGTACAGGACGAACACGTTGTCGGTGATGAGCTGGAAGGCGTCTCGGTCGCCGGAGACGAGCAGCACTTCATAGCCGGCGTTTTCACCCATGGCTGCGAGCGTGGCCAGGATGTCGTCCGCCTCGTAGCCGGGCATCTTGATGGTCTTGATGCCCCAGGCGCCCATGACCTGGTCGATGAGGTCGATCTGGCCGCTCATTTCCCGTGGCGTCTCATTGCGGCCGCCCTTGTACTCGCTGTACTCGGCTTTGCGGTGAGTGGTGTCATCCGAAACGTCGAAAGCCACTGCGACGTGGGTGGGCTTCTGCTCCTTGATCAGGTTGATGAGCATGGAGGTGAAGCCGTGGATCGCATTGGTGTGCTGGCCCCGGGCGGTGGAGAACTTGTCGGCCGGGAGGGCGAAGAACGCCCGGAAGGCCATGGAGTGCCCGTCCAGCACCAGAAGCCGCGGCTGCTCCGTCAGGGGGACGACGGGGGCCTCGGTGGCCGACACCGACGGGGCATCAGGCGAGGACACGGCGATGTCCTCAAGGGTCTGGGTTGTGGACGGAATTGGGGCCGGTTTGGTTGTTTCACTCACAGGTGCCAGCCTAGTTGCCATGATGGACAATTTCACGCCCGGCCCTGCCAGTGAGGCCAGCCCCACACAGGCCGGAACGACGGCGGAACCGCCTTCCGCGGTTGAAGCACCAGTGCAGGCCGCCACGGAAGCTGACTTCAGGGAGGAGCTGTTTGCCGTCGGCGTTCCCGAGCACCTCCATGACTGGCTTGCCGAGTACGGCATCGGCGCCCTGGTGGTCAAGATGGGGATCCGGTTCCTGGAGATGAGCCCGGAGCGGTGCGTGGCCACGATGCCGGTGGAGGGGAACACCCAGGTGGCCGGAATCCTGCATGGCGGCGCGCATGTGGTGCTGGCCGAAACCCTCGGATCATTTGCCGCCGGAATGCATGCTGGCCCCGGCCGCCAGGCGCTGGGCATCGAGGTCGGCGCCACGCACCACCGCGCCGTTTTTGCAGGCACGGTGACCGGAACGTGCACGGCCATCCATCTGGGCCGCACGCTGACCACTCACGAGATCGTGATGACCGACGAGCAGGGCCGCCGGCTGTCCACGGCGCGCATCACCAACCTCATCCGGTAGCGGCAGGGCTAAATCAAACCAGCGGGGCAATAAAACTAGCGGTCGGGCCACCGGTAGCGGAGCTCCACGATCCCCCGCCCCTGTGTGCGCGTTTCCTGCAACTGAAGCGGCGCCGTCGGGCCTTCCACGAGCGGAAGCAGCCGCTTCCCGCCGCCGAGCACCACGGGGATGACCGAGACGATCAGCTCGTCCAGAAGGCCGGCGCCGGCGAACTGGGCGGCGAGTTCGCCGCCGCCCACCACCCAGATGTTCTTGCCTGCGGCGTCGCGCCGGAGGTCGTCAATGAATTCGGTTACCTCGCCGCGGACGAACGTGACGTCGGCCCCCGGCGGGGCGCTGAACTCGTGGTGGGTGAAGATCCAGCAGGGCGTGCCGGTGTAGGGCCAGTTGGCGGGTTCATGCTCCATCAGCCACTGGTAGGTGCTCCCGCCCATGGCGAGGCAGCCGACGCCGGCCATGAAGGTCTCGTAACTTTCCTTGCCGCCTTCGAAGCCGTCGAACTGCAGGAGCCACGCAAGATCGTCGTCTGCGGTGGCGATGAAGCCGTCGAGGGAGGAGGCTACGTAATACTGGACGCTGGGCATGGGCCCAGCCTAGCCACTCACGTTGCCTCTTCCCAGAGGCGGCAGGCTAGCTGCTGAAGTACGGAATGATCAGGTAGAGGCCGAACAGCACGGCGATGCCGCAGAGCCCGAAGCAGGCGTAGGAGAGGTACTTGACCCAGGCCGGCGCGATGACCTGGCGGTCACCGGCGATGGCGGTTAGCCGGACGCCGAGGGAATAGAGGACCACGATGGTCACGGCGGCAATCAGTGTGGCGCCGGCTACGGTGAGGAGTTCCAGCCACTTCATCGCTGCGGGCCCTTCGGGTTGTTGTTCTTGGCGCGCTCGGCGGCACGTGCCCTGGCGAGGGCCTTCTTCTTCGCAAAGCGGACTGCCTGCCCGGCCTCTTCGACCTCGACGGCATTGTGATGCCCCACCTGGGATTTACGGGACACCAGGAACATGTACACCACGGCGCCGATGCCGGCCACGGCCGCAATCACCACACCGGCAACCCCCGTCTTGACCAGCAGCGCGGTCAGGGCACCGACGATGCCCGCGGCAGGCAGCGTGAAGAGCCAACCGAGGGCGATGCGCCCCACCATGCCCCAGCGCACCGTGGTGCCCCGGCGGCCCATGCCGGAGCCGATCACCGATCCGGAGGCCACCTGGGTGGTGGACAGGGCAAAGCCCAGGTGCGAGGAGGCCAGAATGGCGGAGGCGGTGCTCGACTCGGCAGCGAAGCCCTGGGCGGGCTTCACCTCGGTGAGGCCGGCCCCCATGGTCCTGATGATCCGCCAGCCGCCGGCGTACGTTCCGACGGCGATGGCCAGTGCGCACGCGGTGATCACCCACAGCTGCGGGCCCGAGCCGGGGGCCTGCGTTCCTGCAGAGATGAGGACCAGGGTGATGATGCCCATGGTCTTCTGGGCATCATTGGTGCCGTGGGCCAGCGCCACCAGGCTTGAGGTGAAGATTTGGCCGGTCCGGAAGCCGCCACGCTTCTGGGTCAGCTTGCTGCCCGTCTCCGGATCGTGCCGGGACGTGAGCGCGTAGGCGATGCGGGTGCAGACGTACGCGACGAGCCCGGCGATGACCGGGGCAAAGACGGCGGGCAGAATGACCTTCTGGAGCAGCGTCTCAAGGTTGACGGAGTGGAAGCCGATGCCAACGATCGCGGCACCGATGAGGCCCCCGAATAGCGCATGGGATGAACTGGAGGGCAGTCCCTTGAGCCACGTGATCATGTTCCACAGGATGGCGCCCATCAGGCCGGCGAAAATAATGTCCGGAGTGATCTGGACCCCGCCTGACCCCTCGCGGATGATGCCGCCCGAGACCGTTTTTGCGACTTCAGTGGACAGGAACGCCCCGACGAGGTTGAGGGTGGCCGCGAGGGCAACCGCAGTCTTCGGCTTGATGGCACCGGTGGCAATGGGCGTGGCCATCGCGTTCGCGGTGTCATGGAACCCGTTCGTGAAATCGAAAAATAATGCCAGTGCAATGACCAGCGCCACCATGAAGGTGATGTCCACCTGTTGCCCAATCTGCAGAGTCTACGTACAGCAGTTCCATTTCCCCTGCCTGCACTGCACAGCATAGTTCACCCATGTTTAAGAAAACGTCTGTGGGTTGGGGTAGCGGAGCTGCAGCGCGGGCTTGAAACCTTATCGATGGTACGCGCCCAGCAGACGAGGTCAAACCTGCAGCGCGCAGGGGCTGTCAGACCTGCCTGTCCGGGCGCCGGGCGAAGGCGCGGATGGTTTCCAGCTCGCCCGGCGACAGGCCGGTCCGGGGTTCCGGCGAGACCAGCAAAGCGCCGCGGCCAAGGATCCGTGCCCACGCCTGGGCACGGCCCTCGAAGGCGAGCTGGTCATCCACCCAGATGATGCGCTCCGGCGTGCTCCTGCCCACATCGGCCTGGATGGCTTCCAGCTTCCACCACTCCGCGCCGCTCCCCGCGCCGTCGGCGGTCAGTACCGGCCATGAGCCGCCCTCCAGCCCGGTGACCGGGCAGAGCACCGCGGGCGCCAGTTCCTCCCAGCTGGTAAGCCATACACAGCGGAGCCCGGGCCGCGATGACAGCCGGTTCAGGGCCTCCACGAGCTCCGCCGCGTAGGCCACTTCCAGCATTCCGGCGTACGCGTAACGCCAGGCCGAGCCCCAGGGCGAGGTGCCCGTGGGGCCGAACGGGCAGACGACGCCGTCGACGTCCAGGTACAGGGTGACCCTGTTCCCTGAGTGTTGATTCAGCGCGGTGTTTGCATTCAGCGCGCTGTCTTCATCTTCATTCCGTTCGGCGTTTAACATGGCATTCCTCCAACACCGTGACCGGCGCTGGATCCAACGCTACGGAACGCCCGCGGGGCCGGGCAAGGCTTCCAAAAGGGCAAGGCTCCCAAAAAGGGGCAAGGCTCCCAAAAGGGGCCAGGCTCCGCCGCAGCGCCGGGTTCGTTACGCCGGAATTTTCGCCCGCACCGCCGGCGCCGGAACCGCAGCGGAGGGCACGCCGTCGCCGTCCTGGCCGTACAGCCAGTCGTTGTACTGGTAGTCGCCGTCCTTACGGCTCTTGAAGAGCAGGTTGCGCAGGGTGCGGGCCAGCCCCGACACGTGCCAGGACTCGCCCCAGACGCGTGCGGTGCGCTGAACCCGGGCCGTGCGTGCGGCGCGTGCCGCGTTGAAGTCCCTGATGGCGGCGTCCCAGGCACCGGCGTCGGCACCGTCCTCCGTGAAGACGGTCCCCAGGCTGGCCTCCTGCAGCACCGCGGCGTCCTCGAGTGCCTGGCAGGCGCCCTGCGCGAGGTACTGGAGCATGGGGTGCGCGGCGTCGCCCATCAGGACCATCCTGCCGGCCACCCAGTTTTCAATGGGGTCGCGGTCGTACATGGGCCAGCGGATGCCGGTGGCGAGGTTTTTCAATGCTTCGCGGACCGCGGGCACGCAGTCCCGGTAGGCGGCCTCGAGCTCGTCCACTCCCCCGTACTGTTCCTCGCCGCGTTCGAAGGAGGCGGATTTGAAGACGGCCACGGTGTTGAGCAGCTCGCCCTTCCGGAGCGGGTACTGGACAAGATGGCAGTCCGGGCCGAGGTAGACAATCACGTCCTCGAGGTCGCCCCGGGGTGTGTCCGCCGTGATGGGGACTGTTCCGCGGTAAGCGACGTAAGACGACGACACCGGGCCGTCCTGCGCCACCTCGCGGCGGAGTGTGGACTTGAGTCCGTCGGCCCCGAGGACAACGTCGGCCGAATAGGTGGCCCCGTCCGCCGCCTGTGCCGTGGCGCGGCCGTCCACGGTCTGGACGGTCTCGACCAGAACGTCGTTCACCAAACGGACGCCGGCGTCCCTGCAGGCCTCAAGGAGGATGCGGTGCAGGTCGCTGCGGTGGATGACCACGTAGGGGGCGCCGTAACGTTCCTCGAAGCCGCTGCCCAGGGACTGCCGGGTGAGTTCCTCGCCCGTCACAGCGTCCCGGAATACGAGGTGCTTGGGCCGGACACCGATTTCCAGCGCCTTCTCCAGCAGGCCCCAGCGCTGGAGGACCCGGGAAGCGTTGGGCGCCATCTGCAGGCCCGCCCCCACCTCGCCGAACTCCGGCGCCCGCTCCAGCAGGGTGACGTCGGCTCCGTTCTCGCGGAGGGCGAGGGCACCGGCGAGGCCGGCCATTCCGCCTCCGATCACCAGGACGTCGGTGGACGGTTTCGGTTCAGACATTGTTGGCTCCTACAGGGGTTGACGTTGTGCGGATGGTTTTTGCGGCGATGGCCACCAGCAGGAGTGCTGCTGCGGCGGCGGCCCCGGCGAATGCCAGGAAGTTTGAGTTGACGCCCAGGCCGGCTGCCAGCAGCAGGCCGCCGGCCTGCGGAGCGGCCACCGCGCCGATCCTGCCCACGCCGAGGGCCCAGCCGAGGGCTGTCCCGCGCAGGTGGGCGGGGTAGTGGCCGGCGACGGCGGCGATGACCAGGCACTGCGTTCCGTGCGTTCCCACGCCGGCCAGGACCAGCATCAGGTACACCACGGTGACCGGCGGCCCGGCCACGAGCACCAGGAGGGCGACGGCGGCTACGGCGGCCGCCGCAACCGCCGTCGGGACGGGTCCGAAGCGGGTCCCGGCCCAGGCTGTGGCCACGGAGCCGACGACGGCGCCAAGGTTCAGGGCCAGCGCGAACGTGAGCGCCGAACCGAGGTTGTAGCCCGCCAGCTGCATCAGGTTGGGCAGCCACGTGCCCAGCCCGTACCAGGCAAAAAGGGTCATGAGGGTAGCCACGGCGTAGAGCACGCTCACGCCCAGGTAGTGCGCCCGGAGCAGGGATCCGAAACCTGCGGGCCCGTTTTCCGGGGTTGTGGCTCCGGCCGGCTTCCGGGTGCTTCCGGCCGGCGGCAAGGTCTCGGGCAAGTGGCGCAGGCCCAGCGGGATGACCACCGCGAGGGCCACGACTGCGACCACGAACATGACCTGCCAGCCGAAGGCCGGGATCAGCGGGATGCCGGCAAGCGCTGCCAGCGAACCGCCGATCGGGACGCCGGACATCATCAGGGTAGCTATGGTGGACCGCCACTTCGCGGGCACGAGTTCCGCCACGAGTGCGTTGGCCGAGGGCACCAGCCCGCCGAGGCCGATTCCGGCCAGTAGCCGCAGGGAACCGAAAACGTATGCATTCGGAGCCAAGGCGCAGAGGATGGTGAAGACGGAAAACAGCACCGCGCAGCCTAGGATGGTTCGGCGGCGGCCCCAGGTGTCGGCCATCCGGCCAGCGCAGACGGCGCCGAGCATCATGCCGGCGAAGGCCATAGACCCGACCGTTCCGGCGGTGGCCTTCGTCAGCCCCCAGCCAGTGTCGTTGATGAGTGCAGACTGGACGGTTCCGTAGACGATGAGGTCGTAGCCGTCGAAGACCACCAGAAGCCAGCAGACGAGCACGGCTAGGGCGGACTGTTTGGAAAACCTGGGGGCCGCCGATGGAAGGGCTGCTCCGGGCGCGGGCCGCTCCGGCGCCGCAGCGGAAGGTGTGTGATTCATGCCACCAACTCTCATGGCCGAAGCCATCTCCCCCCAATAGAATTCTGTTATGCAGAACTTGCCTGTGCGGAAGAAGCCCACGTATTCGATCGAGGCGGTGGACAACGCGCTGCAGCTCCTGCAGCTGCTGCGCGACGGGGGAAGCCTGCGGCTCAAGGACGCAGCCACCGAGCTGGGCGTGGCACCGTCCACGGCGCACCGCCTGCTGGCCATGCTGGTGTACCGGGGCTTCGCGGTGCAGGACGAGACCCGGCGTTACGTTCCCGGTCCGGCGATGGGGGCCGGCCCGGCGGGCGTCACCTGGACCCGGCTACTGCGGAACGTGGCACGCCCACATATGGAACTGCTGAGCTCCCGCCTCAACGAGACCGTGAACCTCATGATCCGGGTGGGCACCAAGGTCAGGTTCCTGGAAACGGTGGAAGGCACCAGCGCCCTCCGCGTGGGCGACAGGCAGGGAACCGTGCTGCCGGCCAACCGGGCCTCGGGCGGCAAGGCGATGCTCGCCGAGCTGGAGCCGGCACTGATCGAGCAGCTGTTCCGGAGCCAGAATGCGGAGATCGGCGGCGACAGCATTTCCGACGCCGAGTACCCGACGTTCGTGCGGGAGCTGGAAACGGTCCGAGGGAACGGCTTCGCGGCCAATTTCGAGGGAACGGAGGAGGGCATTAGCGCACTGGGCATGGCCCTGCACAACGGAAAGGGCGAGGTGGTGGGGGCGATCAGCGTGGCCACGCCGGTGACAAGGTTCCGTGCCGTGTTTGACGCCGGTCTGGTGCCGGTCATGCTGGAAACCCGCCGGCAGTTGGAGGTCGACATCGCCGCCAATCCCGCCGCGGCCGGATAACGAAAGCGGAGGGATCACCAAGGAATTCTGCCTGCCAGAATATGCTGTGGTTCACAGCCACTGTGTCCCTAATCTCGGTACAACGCCAAGACGTCATCCATACCCACCGAGGAGGCCGCCGTGTCCATCAGCGCCGAGACCACGACCCACGAATCAGTTGCCGCCGCCCATGCGGCCCCGGAGCCGACGCCGGAGGAGGCAGTGCAGCTGGAGCAGCTGTACCGGGACTTCGAGCAGGAGAACCTGGTCCCGCTGTGGACTGAGATCGGTGACCTGATGCCGATGGTCCCGTCACCGAAGGCCCGGCCCCATGTGTGGCGCTGGAACGACCTCTATCCCCTGGCCGCCCGCGCCGGTGACCTGGTTCCCGTGGGGCGGGGCGGCGAGCGGCGGGCCATAGCCCTCGCCAACCCCGGGCTGGGTGGCACGCCCTATGCGACACCAACGCTGTGGGCGGCCATCCAGTACCTGGGCGCCCACGAAACGGCGCCCGAGCACCGCCACTCGCAGAACGCGTTCCGCTTCGTCGTCGAAGGCGAAGGCGTCTGGACCGTGGTGAACGGTGACCCCGTGGCGATGCGCCGCGGTGACTTCCTGCTGACGCCCGGCTGGAACTTCCACGGCCACCACAACGACACCAACCAGCCGATGGCCTGGATCGACGGCCTGGACATCCCGTTCGTGCACTATGCCGACGCAGGGTTCTTCGAGTTCGGCACCGAGCGCGTCACGGACGAGGCCACTCCGGACATCTCCCGCTCCGAACGGCTCTGGGCCCACCCCGGCCTGCGCCCCCTCTCCGGGCTGGACAACACCACCAACTCCCCCATCGCCGCCTACCGGTGGGAACACACCGACGCCGCCCTGCGCGAACAGCTGCTCCTCGAGGATGAAGGCCACCCGGCCACCGTCTCCCAGGGGCACGCGGCGGTCCGCTACTCCAACCCCACCACGGGCGGGGACGTGATGCCCACCATCCGCGCCGAGTTCCACCGGCTCCGCGCCGGCGCTGCCACCGAAGCCCTCCGCGAGGTCGGCTCCAGCGTGTGGCAGGTCTTCGAAGGCACTGGCAGCGTGCTGCTCAACGGCGAACGCAAGGACCTCGGGAAGGGCGATCTGTTTGTCGTTCCGTCCTGGCAGGAATGGTCGCTGCAGGCCAACGAGGAATCCCAAACGGAGTTCGACCTGTTCCGCTTCAGCGACGCACCCATCTTTGAACGCCTGAACTTCAACCGCACCTACACCGAAGGACGCAAGAACGCATGAGACTCCTCACCCTCCGCACTTCTGAAGGAACCAAAGCCGTCCGCCAGGACGGCGGCACCCTCACCGAGATCGACGGCTTCGCCGACGTCGGCGAACTCCTCCGCAGCGACGACTGGGAAACCACGGCGAAGGCGGCCAACGGCGCAACGCACGCGCTCGACGGCGCCGACCTCGCCGCCGTCGTGCCCGCCCCGGGCAAGATCATCTGCGTGGGCCACAACTACCGCAACCACATCAAGGAAATGGGCCGGGACATCCCGGACCACCCCACCCTGTTCGCCAAGTACCAGGAATCCCTGATCGGCCCGAACGATGACCTGGCCCTGCCGCAGGAATCCGACACCGTGGACTGGGAAGCCGAACTCGCGGTCGTCATCGGCAAGAAGGGCCGCCGGATCAGCGAAGCCGACGCCGCGGACCACATCGCCGGCTACTCCGTGCTGAACGACATCAGCATGCGCGACTACCAGTTCCGCACCATCCAGTGGCTGCAGGGGAAGACCTGGGAAAACTCCACCCCGTTCGGCCCCGCACTGGTCACCAAGGAGGATTTCAGCGCCGGTCCGCTGATGACCTCGGCGGTGGACGGCGAGATCCAGCAGAGCACGCCCACCGGTGACCTCGTCTTCACCCCCGAGTTCCTGGTCTCCTACATCTCCACCATCATCACGCTGAACCCGGGCGACGTGATCGCCACCGGCACCCCCGGCGGCGTGGGCCACGCCCAGGATCCCAAGCGCTACCTGCAGGAGGGCCAGCTGCTGGTCACCACCATCGAAGGGCTGGGGCAGCTGACCAACCGCGTGGTCAAGGAAGCCTGATGGCAGCCCGGCACGACCTCGCCACCGACCCGGGCCTGCAGGAAGAACTCCTGCAGGCCCGGCGGGGCACCGCGTTCTTCGCCCGCAAGCTCAACGAACTCACCGATGACGAGCTCGACGGCGGCTCCCTCCTTCCCGGCTGGACGCGCCGGCACGTCGTGGCCCACGTGGGCTATAACGCCCGGGCCATCGCCCGCCTTGTGGAGTGGGCGGCGACCGGGGTGGAGACGCCCATGTACCCCTCGGTAGCGGTGCGTGATCATGAGATCAGCTTCGGCGCCACGCTGTCGCCGATCGCTTTGCGGAATCTCTTCGACCACTCCGCGGTGCACCTGTCCGTCGAATGGCGCGACCTGCCGGACCGGGACTGGGCCAACGAGGTCAAGACCATCCAGGGCCGTAGCGTCCCGGCGTCCGAAACCGTCTGGATGCGCACCCGCGAAGTCTGGATCCACGCCGTCGACCTCGGCAACGGGGCGACCTTCGCCGACATTCCGGAGCCCGTCCTGGAACGGCTGCTGCGGGACATCACCTCCGCCTGGCATACCCGCGGCACCGATGCCGGGCTGGTCATCACGGTGACGGGCACGGACCTGGTGTTCGGCGACGCCAACGCGGAGGAACCCATCACGGTCAGCGGCCCGCTTGCCGGCGTGGCTGCCTGGGCCGCCGGACGGACAGCCGAAGCAGGCCGCTTCGGCGTCACCGCCGCCGGCCGGAGCGAGGACCGCGCCGACGTTCCCGCCGCCCCGAAGTGGATCTGAGGGCGGCCAAAATGCCGGGGTAGACTGTGCCCGTCAGCGCTGGAGCGGATCCGACGGAAGGCACATTCATGGGCATGGCCGTGGCAAACGGGGCAATTTCCGACGACGAACTTGAGCTCCTCCACCGCTACTGGAGCGCGGCGAACTACCTGACGGTGGCCCAGATCTACCTTCAGGACAATGCACTGCTGAGGGAGCCGCTGCGGCCGGAGCACATCAAGCCGCGGCTGCTGGGCCACTGGGGCACAGGACCGGGGCTGTCGCTGATTTATGCCCACCTGAACAGGCTGATCAGGAACACCGGGGCCGAGGTTCTGTTCATCGCCGGCCCTGGCCATGGCGGTCCGTCAGTGGTGGCGAACGTCTACCTCGAAGGCACCTACTCGGAGATCTACCCCGATGTCAGCCGCGACGCTGCCGGCCTGCGCCGGCTGGCACGGCAGTTTTCGACGCCAGGCGGCGTGGGCAGCCATGTGGGCCCTGCCACCCCCGGCTCCATCCACGAGGGCGGCGAACTGGGCTACTCACTGATGCACGCCACCGGCGCTGTGATGGACAACCCAGGAATCATCGCCGCCTGTGTGTTGGGCGACGGCGAAGCCGAGACCGGCCCGCTCGCCGCCTCCTGGACGGCGCCGTTCTTCCTCAACCCCGCGCGGGACGGCGCAGTCCTGCCCATCCTGCACCTCAACGGCTACAAGATTTCCGGACCCACCGTCCTGGGACGCCGCCCGGACGGAGACGTCGAGGCGCTGCTGCGCGCCAATGGCTGGGAACCCGTGACGGCGTCCGGCGACGAGCCCGAGAAGGTCCACCGGGCCCTGGCCGCCGCCGTCGATGACGCGTATGCCACCATCCGGCACATCCAGCAGGACGCCCGGGGCGCCGGATCCGGCAGTAATCGCGTTGGCAGTAATCGAACGACTGCGGCCCGCTGGCCCGCGATCATCCTGCGCACCCCCAAGGGCTGGACGGGCCCGGAGACCGTGGACGGCAACCCGGTGGAAGGCACGTTCCGCGCGCACCAGGTTCCGCTGTCCGGCGTCAGGGACAACCCGGAGCACCTGGCGTTGCTGGAGCAATGGATGCGGTCCTACCAGCCGGAATCGCTGTTCGATGACGACGGCCGGCTTTTGCCCGAACTGGCCGCGCTGGCGCCCGAAGGCAAGCTCCGGATGGGGGCGGCGCCCCGGGCCAACGGCCAGCCGTCCGTCCAGCTGGAGATTCCGGACCTGGCGCAGTACGCGGTCGACCCGGGCCAGCCGGGCTCCACCAGCATCGAAACCACCAAGCCGCTGGGCGAACTGTTCCGCGACCTCTACAGCGGGACGGAGGATAACCCGCGGTTCCGGCTGTTCTGCCCGGACGAAACCAACAGCAACCGGCTGGGCGCCGTGTTCGAAGCCACCGACCGCTGCCTGCTGCTGCCAGGGCACGACGGGGACGACGACGGGGACGACCACGTCGCGGCCGACGGCCGCGTGATGGAGGTGCTCTCCGAGCACCTGTGCCAGGGCTGGCTGGAAGGATACCTGCTGACCGGCCGGCACGGGTTCTTCGCCAGCTACGAGGCGTTCGCCATGGTCAGCGCCTCCATGACCGTCCAGCATGCCAAGTGGCTGCAGCACGCCCGCGAACTGGAATGGCGCGCGCCGGTGCCGAGCCTGAACATCCTGCTGACTTCCACGTGCTGGCGCAACGACCACAACGGCTTCAGCCACCAGGGCCCCGGCCTGATCGATACCGTATTGTCCCTGTCCGGCGAGGTGACCAGGATCTACCTGCCGCCGGACACTAACACGCTGCTAGCCGCGGCCGAGCACGCCTTGCGCAGCAGGGACTATGTGAACCTGGTGGTCGTCGACAAGCAATCCCACCCGCAGTACCTGACCCTGGCGGAAGCCCGCGCGCACGCCGAGGCCGGCGCGTCGCGCTGGGAGTGGGCCGGCAACGAGGCCGGCAGCACTGAACCGGACGTCGTCCTCGCCTGCGCCGGCGACATCCCCACCGAGGAGGCACTGGCAGCAGCCTGGCTGCTGCAGCGCCACGTTCCCGAGGCCACGGTGCGCGTGGTGAACGTCATGGACGCCATGGTGCTGCCGCCGCGGGACGTGCACCCGCACGGGCTTGACGACGGGGCGTTCACTTCGCTGTTCACGGACACCTGCGAGGTGGTGGTGGCGTGGCACGGCTACGCCCGCTCCTTCCACCAGCTCCTGCACGGGCGGCCGAACCCGGAAAGGTTCCACGTCCGCGGCTACAGCCAGCAGGGCACCACCACCACGCCGTTCGACATGGTGGTGGTCAATCGGATGAGCCGCTACCACCTCGCCTTGGAGGCGCTCCGCCGGATGCCGCGCCAGTTCGACGGCGGTGAGGCCCTGGCCGGGCACTGCCACCGTCAGCTGGAGGCCCACGCCGAATACATTCGGGAACATTTCGAAGACCTGCCCGAAATCCGCGAGTGGGTCTGGTCGCCGCCAGGTTCGTGATGGGCCGGCTCTTGAAAGGCGGCTCCTGAACCTGACCCCGCCCCCGGCTGTTCCCGGCGTTTCCAGCATCAGAGCACGGCAGTAGTCTGGATTCATCATCCGGGGAAGATCACATGCCTGAACTCGACCAACTGATACTGACTGCCCGTGAGGCGTATGACCGCCGGGACTGGGCCGCTGCACGCAGCGGCTTCGGCGCCGCACGCCGCCAGGGACCGCTGGATGCGCCCGACCTTGATGCGCTCGCGAGTTCGGCCTGGTGGCTGGGCGATACGTCCGGGGCGCTGGCAACGGCCGAGGAACTGTACCGGCGGCTGGCCAGTGACGGGGACCGCACCGGCGCCGCGATGGCGGCGCTTGACCTGTCCCTCCGCTGGGGTACCCGGGGAGACGTCGCCGTGGCCTCCGGCTGGCTGAACCGGGCACGGCGGATGCTGGAGGGGCTCCCCGGCGGCCCGCCCACCGGATACCTGCTCTACCTCGAAGCGGGCATGACCATGGACATTGAGGGCGATCCGGCACCCGCCAGGGCGTCCGCCGGAAAGATCGAAGCCCTCGCTGACCGCTTCGGAGATCCGGCCCTTGCGTGCTTCGCCAGGGTCCTGTCCGGCCTGGCACTGGTCCGGGAGGGGCAGACGGAGGCAGGATTCGGGGACCTCGACGAGGCCATGCTTCCGGTGTTGGCCGGTGGCGTTCCACAGGAGTGGGCCGGCGACATCTACTGCACGGTGACCCATCTCTGCCACGTGCTGGGCGACCTTTCCAGGATGCGGTCCTGGACCACGGCCATGGAGCGGTGGACCGCCGGACAGTCCAGCACGTTTGTCTATGCCGATGTGACCCGGGTCCACGAACTCCAGCTCCTGAGTGCAGGAGGCGACTGGGAGGCCGCGGAGCGGGAACTCCGCCCCCTCAGCGACAGGCTTGCCCAGGCCCACGGCTGGATGGCAGGCGCCGGCTACTACGAGCTCGGCGAAATCCGCCGGCTGCGGGGCGACCCCTCCGGCGCCCTCGCAGCCTATGCCCGGGCACGGGAACTCGGCGTCCAACCGCAACCGGGAGAGGCCCGGTTGCACCTCGCCGCCGGTGCGCCCAGCCAGGCACTGGAGCAGTTGCGGGTGGCGCTGGCCGAAAGCGGGCCGCTGGACAAACCCCGCCTGCTGCTTGCCGCCACCGAGGTGGCAGCCGCGTGCGGGCAGGAGGATCTCGCCGAAACATGCTGCTCCGAATTGGAGCGGACCGCGGAACGCTACGCCTCCCCCGGCCTGCGGGCCTGGGCAGGTCAGGCCCGCGGTGTGGTGCTCCTCGCGGCGGGCCAGCCCGCGGAAGCCATGGCGGCCCTCGAATCGGCTGGCCGCATCTACCGCGACCAACGGGCCCGCTACAGCACGGCGGTCATCCATGAACTGGAATCGTCCTGCCGCAGGTCCCTGGGAAATACGGAAGCAGCCGAGGCAGACCTCGCCACGGCGGCGGCCATCTACCGGCAGCTTGGCGCTGCGCCGGACCTTCAGCGGATCGAGGGCGACCTGCAACGGCGCCGGCGTTTTGCGCCCGGCGGCCTCACCGCCAGGGAGGCCGAGGTCCTGGCACTTGTCAGTGGCGGTGCAAGCAACCGCCGGGTGGCCGAGGCCTTGGTCATCAGCGAAAAAACCGTGGGCCGGCACCTCGCGAACATTTTCGGCAAGATCGGTGTCTCCTCTCGCACCGGCGCCGCGGCGTGGGCGCGCGAGCATGGTCTGCCCGGCTCGTAACCGGCCGTCCGAGGCGCACGGCCGGAACCACGGCCTGCATCATCTGCCCCATCCCCGCGCGGAAAGATGCATGGTCCTCCCGACGCGCCGCCGGCTCCCCCGGGCCTACCTTCGAAAGTAACGGACCGCAGTTCCCAAAAGGGCCCGCACTCCCCGAAAGGCAAGAACAATGAGCACCGTCCAAAGCGAGGCAGTCACCGCCCCCGAGGCAGCCGTCGAGGCTGCTGCCGGCAGGCTCGTGGGAATCCTCAATGACAGCTCCGCGGCCATCCTGGCCAGCATCGGCTACCAGACCGGCCTCTTCGAAGCGCTGGCGGACCTGCCGGCCGCCACCAGCGACCAGATAGCCGACGCCGCGGGGCTGAATGAACGCTACGTCCGTGAATGGCTGGGCGGAATGGTCACCGCCAGATTCGTCGACTACAACCCGACGGCCCGGACCTATCTTCTGCGGCCCGAGGTCGCCCCGTCCGTCACCGGACCCGGGGTGGACAACCTGGCCCGGACCCTGCTGTACATCACGCTGATGGGCGAAGTGGCTGGCAAAATCGCCGGCAAGTTCCAGACCGGCGGCGGCCTGGACTACGCCGACTACCCCGGGTTCGTGCAGATCCAGGCCGCGGACAGCGGCTCCGTGCACGACGCGTCACTTATAGACACCATCCTTCCGCTCGCCGGCTGCGTGGACGCGCTGCGGCGGGGGATCGACGTCGCGGACATCGGCTGCGGCGCCGGCCATGCCGTGAACCTGATGGCCTCAGCGTTCCCCGCCAGCAGGTTTACCGGGTACGACTTCCTCGGGGAAGCCGTGTCCGCCGGGCGCGCCGAGGCTGAGCGGATTGGCCTTACCAACGTGCGATTCGAGCAGCGCGACGCTGCCGCCCTGGACGCTGCCGATGGCTTTGATTTGGTCACCGTCTTCGATGCCATCCACGACCAGGCACACCCCGCCACCGTCCTGCAGAACATCCACCGGGCCCTGCGGCCCGGAGGGACCTTCCTGATGGTGGACATGAAGGCGTCCAGCAAGCTCGAGGAAAACCTCGACCTTCCGTGGGGCACGTTCCTCTACGCCGTCTCCACCACGCACTGCATGTCAGTGTCGCTGGCCCAGGGCGGCGACGCCCTGGGCACAGTGTGGGGTGTCCAGCTGGCCGAGTCCATGGTGCGGGAGGCCGGCTTCAGCGAGATTTCCGTCAAGGAACTGGACGACGACCCGTTCAATGCCTACTTCGTCGCTAGGAAGCAGGAGCTGCCGCGGCTCCGCTGACATTCACCAGCCACGCGATGCCGAACCTGTCGGTGCACATGCCGAAGATGTCGCCCCACGGAGCCTTCTCCATCGGGACCGTGACGGTGCCGCCGCCGCCGGACAGCTTGTCGTAGTAGCCGCGCAGTTCGGACTCGTCGTCCCCGCTGAGCGACACGGAAATGGTGTTCCCCGGCGAGTAGTCCATGGAGTTGGGGGTGTCGGCCCCCATGAGCACGAGACCCTTCTCCGAGGTCAGCATGCCGTGCATGATCTTGTCAGTCTCCGCAGGATCTTCACTGACGTGGAACTCCCCGAAGGTGCTCAGTGCCAGCTCGCCGCCGAACACCGACTGGTAGAAGGTCATGGCGTCGCGGGCATTGTCGCGGAAGCTGATGTACGGGTTGAGCAGGGTGGACACGATCGGTTCTCCTTCGGCTGTACGTATGGCGCCCAGTGTGCGGCGCCCGGCACTACACATGTTGCCCGAATCGGGCTCCCCTTCATAGGGTTTCACCGGCGTTCATGAAAGTTCACGGGCAGTTCATCAGCGCAGGTCAGAGCCGCAGCGCAGGTCAGAGCCGCGGCGCGGGTCAGAGCTGGAGCACGGGTCAGGGCCGGAAGCGGTAACCGACTCCGGCCTCGGTCAGGAGATGGCGCGGATTGCCTGTGTCTGCCTCGAGTTTGCGACGGAGCTGGGCCATGTACACCCGAAGGTAGTTGGCTTCCTTCTCGTAGGCGGGCCCCCACACGCTGGCCAGGATCTGCTGCTGGGTGATGAGCTTCCCCGGGTTCCGCACCAGCAGCTCGAGGATGCTCCACTCCGTGGGCGTGAGCCGGACGGGCTCACCGTTCCGGGTGACCATCCGCCGCCCCAGGTCCACGCTGAACTCCGCGGTGTCCACCGTGGACGCCTCGGTGGCTTCCGGGGCGCGGCGGAGGAGCGCGCGAAGCCGGGCGAGGAGTTCTTCCAGTCCGAACGGCTTGGTGATGTAGTCGTCCGCGCCGGCATCGAGCGCGTCCACCTTGTCCGACGAGCCGTGCCGGGCTGAGAGCACCAGCACCGGGGCGGTGCTCCAGCGGCGCAGCTCCCTGAGGACCGCGGCGCCGTCCATGTCGGGCAATCCCAAATCCAGGACCACCAGCCCGGGCGGATTCCGCGAGACAGCGGCCAGCGCGGCCTCGCCGTCAGCGGCGGTCTCCACGCTGTAGCCATGCGCCTGCAGGGTGATCCGCAGGGCCTTCAGCAGGTGCTGGTCATCATCCACAACGAGGACGCCGGTCACTGGGCCGTCTCCTGTGGGGACGCGGCAGGAGCGACGGCGGGTGACGCGCCGTCGGGCCCGGCGCCGGCGACGTCATTCCGTGCCACGCCAGACTCCGATAAGTCAGTCGCCGATAAGCCAGACCCCGATAAGTCAGTCCCCGTGGAGAGCGGGAGCCGGATGACCATGGTGAGTCCCCCGCCGGGCGTCTCCTCCGCCGCGAGGCTGCCGCCCATGGCGGAGACGAATCCCCGTGCGACGGCCAGGCCGAGGCCCACGCCGGTTGACTGGGACAGATCGTCCAATCGCTGGAAGGGGCGGAACATTGCGGGCACGTTCCGGCCCGGCACACCGCGTCCGTGGTCGATGATCCTCAGTTCACCGGCCGGGTGGCCGTTGAGGACGCTGCCGCTGAGCCCGCCCGCCGCTGCAGTCACCCTGATGTCAGAGGCAGGCGCGTACTTAACGGCATTTTCCGTGATGTTGGCGATGACGCGTTCGAGCAGGACTGCATCGGCGTCGACAGCGGGAAGGTTCGGCGGCAGTTCGACCCGCACGCTGCCAGCCGGTAGGCCGCGAAGCGCGGGCGGTACAACATCGAGCCACCTGACGGGCTTCAGCAGCGGGCGGACCGAGTCGGCAGTAATCCGGGACATGTCGAGAAGGTTGCCCACCAGGATGTCCAGCCGGTCCGAGCATTCATCGATGGTTTCCAACAGCTCCTGTTTCTCCTCCGGGGTATAGGTGACGGCGGTCTGCAGGAGGCCTCCGACGGCCAGCTTGATGCCGGCCAGCGGCGTGCGGAGGTCGTGCGAGACGGCACGGAGGATGGCGGTGCGCATGGTGTTCCCTTCGGCAAGCCGCAGCACCTCGAGGCGGCTGGCGGCCAACTGCTGGCGTTCAAGCTGCGCCAGCACGTGGGCGGCGAAGGCGCCCAGCAAGCTGCTGTCGGTGGCCGGCACCGTCCTGCCGAACAGCACCAGCCAGGTGCCGTCGTCGACCGGTTCCACGGTGTGCTCGGCAAAATCCGTGCCGTCCCGTTCAGGGTCGGTCAGCTTGCCCGCGCTGGCGAGCAACTTCCTCCGGGCCCCGCCGTCCCCGTCACGGTACGCCAGGTTACCGCCGAAGGCCTGCCGGTCAGCGAAAGCGTGCCCGTCCCCGAACGCCGGCCCGCTGAAGAGCGCCACGCCGCGGACACCGAAGACGTCCAGGGCCTGCTCCAGCAGGCTGCCCACCGTGTCCTCCGCGCGGGTGGCACCGCGGGCCAGCTCGCCGAGCGTCGCCGCCTCGGCACGCGCCCGGGCAGCTTCCTTGGACCGCCGGGCGGACCTGTCCACCACCCCGGCAACCGCCACCGAAACACCCACGAACACCCCCAGAGCCAGGAGGTCCTGCGGGTCACCGATGGCCAGCTCACCGACCGGCGGCGTCGAGAAGTAGATCACCAGCAGACCGCTCCAGAGCGCACCCGCGACGGCCGGCCACAGCCCGCCCACGAGCGCCACGGCCACGGCCCCGGCAAGCTGGACCAGGACCGCGGTAGCAACGCTGTGCTCTATGACGGCGAGCGCCAGCTGCATCAGGATGGGGATGGCGGCCGCGAGCACGAATCCGACGGTGACGCGTACCCGGCCAAGATCCCGCTGCCGGCGCCGGCCTGTGCCGCGGCCGGCCAGGGGGTGCGGCACCACCTGCACGTCGAGCTCGCCCGCGCTGCGGACGATCCGCGTCTCTGTGCCGCCGGAAAGCAGCCTGGACAGCGGGTGAGCCCGGGACTGCCCAATGACCAGCCGGGTGGCGCCGGCATGCGACGCGAAGTCCAGGAGTGCCTCGACGGGGTCCTGGGCGGCGACCGTGTGGTAAGTGCCGCCCAGCTCCACCACCAGCCGGCGCTGGGATTCGAGGGCGCTGGTTGATTCCTGCGACGCGCCCTCCGCGGAACGGATATGGACTGCGAGCAGGTCCCCGCCACCGGCGCCCTTGAGGGCCTTCACGGCGCGGCGGATCAGGATCTCCCCCTCACCGTCGCCGGACAGGCCAATGACGATCCGTTCCCCTGCCATGACGCCATTCTTTCACCTGTCCGGCACCTGTCCACGGCGCAGGCTGCTCCCCGGTGGGTGCATCACACCTGCGTTAAGGATCCGTCAAGATTCCGCTGCCGGCGGTTCCGGCGCTCCTGCCCGGTGCTACGTTCGGCTGTGCCCGCAGCGAAATGCCGCGGCAGCCGTGACATACCGCGGCAGCAAGGCACCCACACACGTGAAAGACACCATGACAACCATGAGCCGACCACCGGCGGACCCCTCGGAGGTGCGCCACAGCCGGAGGCAGCGGCTTCACAGCTGGCTACTGCTGGGCCTGCAGGACAGCAAGGGATCCCACCAGGGACCCGGTGGACGGACCATGGCCCACGAGCGGAAGCACGCGTGGTGGCAAGTCATGTGCCTGACCGGCGTGGACTACTTCTCCACCCTCGGCTACCAGCCGGCCATCGCCGCCCTCGCCGCCGGCGTCATTTCGCCGCTGGCCACGCTGGTCCTGGTGGCCGTCACCCTGTTCGGGGCACTGCCGGTGTACCGCAGGGTGGCGGGCGAAAGCTCCCACGGTGAGGGTTCCATTGCGATGCTCGAGAGGCTGCTCCCCCGCTGGGGCGGCAAGCTGTTCGTCCTGGTGCTGCTCGGCTTCGCGGCGACGGACTTCATGATCACCATGACCCTCTCCGCAGCCGACGCCACGGCGCACCTCATCCAGAACCCTTTTGCCCCGGCGTGGCTGCAGGGGCAGGAGGTGACGGTGACTCTGGTCCTCCTGGCCCTGCTCGCCGCCGTCTTCCTGCGCGGATTCAAGGAGGCGATCGGCATCGCCGTGGTCCTGGTGGCCGTCTATCTGGGACTGAACGTCGTGGTGGTGGCGAGGGCCGCCGTCGAAACGCTCAGCCACCCCGCCGCCGTCGGCAACTGGTGGCAGGCGCTGGGGACATCGCACGGCAACCCGGCGCTCGCCGTCGCCATAGCCCTGCTGGTGTTCCCCAAACTGGCGCTGGGCCTGTCCGGCTTCGAAACCGGCGTGGCCGTCATGCCGCAGGTACGCGGCCGGGACACGGACACGGAGGAGAATCCGGCGGGCCGCGTCGAGGGGACGCGGCGGATGCTGACCACCTCGGCGCTGATCATGAGCGCATTCCTCATTGCCAGCAGCCTCACCACGGTGATCCTCATTCCCGCAGCCGAATTCGAGCCCGGCGGGCAGGCCAACGGGCGCGCCCTTGCCTACCTGGCCCATCAGTACCTGGGGAACGGCTTCGGCACGGTGTACGACCTCAGCACCATCGCCATCCTCTGGTTCGCCGGCGCGTCCGCGATGGCCGGGCTGTTGAACCTGGTGCCGCGGTACCTTCCGCGGTACGGGATGGCGCCGGAGTGGGCCAAGGCTGTCCGGCCTCTGGTGCTGGTCTTCGGCGTCATCGCGTTCCTGGTCACCATTCTTTTCGAAGCCGACGTCGACGCCCAGGGCGGTGCCTACGTCACCGGCGTGCTGGTGCTGATGACTTCCGCCGCCGTGGCGGTCGCGCTGTCCGCCCGGCGCCGCCGGCAGCGAATGCGCGCCGTGGGCTTCGGGCTGGTCGCCCTGGTGTTTATCTACACGACGGTGGCCAACGTCATCGAGCGGCCCGAGGGCATCCGGATCGCCGGGTTCTTCATCCTTGGCATTGTCGTCATCTCGCTGCTGTCCAGGATCGGCCGGTCCTTTGAGCTGCACGCCACGCATGTGCGCCTCGACCGGACGGCCCTGGAATTCGTCGCCGAGGACGAGAGCGGACTCATCGGCATCATTGCGCACGAGCCACGCAGGCTCACCGCGGAGGCGTACCGGCAAAAGCTGACGTCCGCCATCGAGGTCAGCCACCTGCCGGTCCATTACCAGGCGCTGTTCCTTGAAGTGATCGTTGACGACTCGTCCGATTTCGAGACCGAACTGCAGGTGCACGGCGTGGTGCGGCACGGGTACCGGGTGCTGGAGGTCCATGGGCCCGTGGTGCCCAACACCATCGCCTCCGTGCTCCTGCACATCCGGGACGTCACCGGGCTCATGCCGCACATCTATTTCCGCTGGACCGAAGGGAATCCGGTGGTGAACCTGCTGCGCTTCCTGTTCCTTGGCGAGGGGGAGATCGCGCCGGTCACCCGCGAAGTGCTGCGCGAGGCCGAACCGGATGTCACCAAGCGTCCGTGGGTGCATGTGGGGTGAGTGCTTGTCCGCCCGCGCGAACCGGCGCGGTGGCCGGTAAGGGCGCGGGGGTGCGTGCGTGGACGGCTGCCGGGCCGTAGGCTCAGCGCATGGCGAAATTCTTTGATGTCCACCCCGAGGACCCCCAGCCCCGCGCGATTTCACAGATCGTGGAGCTCCTTCGATCGGGCGGCCTGATCGCGTACCCCACGGACTCCTGCTACGCCCTCGGCGCCCAGCTGGGGAACAAGGAGGCGCTGGACAGGATCCGTTCCATCCGCCAGCTGGACAGCAAGCATCACTTCACCCTGGTCTGCCGGGACTTCGCGCAGCTTGGTCAGTTCGTGAACATCGGCAACGACGTGTTCCGCAGCATCAAGTCCGTCACGCCGGGCAGCTACACGTTCATCCTGCCTGCCACCAAGGAGGTCCCGCGCCGGCTGCTGCACCCGAAGAAGAAGACAGTGGGGGTCCGCATCCCTCAGCACAACTTCGTCCAGGCACTGCTGGCCGAACTTGGCGAACCGCTGCTGTCCAGCACACTGCTGCTGCCGGACGAGGAGGAGCCGCTGACCCAGGGCTGGGAGATCAAGGAACGGCTGGACCACGTAGTGGACGCGGTGGTCGATTCCGGTGACTGCGGCGCCGAGCCCACCACGGTCGTCGACTTCTCCGGAGGCACCGCCGAGGTGGTGCGCCGCGGCACCGGCGACCCGTCCCGGTTTGAGTAGGGGCGCGGTTTCAGGGACGGCGCCGACTACTCCGGCTTCTTGGCCCGGCTGGGCTGCACCCGGGGCGGTTCGCCCGGCATCTTGGGGTAGTCCGGCGGGAACGGCAGTTCCCCCAGGCCATTTTTGACGTCGCGGTCCCACCATTCCAGCAGCGTGTCGATGGTCCCCTGCTTCGCGTGCATGTCCGCCCACGGGTCACCTACCGTTTTCAGCCGGTCCGGCACGGTAAGTATGGTGAAGTCCTTGGGCCGCACGTCAGCCAACTCGTCCCAGGTGATGGGGCACGATACGGAAGCGTGCGGAAGGGCACGCGGGCTGTAGGCGCCGGCAATGGTGCGGTCCCGGTTGGCCTGGTTGAAGTCAACGAAGATGCGCTTGCCGCGTTCCTCCTTCCACCAGTTGGTGGTGACCTTGTCCGGCATGCGCCGCTCGAGTTCCCTGGCGGCGGCGATCACCGCGTGGCGGACATCCAGGAATTCCCGGGCGGGCTCAATGGGGGCATAGACATGCAGGCCGCGGTTACCGGAGGTCTTCAGGAAGGTGTCCAGCCCTGCCTCCGCGAGAACCTTCCGCAGCTCGAGCGCGGCGGGAATGGCGTCGTCGTAGTCGGTGCCCGGCTGGGGGTCCAGGTCGATGCGCAGCTGGTCGGGGTTATCCGAGTTGTCCGCATGGGACGGCCAGGGATGAAAAACCACTGTGTTCATCTGCGCGGCCCAGACCGCCGCGGCGGGCTCGTCGAGGACCAGCATGGGGTGCGATCGCGCGCTCGGAAAGGTGACCTTGACCGTGCGGATGAAGTCCGGCGTGCCTTTCGGTGGGTTCTTGGAGAAGAACTGCTCGCCGTCCACGGTGTCCGAAAACCGCTGCAGCGCCACCGGCCGGTCACCGTTGGCCCGGATAAAGGCCTCCCCCACATCCACGAAGTAGCGCGCCAGGTCCAGCTTGGTCAGTCCCAGTTCGGGCCACAACACCCGGCTTGGACTGGAGACGCGCATTTCCCGGGGGCCATCGGGCCCGTCGACACTGATGGTGGTCTGTTCACTGGCCATGGGGACAACCTACCCCGCGCGGCCCGCCGCGTCAGCAGTACGCCCGCCGCGATTCCCACTGGACCAACCCCTCAGGGAGGCCTCCCGCCGTCGGGCCACAAGAAACATCTGCCCCTCTCTGGGCACCGGCGGGGCCATCTGTAAGGATGAAACACACCGGGCGCCGCCAGGCGCAGCGCATTGTCGAAGGAGCCCCGTCCCATGGTTGAATCCGCCAGTCTGGACGCTACCCAGGGACCATCCGCCGCCCGGGAATCCGGTGAATCCCAGTCATCGCAGGCAGGCAACCGTCGGCTGCTCAGCAGGGTGGCCGCTCAGGCCGGCCTGGAGCCGGGCAGCCGGGACTGGATCGCGCTGGAGCAGCGCTTCGACCGCCACTTCCCCGACTTGTCGAGGCTGTTCCGCTCGCTGTACGGATCGCGGCCTGACGTCGAGGAGCAACTGACTGCCCTGGCGTTGGAGGTTGCCGGCTCCTGGAAGGAACGGCCCGCAGACCTGAAGGAGCTCGACGCCGGCCGGGAAGGCAACATGGACTGGTACCAGTCCAACCGCATGCTCGGCGGCGTCTGTTACGTGGACCGGTACGCCGCCGACCTGGAGGGGGTCCGCGCCCGAATCCCCTATTTCAAGGAAATCGGCCTCACCTACCTGCACCTGATGCCGTTGTTCCTGGCCCCGGAGCGCCTGTCCGACGGCGGCTACGCGGTCTCCAGCTACCGGGAGGTCAACCCGAAGCTTGGCACCACGGACCAGCTGCGGGCGCTCGCCGCGGAACTGCGCGCCAACGGCATCAGCCTTGTGGTCGACTTCATCTTCAACCACACCTCGAACGAGCACAAGTGGGCGCAGCGGGCCATCGAGGGCGATCCGCGCTACAGCGATTACTACTGGATCTTCCCGGACCGCACCATGCCGGACGCCTTCGAACAGAACGTGCGTGAAATCTTCCCGGAAGCCCACCCTGGCTCGTTCGTGCAGCTGCCCGACGGCCGGTGGGTCTGGGCCACGTTCCACACGTACCAGTGGGACCTGAACTACTCCAACCCGGAGGTGTTCCGGGCCATGGCAGGAGAGATGCTGTTCCTGGCCAACCTGGGCGTGGACATCCTGCGGATGGATGCTGTGGCGTTCATCTGGAAGCAGCTGGGGACCCCGTGCGAGAGCCTGCCCGAGGCGCACACCCTGCTGCAGGCCTTCAACGCCGTCTGCCGCTTGGCGGCGCCGTCGCTGCTGTTCAAGTCCGAGGCGATCGTGCACCCGGACGAAGTGGCCCGGTATATCGATCCTGCGGAGTGCCAGATTTCCTACAACCCCCTGCAGATGGCATTGACCTGGGAAGCCCTGGCTACCCGGAACGTGTCCCTGCTTGCCCAGGCCCTGGAGCGGCGGCACAACATTGCGCCGGGAACGGCCTGGGTGAACTACGTGCGGAGCCATGACGACATCGGCTGGACGTTCGCCGATGAGGACGCCGCCGAGTTCGGCATCAACGGCTTCGACCACCGCCGGTTCCTGAACTCCTTCTACGTCAACCGGTTTCCCGGCAGCTTCGCCCGCGGGGTGCCGTTCCAGGACAACCCGCGCACCGGCGACTGCCGCATCTCCGGCACCACAGCGTCTCTGTGCGGTCTTGAAGACGGTTCGGCTGAGTCCATCCGACGCGTCCTGCTGACCCACTCGGTGGCTTTCAGCACCGGCGGCATCCCCCTGCTCTACCTGGGCGACGAGGTGGGGCAGCTCAATGACTACGACTACACGCTGGAGGACGGCCATGACGGAGACAGCCGGTGGGTGCACCGGCCGCAGTTTCCCGCCGAACGGTACGCGAAGCGCCTGGACCCGGCCACGCCTGAGGGCGCAGTGTTTGCAGGGCTGCGGCGCCTGGCGGAGGTCCGCGCGGCAACCCCCGAACTGGCTGGCACCCGCCTGGTGCCGTTCGCCACGAAGAACACCGCCGTGCTCGGGTACCAGCGGCCCGGCGAAGGAACGGTGGTGCTGGCTCTGGCCAACTTCAGTGACGGGCCGCAGGTGGTGTCTGCGGAGACGCTGTCCGGATTTGCCGCCGAGGCTTTGGACCTGTTTTCCGGGGAACGGGTCCGGATCGACGAGGGGCTGGTACTGCGGCCGCAGGATTATGCCTGGCTCAGGGTAGTCCCGGCTTCCTGAGAACTCCCACTGGCTTCATCCAGGCTGAACGCCGCCGTGCCGCAGAAGGCCGCGACCACCATGGCAAGCAGAGCCGCGCCGAGCCTGCCTCTGCCGACGGTCAGGGGTGCAATGGGTCGGTACACGATCATGAGGGTTCCTCCTGGCGGTTGATATGCCGTGGCCGGTGAATCCGGCTTCTGCATCAACTGTCGGGCCCCGAGCTGGCTGGAGACTTTCGCCCGTCTGTGCCATTGCTGTGCATCACGACGCCGGCATCCATGCTTTACGTCCGAACCCGTTCGCCCGGATCGGGCATGATGGAGTCATGCCCACCGCTGATTCCCCCGTCACCATCGCCGTCGGCGACGGCCACGTCTCCGGCGCGTACGCGCGGCCGGCCAGTCCGTTCGCAACGCTGGTGCTGGCCCATGGCGCCGGCGCGGGCATGGAGCATCCGTTCATGCGCGGGTTTACGGGTGCGTTGAACGACGACGGCGTCGCTACCTTGCGCTTCAACTTCCCCTACCGCGAGGCAGGCCGGAAGTTCCCCGACCGGCCGCCGGCCGCGATTGCCACCTGGCGGGCGGCGATGGAAGAGGCGGCGGCCCGGGCGGCGTCCGCCGGGAAAGCCGAGCCGGTGTGGGCGGCCGGGAAGTCGTTCGGCGGCCGGATGGCGTCCATGGCGGTGGCAGAGGGCATGCCCGCCTCGGGTCTTGTCTACCTCGGCTACCCGCTGCACCCGCCGGGCAAGCCGGAGAAGCTCCGCGACGAGCACCTCTACGGGCTCGAAACCCCGATGCTTTTCCTGCAGGGAACCCGCGACACCTTCGCCACCAGGGAGCTGCTGGAAGGCGTGGTGTCACGCATCGGCCCGACCGCCACGCTGCAGTGGTGCGAGGGCGGCGACCACTCGTTCGCAGTTGCCGGAAACAAACGCACCGCCGAGGACATCGGCGCCTCCCTGGCGGCGCCGGTGGCCGCGTTTCTGCGCGCCAACAGCCCGGCCGGCTAGACCTGCGCTCAGGCGTTCGCTGCCGCCGGCGCCACGTTGCCCGGGACCGGTTCATGCCGCAGGTAACTGCGGCGGAACCGACCGGTGCCGGCGGTCAGTGCCCGCAGCTGGACGGCGTACCGCAGGAGTTCGCCGTCCGGGACCTCGGCGGTGACCTCCGTGGCGTCCCCGCCGGACGACGTCGTGCCCGTGAGCCGGCCACGGCGCGACGACAGGTCGCTCATGACCGATCCCACGTACTCGTCCGGGACGCTGATGGTGACGGCGGAGACAGGCTCCAGCAGCTGGATGCGTCCGGCGGCTGCAGCCTCTCGCAGGGCCAGCGCGCCGGCGGACTGGAAGGCGGCGTCCGAGGAGTCAACGCTGTGGGCCTTGCCGCCCACCAGGGTGACCCGGATGTCCACCACCGGGAAACCTGCCGAGACACCCTTCTGCATCTGCGCCCGCACGCCCTTTTCCACCGAGCCGATGAACTGGTTTGGCACCACCCCGCCCACGGTCTTGTCCACGAACTGGAAGCCCGCCCCGCGGTCGAGCGCCTCCACCTCGATGTCGCAGATGGCGTACTGGCCGTGCCCGCCGGACTGTTTGACGTAGCGGCCGTGCCCGGCGGCGGGCGCGGCGAAGGTCTCCCGCAGCGGCGTTACCACGGGCACGGTCTGCAGCTTCACGCCCTGGTCCCGCAGCCGGTCCAGGATCACCTCGCCGTGGGCCTCACCCATGCACCACAGGATCAGCTGGTGGGTTTCGGAGTTGCGTTCCACCCGGAGCGTCGGGTCGCCGGCGGCCACCTTGCCCAGGCTTTTGGCGAGGGCATCCTCGTCGCTGCGGGTGGCGGCCTCGACGGCCACCGGCATGAGCGGTTCCGGCATGTCCCAGGCGGTGATCAGCAGCGGGGCATCCTTCGCTGACACGGTGTCCCCCGTCTCGGCGCTGCCCAGTTTGGTGATGGCGCAGATGTCGCCGGCCACGGAGTACGGGACGGGACGCAGGCTTGCCCCCATTGGGGAGTAGAGGTGGGTGAGGCGTTCGTCGCTGTCGTGGTCCTCATGGCCGCGTTCGGCCAGGCCGCGGCCGCTGACGTGCACTGCGGAATCCTCGCGCAGCGTGCCGGAAAAGACGCGCACCAGGCAGACCCGGCCCAGGAACGGGTCCATGGTGGTGCGCACCACCTCACCGGCCAGCGGCCCTTCGGGATCGCAGGACAGCGGCCCGGCCGGTTCCCCGGCAAGGTCCGTCACGTCCGGCACGGCCCGCTCCTGGGGTGTCGGGAACGCCCGGGTCATCATGTCCAGCAGTTCGGTGATCCCCAGGCCCGTTTCTGCCGAGGTTGGCAGGACCGGGAAGAACGATCCGCGCGCCACTGCCGTTTCGAGGTCGCCCACCAGGACGTCGGTGTCAATATCCTCACCGCCGAGGTAGCGGTCCATCAGGGACTCATCCTCGCTTTCGGAGATGATCCCCTCGATCAGCGTGCCGCGCTCGGACTCCGCGGCGGCGAGCTCATCGGCACTCGCGTCCCGGACCGCGGGTTCCGGGGATTCGCCGTCGTACTCCGAGACGTGCCCGGACAGCAGCCCCAAGAGTCCCGTGGCCCCGCCGTCTCCGCTGACCGGGAGGTAAGCGGGGACCACGGACTGGCCAAAGGCACGCTGGCAGGCGGCCAGGGCGGCGTCGAAATTCGCCCGCGGGTGATCCAACCGGCTGATCACCACGGCCCGCGGCGTGTCCAGCTGGGCGCATTCCGCCCACAGCGCGGTGGTGGCGGCATCGATGCCATCCACTGCCGACACCACGAACAGCGCCGCGTCCGCAGCCCGCAGCCCGGCCCGCAGCTCGCCGGTGAAGTCCCCGTAGCCTGGTGTGTCCAGCAGGTTCACCTTCACGCCGTCGTAAATCAGCGGGGCCACGGAAAGGACCACGGAGCGCTGCTGGTGGATCTCCGACGGCTCCGCATCGCTGACCGTGTTGCCGTCAACGATGGAACCCATCCGCGGGATGGTCCCGGCGGCGGCGAGCAGGGCCTCGAGCAGCATGGTCTTGCCGGCCCCGGAGTGTCCCACCAGTGCGACGTTGCGGATGCCCTCCGGCTTGTCCACCGGCGCTCCGGCCGACGCGTCCGCCCGCCGGAGATCGGAACTGCCGCGGCCGGGACCCTTGCCCCGGCCATTAGTGCCCTTAACCGACATGACCATCTCCCGGCGTGCTAGTCGTGAGCCGCCACGCGGCCTTAGTAAGACGATTCGACACCTAAAGCTGCTCTTCAGCAAGGGGTCCGGCCCCTTCCCGGGGGTCCGGCGGCGCGGCGGCGCGGCTCTCCGTGGCCGGCCCCGGCGGTAAGCAATAAGCCGTTGCGGCGTCATCCCGGTAGGGGGACGATGGATAACGTGGCCGCACGGGCCGGCCCATGCCATCCGACTAGTCGCCAGGGAGCGGTCGATGAGTGCGTGGAATGAAAACATCGGTGCCGGATCATCCGGACTGACAGCGGTGACCGTGGTGGAAGGTTCTTCCTTCTGCATCTCCGCCGAGAGCGGGGACGTGTTTCCCGGCCAGCCGCAAGGCGCTTTCTACCAGGACACCCGAATACTGTCCCGCTGGCAGCTGACGGTCGACGGCGTTCCGCTGGAACCGCTGTCCGGCCAGACCCGGGAGCCCTACCGGGCAGTGTTTGTCGGCAGGCCCCGCGGGGCCAACGGAGCGGTAGAGAGCCCGCTGGTGGTGGAGCACAGCCGCCAGGTCGGGCCCGGCCTGCGCGATGACATCAAGGTCCACAACTATTCGGAACAGCCGCGGACCTGCCGGATCCAGATCAGGGTTGATGCAGACCTGAGCGACCTCTTCGACGTCAAAGGCGGAAAGGTGGTCCCGTCGGCCGAATACAGCCGGAAGGTCCGGGCGGACGCCCTGCAGATTGACGCCATGCGCAACAGCATCCACCGCGGCGTGGTCATCAGCGCCCCCGGCGCCACCGTCACCGAGGATGCCGTGACGTTCGACGCCGAGCTGGCTCCCCGCGGCGTGTGGACGGCCAGTGTATTCACCACGCCCGTAGTTGACGGCACCGGACCGGAGCAGCCCTTCACGCACGAGGCGGCTCTGCACGTGGGCGCCCAGCGCTACGCCGCCTGGGAAGAGCATGTTCCCCGGCTGACCGTGACGGACAAGAACGTGGAGAAGGTCCTGACCCGGAGCCAGGAGGACCTGGGCGCCCTCCGGATCTTCGACCCCGACCACCCCGGGCGCGCCGCCGTGGCCGCCGGCGCACCGTGGTTCATGGCCCTGTTCGGCAGGGACTCCATCCTGTCCTCCTACATGGCGCTTCCGGTGGATCCGAAGCTGGCGGCGGGGACCCTCCAGACGTTGGCCTCGCTGCAGGGAGAGAAGGTTGACCCGGACACCGAGGAGGAGCCGGGCCGGATCCTGCACGAGGTGCGGCTGGGCGTCACCGCCGGGCTGGCGCTCGGCGGCAGCCAGGCCTACTACGGCACCGCGGATGCGACGCCCCTGTTCGTGACGCTGCTGGCCGAGCTGGGACGTTGGGGGCTGGCGGGCGACCTGCTGGACTCGCTCCTGCCGCATGCTGACCGGGCCCTGGAATGGGTACAGCACTACGGCGACCGTGACGGGGACGGCTTCGTGGAGTACCAGCGCGCCAACGAGCACGGACTGCTGAACCAAGGCTGGAAGGACTCCTGGGACGGTATCAACTTCGCCGACGGCCGGATGGCGGAGGCCCCCATCGCACTATGTGAAGTGCAGGGCTACGTCTACAGCGCCTACCTGGGACGCGCGCTGCTTGCCCAGCAGCTGGGCGATGGAGAGACCGCGGCCAAATGGAACCGCCGGGCTGCCGACATCAAGGCTGCGTTCAACGAGAAGTTCTGGCTCCCCGAGCAGGAATACTTCGCCGTCGCCCTGGACAAGGACAAGCGCCGCGTGGATGCCTGCACCTCCAACATGGGCCACTGCCTCTGGGTGGGCATCGTCGACGCCGACAAGGCGCCCCTGGTGGCCGAGCGGCTCATGTCCCCGGAGATGTTCACCGGCTGGGGAATCCGTACGCTCGCCTCGGACATGGGCGCCTACAATCCGGTCAGCTACCACAACGGTTCGGTGTGGCCGCACGACACGGCGCTCGTGGCCGCCGGACTGATGCGGTACGGGTTCGTTGACGAGGCCACGCGCATTGCCACGGGGCTGTTCGACGCCGCGGAACAGTTCGACGGGCGGCTGCCGGAGCTCTTCTGCGGGTTCTCCCGCGAGGATTTCCCGGAGGCCGTCCCCTTCCCCACGTCCTGCTCGCCGCAGGCCTGGGCATCAGCGGCGCCGGTGCACCTGATGCGGACTCTCCTGCGCTTCGACCCACTGCTTCCCCGCGAGGAGGTCTGCCTGGCCCCGGTGCTGCCGGCGGGGTTCGGCAGCTTCCGCGCTGACAACGTGCAGATGGACCATTCCCGGATCACGGTGAGCGCCACCGGCAACGAAGGATCCATTGACGGACTGCCGGAGGGCATGACGGTGCTCAACCAGCCCCGGCCACCGCTGGAAAGGCTGATGGCACCCTAGCTTGCGGTCCCACCCATAACTGAATGGTCTCAGTGGTTAATCGGTCTCAGTACATCCGGACGACAAGGGAGCTGCGGATGCGTATCGGTTTAATTGCGGGGCCTTGGTATACGATTCCGCCGGCCGGTTACGGAGGCATCGAACTGGTGGTCGATGCCCTGGCCAGGGGATTTTCCAGGGCGGGCCATGAGGTGCTGCTCGCCGCGGCCGCCGACAGCACCTGCCCGGTGGAACGGCTTCCCGGGATGCGCGTCTCCGAACCCGACCTCGTCGGATTCACCTCCTCCGAACTGAGCCACGTCATCGACGCCTACGCCGGCATGGACGGCATGGTTGACCTGGTCCATGACCACACCCTCGCCGGGCCGCTCTACCGCGGCCGTCCGGAGCGGCTGCCAGTGGTCACCACCATCCACAGCGAGCTGACCCCTGCTTTCGCAGCCGTCTATGCCGCAGCGTCCCGGGACACAACCCTGGTCGCCATCTCCAAAAGCCAGGTCAGCAGCGCGCTGGCAGACCGTGTCGCGGCCGTCATTCCCCACGGCATGGAGGTAGCCGCAGTTCCGGTGGGGCACGGGCAGGGCGGCTATGCGTGTTTCCTTGGCCGGATGTGCCCCGACAAGGGGGTGGTCGAGGCCATCGAAGTGGCCCAACTGGCCGGGATCCCGCTGCGGATCGCCGCCAAAATGCGGGAACCCGCTGAAGTGCAGTACTACCACGACGTGGTGGAGCCGCTGCAGGGCCCGGACGTGGAGTTCCTGGGCGAGGTGGGCGGCGCGGACAAGTATGAACTGCTGGGTGCTGCCATGGCCCTGCTCAATCCCATTCAGTGGATGGAGCCGTTCGGGCTGGTGATGATCGAGGCGATGGCCACCGGCACGCCCGTTGTGGCCACACCAACGGGGTCAGCGCCAGAAATCATTGACGACGGCGTCAGCGGCTTCCTGGCCTCGTCACCGGAGGACCTGGCGCGCCTGCTACTGCGCACGGCGGACCTGGACCGCAGGACGGTACGTGCCCAGGCCGAAGAACGATTTAGCACCGAGCGCATGGTGGATGAACATCTGGCCCTCTACGCACGGCTGACCGGTGTGAGGTCCGCGCGGTAGTCACTTCTACGCGGTAGTCACTTCCGCGTGTTGGTCCGTGCGGTCGCCGTCGCGGTCCACGGGTCCTCGGGCCACGGGTGCTTCGGATAGCGGCCCCGCATCTCGGCGCGGACCTGCGCGTAGGGGCCAGACCAGAAGGAGGCGAGGTCGTCCGTGACGGCCAGCGGCCGCCGGGCTGGCGACAGCAGGTGAAACTGCACCGCCACCCGTCCGCCGGCCAGCAGCGGCGTCCGGTCCCAGCCGAAGCATTCCTGGAGCTTGACGGCGACCACTGGCCGGCCGCCGTCGTCTCCGGCCGCCGGGTAGTCGATCCGGACGCGGGAACCGCTGGGCACCTCCAGGAACTCCGGGACGAGCTCGCCCAGCCGGGCCGCATCGGGCCACGGGAGCAGCCGCCGCAGCGGGTCCGTCAGGTCAATGCCCGAGGTCGCGGCCCCGCCGGCCAGCGTCTCGAGCTCCGGGCCCAACCATTCGTCGAGCCGGGACAGCAAGGCCTGCTCAGACATGTCAGGCCAGGGATCGCCCAGTTCCCGGTGCAGCAGGGCGAGCCGACGGCGCAGCGCATCGGCCGCCGTCGACCATCCGATGGCTCCCAGCCCCTGCTCCGCCACCGCCCGGGCCACGGCTGCGCGGCCTTCGCCCGCGGACGCCCGGACCGGCGTGGACGAAAGCAAAATCGCGCCCAGCCGCCGCTCCCTGCGGGCAGTCACCCGGCCCTGGCTGAACGTTGCCTCCACGGAGTCGCCCAGCAGATGGGCTGCGGCGGCCTCGGCTGTGTCCGCCGTCAGCGGCGCGGCAGAGCGGATCACCGCGCCCGTTCCGGCGGCGTCCCGCCCGTCTGTGCGCGCAACCTCGGCCACGGCGAGCCATTCATGCCCGGCAAGCGGGCTGCCCGCGGGAAGCCCGGCCCGGGTGCCGGAGGCCAGCAGGTAGCGTTCCGGCCCGTCGCCGGGGACGCGGCGGCCCACCCGGTCCGGGAACGCCAGTGCCACCACCAGCCCGATCTGTTCGGCTGTTCCGGCCGGCACCGCGACAGCTGGAAGCCCGACGCCGGTTCCCGCCTGGCGTGCCAGGGTGTCCAGCCGCCGTGCCTCCTCGGCCCACCGCCTTGAGGCGGGATCCTTGCCCGAGCGGAGGTCGGACACCAGCCGGGGCAGGTCGGCTCCCGTAGCGCGCTGATCCCCTGCAACGGCGGCGACGACCTCCGCGGCCGTCCCGTAGCGCGCCGTCCCATGGCGCGCAGTTCCGTGATCCACGCGGGTGGCCGTCCGGTCACCTAGGAGCGCCGACCCGACCAGCAGGGCACGTCCCAGGCGGGGGTCGGCGGGGATACGGGCAAGGGCCTTGCCCAGCTCCGTGACGTGGCCGTCCTCCCCCACCGCGCCGAGCTCCCGCAGCACCTCGACGGCGTCACCCATCGCTGCCTGCGGCGGGGCATCGGGAAGCGCCAACCCGCGGCCGCCCGGCGAACCCCAGCAGGCGAGGATCAGGGCGGCGCCCGTCAGGTCGGACACGGCGATCTCGGGCGTCTGGTGCGCTGGCGCCGCCCCGAGGGTCTTCTGGTCATAGCAGCGGACCACCGTCCCCGGCCCCTGCCGCGCCGCCCGCCCGGCGCGTTGTTCCGCCGAGGCACGGGAGCAGGAGACAGTGACCAGGCCGGTCATACCGCGGCCGGCGTCGCGGCGCGGTTCGCGGGACAGCCCGGCGTCCACCACCAGCCGCACTCCGGGCACCGTCAGCGACGATTCAGCGAGCCCCGTGGAGACGATGACCCTGGCGGGATCGCCGGGTTTGCGGCCGGACACTGCACGGTCCTGGGCCGTGGGGCTGACCTGGCCGTGCAGTTCGAGGATTTCGACGCCGGGACCCACCCGGGTGCGCAGCCGGCCCGCCACATGGGACACCTCCCACGCGCCAGGAAGGAACACCAGCGCGTCGGTGCCGGCGTCGGCGGCAAGGGCTTCCGCGTAGGACGCCGCGGCCGTGTCCGCCACATGGTCCAGGAAGCCGCGGGTCACACCGCGTTCGTCCAGTCGCGCCACCGACGCCGGAACCCACGCCGTTTTCAGCGGGTGAAGAGCAGAGGGGCAATCGACGACGGGAGCCGGGCTGCCGTCATCGGCCTTCCCGCGTTCCTCTCCGCCGGTGTCCGCCCCGAGCAAGGCAGCAAACCGCGGCGCGTCCAGGGTGGCGGACATGGCGACCAGCATGAGGTCACCGCGAAGCTGGCGCACCTCGGCGAGCAGGCCCAGCAGCAGATCGGTCTCCAGGCCGCGTTCGTGCACCTCATCGAGGATGACGGCGGCAGTGCCCTCCAGGCCGGGATCGGCCAGCAGCCGGCGCAGGAGGATGCCCGGCGTCACGAACTCGATCAGGGTGGCGGGACCAGCCTGCCGTTCGCCGCGGACGGTGTAACCCACCCTGTCCCCCAGCTTTGTCCCGTCAAGGGAGGCGAGCCGCCGCGCGGCCGAGCGGGCGGCTACCCGGCGCGGCTGGGTCACCACGATGCGCGACTTTCCATCCCTGCTGGCAGCCTGCGCCAGGTTGGCGACCAGCGGAGGCACCAGTGTCGTTTTGCCGGTGCCGGGCGGGGCCTGGACCACTGCGGCGCCGCCGGCACCCTGCCTTCCCAGCACACCGGCCAGCTCCGGCAGAGACTCCGCAAAGACCAGCCCGGAGCCGATGGCCTGCAGGTTGAAGGGCGCGGAATGGGCCGGTCCGTCGTGTGGGGCGGCGTTTTGCGGGAGGGGCGCGGAGGTCACCCTTCCATTGTGCCGGTGGCAGCCGAGGGAACTGACACGGGCAGGCGCCTTCCTAGGCTGCTATGGATGACCAGTAGGGCCACGGATCCGCTGGCAGCCGTGGGGCAACGCCGTCGATATCCATCGGGCTCCCAACATCGGCAAGTTCGTCGGGAGGGTCCGATGCGTCGGGCCGGTTCGGTGGCATGGGCCAGTCTTCGCCGAGTGGCAGTTCCCGCCAGTCCTGGCCGGGCGGTGGTTCTGGCCAGGTAGGTGGTTCCCAGTCCTGATACTCCGCCGGGTAGGACCGTCCCTTGGGCGAGATCCATCCGGGCGGACTTTCCCGGGTGGCGCCGACCGGTCTCCATTGCGTGTTGTGTTTGAGCCGGTGGTGTCTGGGGCAGGTTTGGCCGAGGTTGGCGACGCCGGTGCCGCCACCCTCGGCCCAGGCGAGGATGTGGTCGGCGTCGTTGTCCAGGGAGTAGTTGTTGCAGTTGGGGAAGGTGCACTTGGCGTCGCGGAGTCGCAGCCATTGGCGCATCGGTTTCGTCAGCCGGTAGCTGGTGCGTCCGATCTCCAAAGGTGCCCCGTCCCGCGGGTCGGTGAGGACCCGGAGGAATGATGTTGCGCCGTCTGCGACGAGCCGGCGGGCCATCGACGGCGGGATCGGACCGTAGCCGTCGAGTGTGGCCGGTTCTTCGGTCAGGCCGAGCAGCGATAACGCCGGAACGGTGACCAGGACCTGCGCCGACGGCGACGGGACATCAACCGGAATCGAGCCTACGGATCCCTCCGGGACAGAACCCGTGGGCGGGGAAACTGCGGGGAGGAACCCACCAGTCGGCCTGGACCCGTTGGTCAGGTAATTTGTGGGCGGAGATCCTTCGGGAAGGGAGCCACCGGCCGGGGCAGGACCTGCAGCCCGGTCCTCAGGTCCGTCGTCAACCCGCGGACTCGGGCCGAGCAACCAGCTGGCGAAGGCATCCACCCGTAGCTGGGTCAGAGTGCGGGACTCGGTTGGGCCCTGTGCGGCGCGGGCTGCGGCGGTGGTGCTGTTCCAGATCCCGGCSGCCTGGTCCGCGGGCAGRTASGCCGACAGCCRGGCCATGCCGTCCCGGTCCKGAACRWACTCCAGCCGCCGGTCCTTCACACACTTGTGGTGGCGTCTTTCAATGCTGACCGGATGATGCCGCTCCCGCCAATACCGCGACTTCGCACGGAACCTCGCCGGAGTCAGCTCCCCGGCCGGGCAACCCCTCGCATACCCGGGCGTGTCCGCGTCCAGGAAATGCGCCTCAAACGCCGCAATAGCCGCCGGATCCAGCCCCTCGGTCTCATCGCACATGATCCGCGCATGCTGCCAAGAAATACTCCCCGACCCCAACGCGGCCAACGTCAACGGCCGGTCATTACTCAACATGGCCGACTCAACCAGCAACCGCTCCGACGCCCCCTCACTCACAGTCAGCGCCCCCGCAACCTCAGCAGTCAGGGACATCCGCCGGACAGTGCGGTCCTGCGCGGACCTATCAGGCCCTGCCAAGGCCTCCTCCGCCGCTGCGAAACCGGCGGTGAGACCCACCTTCACGGCCGCCAGACGGGCCTCCATCCTTGCCACCCCTGACAGCCCATCCAGGCACACGTCCGCCTGATCCCGCACTGGGTCCGCCTCATCGGGCAGCGGAGCCTGACCCGGATCAGCCGCCCGACGGAGCTCGGTGGCCAGCGAAAGAGCGGAGGCACTAATGGCCTCCAACGTCTCCGCAACTGCCGCGTTATCCATAGCCACAGCATTGCAGGGGGCTGTGACAATTAAGGGTGGAAAGTGCACCCGCCCGAGAACGAAAAACTGGGTAGCAGCACAGGGCGTTCCCAGCTCTGAGAACGCCCTGAGCTGCCACCTAGTTGGGCACGCCGCTACCTCCGGACAGCGCTACCTCCGGACGACGACGTCGTCGATGTAGGTGTCGCCCATCTGGCGAGCGTGCTCGGCTCCGAACTGGACCTTGCTCAGGCCCGTGCCGCCAAGAACAACCCTGTTGTTGGCGAACACCCGGGTGCCGTCTGCGATGAACCGAAAATCAGGCTGCTCGACAGCAGCAGCCCAAGGCTTCCGATCGTGCCGAGTTTCCGTAGCTCGCCCATGGCCTCACTGTGGTTCGGTTTGGTCTCCGCAGCCATCCAGCTCGCACTCCCCGGGACATGATCGGTGCAGGACCTTGGAAAAACCTTGGGACGGCCTATGGAGCGCATAATGGCATCATCCACAGGCGAAAACTTACCACCGTGGCCAGCGACGAGGAGGTCCGGATGCTGAGGCTTCCGCGCATCACGGTCGAGGTTCCGGTGCTCGGCGTCGGCGCCCGTCCCGCGGATTATGAACAGCTCGCCGCGTATGCTGACGGGCTGCGCAGGCCCCAGAGCCTGCACATGACCCTGCTCCACGTCGGCATCCTTGAGGATTTTGCCGCTGACGTTGCTGACTGGACCAAGGGCGGCACGGATCCTGCCGTGGCCGCAATCAAAACTGCCGACTGGCTGCGCGCGCTGCCAGTGCTGGAGGGCTTTTCCGGAACTGCGGACAGATTGATCCTGCTGGGCGGGGGCAGATTGTCCGGACTTGAGGTGGAGGTACCCCAGGGCGTGCGGGACTTTCAGGTCTCGCTCGTCCAGGCCCTCCACCGGCTGTTGGAAGACCTGCTCGTGGACAACGTCGATGACTTCATCCTCAGCTCCCGCGCCCTCGGCTACCGGTATCCGAAGTGGCGGCCCCACGTCGCCGTGGGCAGGCCACCGTCACAAAGCCGGTCCGGAGAAAGAAGCGGCGCCTGGGAAATCCGTCCGCTCACGGTGGAGTTCGGAGCGTCGCAGATCAGGAACCGGCAGTTGCTGCCGGCTCCCGGCGACGGGCTTACGTAGGGGCCCGCCTTCTGTCACTGCCAGAAACTCCGACGGCGGGCCTCACCTCGCAGGTTTGACCACCATGGCGGATCCTCCACCGCGTCTGACCGGCTCGGCAGCGGCCACCAGGCGCCCGCCCGACTTAAACTCGATGGCGGTGGCCGCGCCGATCTCGGCTGCCGAGGTGAACGCGTCACCGGACGGGGTGAACTCATGGCCGAACGGCTTCAGCGTAGCTCCGTACTTGGTGATGAAGGCCGGCTCGGCCGTGACCTTGGCCGAGTTCCGCTGTGCCGCCCGCGGGGCCGCGATCGCATCGGAGATGTTCATGCCCAGGTCCACCCGGTTCAGGATGGTCTGCAGGACGGTGGTGATGATCGTGGACCCGCCGGGCGAACCGAGGGCGAGGAACGGCTCGCCGTCCTCGAGGATAATCGTCGGGGACATCGAGGACCGCGGCCGCTTCCCGGGGTCAATCCGGTTCGGGTCCTTCGAGTCGTACACGGCGGAGAAGTCAGTCAGCTCATTGTTGAGCAGGAACCCGCGGCCGGGGACCACGATGCCTGACCCTCCGGTCTGCTCGATGGTGAGCGTGTACTCGACGACGTTTCCCCACTTGTCTGCGACGGTCATGTTGGTGGTGGAGATGTTCTCGGTGTCCTTCTCGCTGGCGGGGGCCGCCGCGGCGGCCGGGCACGCGCCGTCGAAATTTGCCACGTCACCCGGGGCCACCGGCTTCACGGCCGCATGCTTCGGGTCAATCGCACAGGAGCGTTCCTTGCCGAACAGCGGGTCCGTCAGGGCGCCGGTGGGAACATCGACGAATGCCGGGTCGCCCACATACTTGCCGCGGTCCGCAAAGGCGAGCGCGCTGGCCTCGAGGTAGTGGTGCAGTGCGCTGGGCGTGGACATCCCGGAAAGGTCGAAAGGCTCAAGGATGTTCAGCGCCTCGCCCACGGTGGTGCCGCCGCTGCTCGACGGCGCCATGCCATAGACGTCCAGGCCGCGGTATTCCACGTGGGTAGGCGACTGGTTCAGGGCCCGGTATTTCGCGAGATCGGCCGTCGTCAGGTGTCCCACCGGGACCGGCAGCTTGGTGGTCTTCGTCTTCGGCGGCGCCTGGACGGTTGACGCTATCTCCTTGGCGAGCGCGCCGTGGTAGAAAGCACGTGTTCCCTTGTCAGCGAGCAGCCGGTAGGTGGCGGCGAGGTCAGGGTTTCTGAAAATACTGCCGACGGCGGGTGCGTCACCGCCGGGGAGGAAGAGCTTGCTGGTGGAGGTGAACGCCTGGAAGCGGAGCTTGTTGTCGAGGGTCTGCTGGCGGAAGGTGTCGTCCACCACGAAGCCGCGGTCCGCTACTTTGATGGCCGGCTCGAGGACGTCCTCGAGGTCCTTGGTTCCCCACCGGTCCAGCGCGCGCTCCCACGTGGCCGGCGTGCCGGGGACGCCCACTGACACGCCGCTGGTGACGAGTTCGGGGGTGAAGTTGTAGGGCTTGCCTGTCTTCGGGTCGATGAAGGCGTTGTGCGGCATGGCGGCCGGGGCTGTTTCGCGGCCATCGATGGTGCTCACGTGCCCGGTGTGCGCGCTGTAGAAAAGGAAGTATCCGCCGCCGCCTACGCCCGCGCTGTACGGCTCGGTCACGCCGAGGGTGGCAGCCGCGGCGACGGCGGCGTCGGCCGCGTTGCCTCCCCTGCGGAGAATGTCGATGGCCGCGGCCGATGCCTCCGGGTCCACGGTGCTCACGGCGCCGCCGTACCCGGTGGCCGTGGCGGTTTTTTCGGTCACGCGCTCGTCAGCAAACGCGGGGCTGGTGACGGCACCGGCCGTCACGCTGACTGCCAGGGCCGTGGTGACGGCTGCTACTCGGCTTCTTATGTATGGCATGGTCGCTCCCGGGTCGGTGTACTGCGGGTTGACGGTACTGTCACGCTACTCCGCGGTGGAAGGACACTCAACGGGCTAAACACTTCCCGCCGTGCTGTGTCAGCGGCCGTGTGATTCGTCGGCCGGCGAGCGCTGCCGCCGGCTGGCGTAGAGGAACGGCACGGCGAGCAGCTGGATCACACCGCCGAACGCCACCGAAACGGAATAGCCGGACACATCGGCGGTCCTGCCGAGCACTGGCTGCACCACTACCCCGCCGCTCGAGCCCATGAGGGAGGCGAAGCTGAGCACTGTTGCACGCTGCCTGGAATCGATCATGTCGTTAAGATAGGCCTGCCCCACGGGCGTCCCGACCTCGGCCACCAGCGCCCAGAGAGCCAGCAGTACCAGGGCCACCCAGAACTCACGGGTGAACCCGAGCGCCACCAGGATCACCGAGCTAATGGCCCCGCTGAGGATCAGTACCGTGGTGCGTTTGCGGACGAGGCGCCGGAAGCGCGGCGCCAGCCAGCCGCCGAGGACCTCGGCCCCCGCCACGATGGCCGCCGCGAGGCCTGCGATGGCGTACGCGCTGCGGTCGCCGAACAGCTCAAGCATGAACGGCTGCAGGGCATAGAAGACGTAAATCCCGACGCCGGCCGTAAAGGGCGCGGACAGCATCACGTAACGCACGGGGGGATTCTTCAGGCCGTTCTCGATGGAGGCAGAGAGCACGGCGCGCGTCGCCTGAAGGGGAAGCGCCGAGCGTTCCGGGGTGAAGCCGACGTCGTGCATGAGCCACAGTGCCACACCGAACATGGCCAGCAGCACGCCCACCCGCAGCAGGAACGGCACGCCCAGGTTGGTGGCCTGTGCGATCACCCCGCCCGCGACGGACCCGATCAGCATGGCGGTGCCGGACATCATCTGCCCGCGCCCGAGTACCGCCTCCAGCGCACCGTCATAGCCGGAGAAGTGCAGCGCATCCACCAGCCACGCCTCCACCGCGCCGGAGAAGAAGGTGAAGCCCAGGCCGAGCAGTACGGACACCACCGCCCACGACCAGAAGGGGGCGGAAAGCTGCCACAGCAGGTAGTAGAGAAGCGTTGAGACGGCCAGTGTGGCGGTGCCGAGCAGGAAGGAAACCCGGCGCCCCCAGCCGTCGGCCACCACGCCGGTGGGCACCTCAAACAGCACCATGCCGGCGGTGAAGAAGGCGTTGGCGGCAAACGCTTCGAGGTTGCTGAGCCCGGCGTCGAGCAGGAAGAGCGTGTTGATGCCCCAGATGAAGGAGGCCGCAAGGGTATTGCCCAGTGTCAGCGTCAGGTAGATGCGCTGCACCTTGCGGGCCTCCGGGTTCATCGCCTCGCTGTCAGTCCCGGCGCGAAGTTGGGGCACGGGCCCATTCTCGTCGCCTTTTCCGTGGGCCGCCAGAGACCCTTTTATAAGGGGGCGTTCGAGCGTAGCGTCGTGCCCAACGGACGATGGCGGCGACCAAAAGTGCGGCTCCGGTCCGCGTAGCGCCGCGTCACTCCTGAGCCGTCGAAGGAGGCGGGAATGGCTGCTGGCTGGAACGCTGATACGGCTGCCGGACCGGTGGGGTCGGGCACGGTCACCCTGGTTGAAGGCTCGTCCTTCTGCATTTCCTCCGCGAACGGGGATATCCACCCGGAGCATCCGCACGGGGTCTTCCATGAGGACACCCGCATCCTGTCGCGCTGGAACCTGTCCGTGAACGGCTTGCCGCTGGAGGCTCTGACGGCGGAGACCAAGGAGCCTTACCGGGCGCTGTTTATTGGGCGCGTTCCCCGCTCCGACGGATACGCGGACAGTCCCCTGATCGTGGAGCGCCTGCGGGAGGTAGGTGCCGGCATCCGCGAAGAGATCACCATCCGGAACTACTCTGCGAAGGAGACCGAGTGCGTCGTTTCGCTCAGTGTCGAATCGGATTTCGCTGATCTCTTTGAGGTGAAGGAGGCACGTGTCCAGCGGCGCTGGGAGGAATCCCGCCGGCCCGAGGGCGACTCCCTGGTGATCCGGGCCGGCTGGCAGGACCTGGTGAAGAGCGTCATCGTCAACGCCGCCGGCGCCGAGGTCACAGCCGACTCGTTGACTTTCCGGACGGTAGTCCCGCCGCGCGGTGTATGGAGCTCGCGGGTGAGCGTGGCGCCTGCCTCCAACGGCGGCGGGGTGCCGCCGTCGTCGTTAATCCGTCCCGCGCTCGGTGACGTATCACCGAGCGACCGCCGCCGGCAGGAATGGGTGGCGAAGATTCCCAAGCTGCACATGGGGAACCGTTCCATCGAGCGGACCCTGCGGCGCAGCTACGACGACCTGGGCGCGCTCCGCATCGAGGACCCGGCCCATCCGGAGCGGATCGTGGTGGCCGCCGGTGCCCCGTGGTTCATGACCCTCTTCGGCCGGGACTCGCTGTGGGCCTCGGAGATGGCGCTCCCGGTGGATCCGTCCTTGGCACTCGGGACCCTGCAGACACTGGCCGACCGGCAGGGCAAAGTGGTGGACCCGATGAGCGAGGAGGAGCCGGGGAAAATCCTGCACGAGGTCCGGCTCGGGATCTCCAGCGGGCTGGCGCTGGGCGGCAAATCCGCCTACTACGGCAGCGTCGATGCCACGCCGCAGTTCGTGATGGCGCTCGGTTCGGTGAGCCGCTGGGGCTTTGCCCGGGACACCATCGCCGCGCTGCTGCCGCATGCCGACCGCGCGCTGGGCTGGGTACGGAATTACGGCGACAAGGACGGTGACGGGTTCGTCGAGTATGAGCGCCTGAACGACCAGGGCCTCATCAACCAGGGCTGGAAGGACTCGTGGGACGGCATCAACTTCGCCGACGGAACGCTGGCCGAACCCCCTATCGCGCTCTGCGAAGTCCAGGCCCTGGTCTATAGCGCGTTTCTGTCCCGGGCGTGGATGGCGTACGACGCCGGGGACGCGTCTCTGGCGGCGCGGCTCACCGAAGAGGCGGCGCAGCTGAAGAAGAAGTTCAACGAACAGTTCTGGCTGCCGGACCGCGGCTATTACGCTGTGGCCCTGGACCGGGACAAGCGGCCGGTCGACGCATGCGCATCGAACATGGGGCAGTGCCTGTGGCACGGAATTGTGGATGACGACAAACTGCCGCTGGTGGCCGACCGGCTGATGTCCCCCGAAATGTTCAGCGGCTGGGGCGTCCGGACTCTGGCCACTGACATGGGCGCCTACAACCCGGCCAGTTACCACAATGGGTCCGTCTGGCCCCACGACAATGCCGTCATTGCGGCGGGACTGTTGCGCTACGGCTTCGTGGAGGAGGCGCAGCGGATCGCGACCGCGCTGCTGGAGGCCGCCGAATACACCGACGGGCGCCTCCCGGAACTGTTCTGCGGTTTCAGTCGGGACCAGGTTACGGAGCCGGTGCCCTATCCGACGGCGTGCTCCCCGCAGGCGTGGGCGGCCACCACGCCGATCATGCTGGTGACCAGCCTGATGCGGTACGACGCACACGTGTCCCGGGGCGGCGTGTGGATGGACCCGGTGCTGCCGGAATCTTACGGCGACCTGCATATCACCAACGCACCCATGGGCGGCGGCCGGATCACCATCGACATCACCGGTTCCGAGCCCTCCGTTCAGGGGCTGCCGGACGGATTGACCTTCCACCGCGAGCACCGGCCGTGGCTGACGGAGCTGCTAGCTGAAGTCGGGCTGGGAAAGTAAGGACGAGTTTACGGCCGGCGGTCCAGCGCCTGCAGGAGGCGCCCCACCGAGCCGCCGAGGTTCCATTCGGTGGCGAGCCGCTCGAGCTCTTCCCGCTCACCACCGGTGACGGGATGGAGTTCGGCGCCCGCCTCCTGCAGGGACGGCAGTTCCAGGTTGCGCACCACGTTGACGACGGCGGGGGCCACCTTGAGATAGTCCGCTGCAGCGGCGAGCTTGGACCGCACCGAGGCGGACACTCCGGCTCCGGGATCCGCCGCAGCCGCGAGTAGCCCGTCAAGCGTGCCGTGTTCCAGGAGCAGCGCCGCGGCGGTCTTCTCGCCGATGCCGGCAACGCCGGGCAGCCCGTCCGAGGCGTCGCCGCGGAGGGTCGCGTAGTCGGCGTACTGCTCGGGGAGCACCCGGTACTTTCCGACGACGACGGCGTCGGTCATGATTTCGAGGTTCCGCATGCCCCGGGCAGTGTAGATCACCCGGACCTGGTTGGCGTCGTCGACCAGCTGGAACAGGTCCCGGTCCCCTGTCACCACGTCGACCGGAAGGTCGGCATGGCTGGCGTAGGTGCCCACGACGTCGTCGGCCTCGTGCTCCGGAGCCCCGACCACGGCGATGCCGGCCAGGTCCAGTACGTGGCGGATCAGGGGGATCTGCGCGTCAAGGGCGTCCGGCACCACTTCCACGTCCGGGGCAGCCTCCCTCACCTCCGCGACCCGGTGGGACTTGTAGGTCGGGATGAGGTCCACCCGCCACTGGGGGCGCCAGTCGTCATCCCAGCAGGCCACCAGATGCGTGGCGGCGTAGTCCGTGGTGAGCCGCCCGATCATGTCGAGCAGGCCGCGGACGGCGTTCACCGGCGTGCCATCGGGGCGGCGGATGGTGTCGGGCAGGCCGTAGAAGGCGCGGAAGTACAGCGAGGCGGTGTCGAGCAGCATCAGGCGGTTGACCATGACTGATCCTGACACGGATTCACCATGCGGTGCCCGTGACACGGACCGGAGTGGGAGGATGGGCGCATGGAACTGCACATCACCGGCGACGACGCCGCCGACAAACTGCTCAGCGATGACGCCTTCGCGTTGCTCACCGGCATGCTGCTTGACCAGCAGGTGACCATGGAGTCGGCGTTCGCCGGACCCGAAAAGATCCGTACGCGCATCGGCTCCATCAGTCCTGCCGCTGTGGCAGAACATGACCCGGCGGCCTTCGTTGAGGTCTTCAAGGAACGCCCGGCAGTCCACCGCTTCCCCGGCTCCATGGCCGGCCGTGTCCAGGCGCTCGCCGAGGCCGTGCAGAGCGAGTGGGGCGGAGAGGCGACTGCCATCTGGACCCGGGACGAACCGGACGGCAAGGAAGTGCTCCGCAGGCTCAAGGCACTGCCGGGATTCGGTGAGCAGAAGGCCAAGATCTTCCTGGCGCTGCTCGGCAAGCAGTGCGGACTGCAGGCGCCGGGCTGGCGTGAGGCCGCCGGCCACTACGGCGAGGAGGGTTCGCACCTCTCGGTCGCGGACATCGTGGACCCGCAGTCGCTGACAAAGGTCCGCGCCAGCAAGCAGGCTGCCAAGGCCGCCGCGAAGGCAGCGAAGGCGTAGCCGGCCGATCAGCGCGATGGAGCACTTCCCGCCCGTTAGTTAGGAATTATCGCAACCACGTCTATTTCGACGAGGAAGTCACCCAGGAACGAGCCCACGGTGGTCCGTGCGGGGTAGGGCCTGACGACGTGCTTTTCGTAAACCGCATTGAACCCCGCGAAGTCCCGCCCTGGGTGGTGCAGGTGCACAGTTGCCTTGACCACGTGTGAAAAGTCCAGGCCGTGGGCGCCCAGGACTTCGGCCACATTCTTCATGGTCTGGATGGTCTGTTCTTCGATGGTGGTTCCCACGGCGTCGCCGGTGACGGGATCGTGCGGTGTCTGGCCCGCGGTGTACAGGAACCCGTTGGCGGCGATGGCCTGGGAGTAGGGGCCGGCCGGCCTGGGGGCGAGGTCCGTGGCGACTTCAATGCGGGACATGTGCTGCCTTTCATGCAGTTTGTTGTGCCGGTGCCGGCGTGGTGCCGGCACCGGTTCTTGCTTGGCGGTTAATCAGAGAACTTTGGAGAGGAACGCCTTGGTGCGTTCGTGCTGCGGGTGGTCCAGGACCTCTTCGGGCGGGCCGCTTTCGACCACCACGCCCTGGTCCATGAAGACCACCTGGTCGCTGACCTGGCGGGCGAAACCGAGTTCATGGGTGACCACCACCATGGTCATTCCCGCTTCGGCAAGGGACTTCATGACGTCCAGGACTTCGCCAACCAGTTCCGGGTCCAGGGCGGAGGTGGGCTCGTCGAACAGCATCAGCTTGGGTTTCATGGCAAGTGCCCGGGCAATGGCGATCCGCTGCTGCTGTCCGCCGGAGAGCTCCTGCGGGTAGGCGTGTCCGCGGTTTCCCAGTCCGACCCGGTCCAGGAGAGCCTGGGCTTCCACCGCCACATCCCGCCGGGGACGGCCGAGCACGTGGACCGGAGCCTCCATGATGTTCTCCAGCACGGTCATGTGTGGGAAGAGGTTGAAGCGTTGGAAGACCATCCCGGCGTTCAGCCGCGAACGTGCGGTCTGATGTTCCTTCATCTCGTACAGCTTGCCGTTTCGCTCGGCGTAGCCCACCATGTGCTCGTCGACGTAAAGTCGGCCGGCGTCGACCTTTTCGAGGTGATTGATGCAACGCAGGAACGTTGTCTTGCCGGAGCCGGACGGCCCAATCAGGCAGGTCACCGATCCCTTTTCAACCCTGAGGTCGATCCCTTTCAGGATTTCGGTTGCACCGAAGTTCTTCCGGACTCCCAGGGCTTCCACCATGGCGGTAGTCATTATGCTGTCCTTGTCTTTGGCTTGCGGATCCGCTGCGGCGTCGAGTCGAAGCCACGCCCGTACCGGCGCTCAAGTTTGGTTTGGAATGAGCTCAGGATGGTGGTCATGAGCAGGTACCAGAGGCTGGCAACGATCAGCAGCGGAATGGTCTGGTAGTTGGTGGCGTAAATGATCTGTCCCGAGTAGAGCAGGTCGGAGATCGCCAGAACGCTGACCAGGGACGTGCCTTTCAGCATCGAGATCACCTGGTTGCCGGTGGGAGGCAACACCACACGCATGGCTTGGGGAAGGATCACACGGTTCATGAGCTTGCCGCCGCTCATTCCCAAGGCTCTGGCGGCGTCGTACTGCCCCTTGTCCACGGAGCCGATGCCACTGCGGATGATCTCTGCCATGTAGGCCGCCTCGTTGAGGGACAACCCCAGCAGGGCAGCGCCCAGCGGCGAGACCAGTGCGTTCGCGGACCCCAGAACCACCGACGGCCCCCCGAACGGGAGCCCAAACGCGATCACCGGATACAGGGCTGCAATGTTGTACCAAAAGATCAGCTGGACCAGCAGCGGCGTGCCACGGAAGAACCAGATATAGCCGCGGCTGATGGTGCTGAGGATCGGGTTGGCCGAAAGCCGCATGATCGCCATGGCCGTCCCCAGCGTGATGCCGACACTCATGGAGACCGCGGTCAACAGGATCGTCAGCCCCGCGCCGGCAATGATCTGTGGAGCGAACAGGTAGGACAGGACAACATCCCAGCGGTAGCGGTCGTTCACGGCCACATCCCACGCGGCGCTCAACGCCACAAGGATGAGGACCACCGCCAGGGCCAGGCGGACCGGGTGCCGAAGCGGCACCACCGGGATGGACTGCCCCGTCGCCACGGCGGTGGGCTCCCGCGTGTCCGGAGTGGAGGGTTGATTTGGCATGGCCGTCACCTTCTGACTGGTGGAATTCATTACTGGGCGATGTTGACGCGGGCGTCGGTGATGGCGCTGGACTCAAGGCCGTACTTGCCAAGGACCTTGCGGTAGGAGTCGCTTCTGATCACGGCGTCGAGGGCTGTGGCAACAGACTTCACCAGGCCGGAGTCCTTCGGGACGCCCACTCCTACCGGGGCAAATTCGTACGTAGATGCGATTTCGATCTGGGGGTTCTGGGTGGCGGCGAAGTTCAGGATGGGCGAGTCCGCCAGCACCGTGTCCAAACGTCCGCTGGTGAGGGCTGAAATGGCCTGCCGCGTGTCCTGGAATTCGCTCCGCTGGATAGGGTCCTTGCCGGCTGCGGCACATGCCCGATCGTAGTCGGGCACGTTCACCGTCAGCTGGTACGAGCCGGTCAGCAGCCCGACTTTCCTGCCGCAGAGATCGCGCTGATCCTTGATTCCCGCGGGGTTGCCCTTGGGCACGGCGACGGCGTTGCCGATCTGCATGTAGTCGACGAAGTCCAGGACGTCCATCCGCTTCGTGGTGGGGGTCATGGAGGAAACGGTCATGTCGTAACGGTTTGCGGCCAGGCCGGGGATGATGGAGTCGAAGTTGGCCACCTGGATGTCGACTTTGACACCCAATGCCTCGCCAATGAGGCGCGCCACGTCGGGGTTGGTTCCGGTCATCTCCTGCGTGCCTTCGCGGTAGTACTGGGTCGGCGGTTCGTTGGTGGGGATGGCCACGCGCAGAACCTTGGCAGCCTTGATGGGTTCGGGCAGAAGGTCGACGGCGGCTTGGTTGACTTCCAGCGCCGGGACGCCAGTTCCCGCGCCAGGGGCGTCACCCGTGGCGGCCGTCGCCAAACCGGTACCGGGGCTGCAGGCGGTGACGGCCAGCATCAGCGCGGCCGCGGCCCCGACGGCCGGTAGGCTACGCCTGACTCCTTTGGATGTTGGGCGAGTTTTCATCAGGGTCATCATTTCTGCAAAGCCCACGCGGGCTCCGCCCTTTCGTTGGGTTGGGTGAGGGTGAAGGCTTGGTTGCGGTGCCGGATCAATTCCCGGCCTTCCATCCGCAGTTCTTGGATGGTGGATACGCCGAGGAGCATCATGGTGCGGGTCATTTCCGCGCGGAGCATTTTCAGGACATGGGCTACGCCTACCTGACTGGCTGCGGCCAGTCCGTAGAGGTACGGGCGGCCAATTGAGCAAGCGTCGGCGCCCAGCGCCAGTGCCTTGACGACGTCGGATCCTCGGCGGATGCCGCCGTCGACGATAATTTCAAGGCGACCCCCCGCCCGCTCGACAATTTCGGGGAGTACGTCCAGGGGCGAAACCATATGGTCGAGCTGGCGGCCACCGTGGTTGCTCACCTGGATGGCGTCGATGCCCATGGCGGCGGCCAACGCGGCGTCATTCGGGCTGACAACGCCTTTGAGTACGATCGGCCCGCTCCAACGCTCGCGAAGGTCCAGAATGTCATCCCAGTCTGTCGGCTCGTAGGTGCCCGCCAGCAGCGTTCGCCACATGTCCGGCGTGCTGGAGAGCGGACCTTCGGGGATTTCTGCGTCCAGGTTGGGGAAGGCAATCGCGTCGTTGGCGAGGAACCCAAGGGCCCATGCCGGGTGCAGCATTCCTTCAACCACGGTCTTGGGCTTGATTGACGGTGGAGCAGTGAATCCGTTCCGGTAATCGCGTTCCCGGTGTCCGATGGCCCGGCAGTCAACGTTGACCATGAGCGCTTCGTAGCCCGCGGTGGAGACCCTGTCCAGGACGGCTTGGAGCAGACCCTTGTCCGAGGTTGGCTCCAGATTGAACCAGCGGCGAAGCCCCGGCGCAGCGCTGCTGACAGCTTCCATGGTGGTGGTGCTCAGATGCGCCAGCCCGTACGGGATGCCAGCGGAGAGTGCAGCCCGGGCGGCGGCTGTCTCGCCGTCGGGGTGGAACAGCCGTGTGCCGCCCGTAGGAGAAAGGGTCAGCGGCATAGCGACCGGGCCGCCCAAGAGGGTTGAGCGAAGGTCGAGGTTCTCCACGGATCCCCACTTGGGAAGGAAGGACCAGTCGTCAAACGAAGACTGGTTGCGCCGCAGTGACACCTCGTCCTCACCGCCACCCTCGATGTACTCAAACACGCTCTTGGGCAGGCGCTTCGCGGCCAGCTTGCGCATGTCCTCCACGCTGTAGCAGCGCCGGGACAGGCGCTCCGAGGCGTCGCGGGCCGGCCCCTGCATCGAGGCGAGCGCCTTAAGGTCCTTGAATTTCATGTGGTGTCCTCTACATTTCTGCTGGGGAGAGCCCCGTTCAGCGTCCCTCCCAATAGTGACGAAGATCTCCCCCGCTCTATATGTGAGAACTTCCACAAACTACGAAGAGGCTTTGTGATAACTTCCCTAGATGGAGTCAGAAAGCCAGCAGGCCGTCGCTCAGCGGGCCGCAGAACCAGGGCTGCAGCCGTCCGTCGTCAGGCTCTCCGATTGCATCCAGCTCATGCAGGCGGACCTGGTGCACGCCAATCCCACACCGGAAAACCTCGAACATCCGGTCTCGGACGTTCTGATGTACGATCCCCTGGACAGCTGGTCCAGCGTCGATGACCGCATCATTCTGGCCGTCGGGTGCGCCTACGATTCGCCGGATTTCGATCAACTCCTGTACAGGGCCGCAAACAGCAACGCGGCCGCCGTTGTCGTGAAAGCCCACGGTGCCCGGATGGAACAACTGCGCTCCGCGGCTGTCCGGCACAGCCTTGCCGTTCTTGTGGCGCCCGACAACGCTGACTGGACACGACTGGTGGCAGTGGCGAGGGCATCCGTGATGGGCGCAGCCGCGGACTCCGTATCGGGCGTGCGGCTAGGCGATCTCTATGCCTTCGCCAACGCAGCAGCGTCCATCACCAACGGCGCCGCCAGCATCGTGGACCCACTCGGCCGCATCCTTGGCTACTCCACATTGCCAGGCCAACCGATCGACGAACTTCGCCGGATCACCACGCTCACCCTTCAGGAAACCACCCAACCGGCGTTCGACCAGGACTTCAAGAACGTGTACGCGGCACCGGGAGCGGTGCTGGTGCCGTCGCTGGATGAAGGGATGGACCGACTCGCACTGGCAGTCCGCGCCGGCGGCGAGCTGCTGGGCACCATCTGGATCATCGATCCCGGCGAAGGGCAACGGGAGGCGGCTCTGGTGGCCCTGGACAGGCTGGCACCGCTGGCGGGACTGCATATGATCCATGCGCGCACAGCTTCCGACTTTGGGCAACGACGCAACGCAGATTTGATCCGTACGCTCATGGACGACGCTCCCCACGCCTCCTTCGCGGCGGCCCAATTGGGGCTCGACGCCGCCGAAGGACTTGCCGTCGCAGCCTTCTCGATCGTTCGGCCCGAAACTGGAAGCCTTGAGTCTGTACGCGAAATCCACCGGCTCCTGCATCTGGTGACCACTGTCTGTGCCATGCGGTTCAACACGAGTCACAGCGCCCTCATCGGTTCAGTGGTCTACGCCCTGCTCCCGAGCGCGGGCCCGTCCCCCAGGGCACTGCATGGGCGCACCATCCAGGAGATTGAGGCCTACGCGCATACCATCAGTTCCCACCCGCTGATCGCGACCGCGGGAGGCATCGCGCAGCGGATCGAGCAGCTCCCCCGGTCCAGGTCCGAGGCTATGCAAACAATGCATTACCTGCTGGGCCAACAGTCGCGTGGAGGAACAGAGCCCAAAACGGCTCTCTTCGAGGACTTCCAAATCCCGTTGAACCTGATAAAGATCGGGGAATTCATCGAAGCCAACGGACTGGCCGGCGTGGACGCCATTGCCAGGATCCAGGCCCACGATGCCGAACAGCAAACCGACTACCTGGGCACCCTGCGGGCCTACATGGCCGCGAACGGAAACATCTCCACCATGGCCGCGCAACTCCACGTGCACAACAACACGGCCCGTTACCGGGTTTCCCGGCTTACTGAGGACTTCAGGCTGGACCTCGCAGACCCACAAAAACGGCTCTGGCTCTGGCTGCGACTGACAACGATGGATCTGGCCTCGAGTTGAGCCGCGGAGTCAGCTTCCGGCCGGCCCCGGCCGAGCACGTGGGCGGAAGCCAAGTACCCGGTGAGCATGGCAGTGGCCACACGGCTGACGGCCTGTTCATCAGGAGCAAAGGAGCTGGCGTGCAGGTTTCCGCTCGCCGCAGGAGTCCCGGTGAAGATCATCACAGCCCGCGCCGCCGAGGCGTAAAACGGGAAGCGCCATGCGAGGGCTGGCCCGCAACTACCAGTTCGAATTCGTCAGCCGCGGCATTAACTGGTCCCGGAGTGCAGGAATAGGCCAAGGAATCCGGCGCCGGCTGCAAGTGTCCCCGATAACAGCCCCCACCTGGTGCGCCTCCAGCACCCCCGCCCGCACTACGTCATGAGCTCCCGATTCGCCGACTTCCTCGAGGGGCTGGAGAATCCCCGCCAACGGAACCGGCAGCGGCGTCAACGAGGCAACAGTGCGGGCAACGGCGACAAAACGCAGCCATGTGGACGTCATGTCCGCATGCGGGCATGACTCCGCTTCCAGCTGCCCAGGGAAGGCCTGTCTGTTCCACTATCGCGTGCAGTTGCCTGTACAGCCCTTCCACGTTCTGCACCTCTATGGCCAGCCGGGCGAATGCGGGACCTGCGTCGGATGCTGTCCGGTTCACGCCAGCTAGTACCGCCAGCGTAGAGCGGCGATCACTGCCTCACGGTCGAGCTTGGCAAACCGCTCTGCTTCGCCCCGCCGCACAGCCACAAAGGCATCAACCAATTCATGGCCCAGTGCTGAGCGGAGGAAACTGCTGCCGTCCAGATCGCCCAGGGCTGTCAACATATCAGGAGGAAATGCCCGGACGCCCAGGCGCTCCCTCTCCGCCTCGCTCAGTGTTCCGGGGTCGACTGTGACCTCGGCGGGCAGTTTCAGCTGTCCCCTGAAGCCCTCCATTGCCATTGCGAGAATTGCTGCTAGGGCAACGTACTGGTTGGCGGAGCCATCGCAGCACTTCACTTCAACGTTCGATTGCTCGTCCTCGTAGCCCTTCAGCCCGGGCACGAAGCGGATCGCAGCCTCCCGGTTGCCTGTACCCCAGCAGATGAAACTGCCCGCCCATTGTTCCGGTTGGAGCCGGGCCAGGCTCAGGGCGCTTCCTCCCAGCAACGCTGAGCTTTCTGCCAGCTTTCCGAGTACGCCGGCGATCATGCTCTCGCCTGCCGGGCTCATCTGCGTGGCGGTTGCAGCGTCGTGGAAGACGTTGCCGTCCCCGTTTCTCGCGGAGAAATGGATGTGGCACCCGTTGGTCGCAGTTCTGGAATCGGCTATCGGCGAGTAGGAAACGTGCAGTCCATGCCGGCGGGAAACCCGGGCGACGATGAACCGGGCAAGTAGGTAATCATCCACGGCCTGAACCGGGTTCCGCGGGGCCAAGGCGATTTCCACCTGGCCGCGGCCATACTCGGGGTGCATCTGCTCAACCGGAACGCCGGCCTCCACAAGAGCTGCGAGCACGTCCAGATGCCATGCTTCCAGCTGAAGGAATGCGGCCGCACCATAGCCCGGACCACCGTGTGCCAGAAGAGGCGCATCCTGCGGACCGCTGAACACCGTGAACTCCAGCTCGAAGCCCACCGAAGCCTCCAGCCCGGCGGCTGTCCATTCCGCAGCGACACGTTTGAGTGCGGAGCGCTGGCAGGTTGGATAGGGGGCACCATGCATATCCACGAGGTCGGCCGGCGCCCAGGCGAGGCCGCTTGTCTTGTCGACCACGGCAACTGCTGCACGGTCCGGCATTCCGCGCAGGTCACCGACTATGGCATCGATTTCCGATGTCCGGGTGACGTGATCGTCAGCGGCCAACAGGACTCCGACGCTTACCGAGACGCCGCAGCCATTATGGAAGGCACCCTCCACTTTGGGTCCCGGCAAAACTTTGACCCGTGAAACGCCTGCATTGTCGAGGCTGGAAATGACAAGAGCCCTAATTTGCTGGAGATCCATGTCCGCCTTCGGATTCGAAGTCACAACTTTCCTTTCGTCGTCCGGGCGAGCGGCATTGAGTTTTGGGCGTTCAAGTTGTAGACGCGCTGGGCGTTTTTCGAGGCAACCATGGTGGCGATTCTTTCGGCGTCGCCAGGGGTTGCCCATCCGGACGCAACCCATTCGTCCATAAGGGCCGCGAACCCGGCACGCCAGGTGGCGGCGCTGACGGCGAAGTGCTCGCCCAGGCCGTACGAATCCGATGAGTAGAGGATCTTGGTGAAGGGCGCGATTTCCATCACCTGGCGGATTGCTGTGCCGGCGCTTGGGCCCAGGTAATGCGAAACCAGGCCCACATCCAGATAGACGTGCGGGAAGATCTGGGCAAGGATTCCGGCTTCCCTGATGAAGGGGTAGCAGTGCAGCAGCATGAAATCGACGCCGAGCGACCTGGTGGCGTGAAAGAGCCGATTGAGCCGGGATGGATCAGCCCGGAAGAGCTCAATGTCACCGTCGCCGTATCCCGTGTGAAGCTGGATGGGCAGGCCCGTCCCGATGCCCGACCACAGCCCGAACCTCAGCAGGACCGGGTCAGTGATCCTGAAGGTTCCGGTCTTCTCGGCGGCACGGAACCAGCGGTTTGCGGCATCGAGTATTTCACGCCCGGATGGCCGTTCTGCGGGGATATCGAAACCATGACGGTAGGCGATGATGGATTTCAGTCCCACGGCCTCCCGGGACCTGGCCGCCAGCGTCTCCGGGAACTTCGCAACGAAGCCCGCGGCCGTGGACTCGGCAGCAAGGTCCTCTGCCACTCGCTCGATGCGGACGATCTCGCGAACCCGGGCATCAGCGCGCGCCGCCATGGCGGTGGGGTCAAGTAGCCGCGTGTCCGGCATGCCCGTGTCAATGAGGTACTCGGAGGTGCCGGTGCTCCGAAGCAGCAGCCTGTTCGCTTCGGCGGCGCCCATGTCCCTGCGCTGCGCGAGGTATTCATCTAGCGGTGCAAGGGGCTCGAGCCCGAGGACCGGGGCGCAGAAACGCCGCACCGCCAGGCCGAAGGGCGAATCAAGGCTGTCCGTGCCTGCCGGCCCCGGCCAGTCGGATTCCGTGCCCAGGCTCCGGAACTCTTCGTCACTTAGTTCGGTGTCGACGACGCCGTGGCAATGGTGATCGATCAGAGGCAGGGCAATCCTGCGGTTGCTCGTGTCAGTCATGATCACCGCCAACTGTTCGTATGTGGCCACCCGTAGATTGAGTATGGGTCCGATGTCACTGGGGCGCCATGCACTAGGCCGGCTGGTAGGTCGCCATCAGCACTCCAGTTGAGGTGGGTGTGCAGTCGATCAGCCGCAGCCGGTGCCCCTCGTCGTCCTGCCCGAACAACCGGCGGCCCGATCCGAGCACGAGCGGGTGAATCATCAGGAATAGCTCGTCCACGAGACGGTGCGGGAGCAGGGACCGGATGAGCTGGCCGCTGCCCATGATCACAAGATTGCCGCCGGGCTTGTCGCGAAGTGCAGCAACTTCAGCGGGGACATCCCCGCTGAGGAGCTTGGAGTTCGGCCAAGGCAGCTCGGCGTCGGGGCTGGAGGAGGCGACGTACTTCCTTGTCCCGTTGAGGCCGTCCTTGAACGGGCCGCCGGCCTGATTCCAGTAGGTGAGCATGTCGTCATAGCTGCGGCGGCCGAACAGCCAGGAGAAATCCTTGCCCATCCGCTCGCCCATGGCGGCGCCCATTGCAGGGTCATTGGCGTCCTGGGCCCAGCCGCCATGCCGGAAGCCGTCACGGGTGTCTTCATCAGGGCGTCCGGGTCCTTGCAGAACGCCGTCGAGGCTGACGTGATTAACCACCAGAACGCGCATACCGGACTCCGTCCTTTATCAACCGGCTTTGACCGCCGGGGTGCCCACGTGGGCGCCCAAGGCAGCCCAGAGGTAGCGGATCGCGGCCTCGACGCCCTTCGTATTGGCGCCGGCCAGGAGCTGCAGGACCAGGCCGTCCAGCGCTGCGAAGGCGGCCTGGGCAGCACCCTCCCGGCCGCCGAAGCCGATCCGCTCCAGGCCGTCCGACAGCGCTGCAATGTAGCTTTCGTAAAGGTGCTGAACCGGCCCCGCCAGTTCGGGGCGGCGCCGCGATTCGAGGATCATTTCGTACTGGAAGATCTGGATATCGGGGTTGTCTTCAATCAGGGAGAGGATGCTCTGGCAAAACTCCTCCTCGGTCGCAGGCAGCGCTTCCAGCCGTGACAGCCCGATGGATTGCTGCACGGACCATTCCAGTGCGGCCTCGATGAGGGCATCCCGCTTGCCGAAGTGATGAACCACCAGAGTGTTGTTAACGCCGGCGCGCTCGGCAACAGCTCGGAATGTCAGGCCCCGAAGCCCCTTGCGCGCCACCACGTGCACCGTGGCGGCAAGCAAAGCTTCGCGCCCTGTTCCGTAGCCATTCTGTTTCTGCCCGCTCATGGCTCCGATTCTAACCGCAGCAACCAAGGTATTGACTTCCAACCTCAGCAGCTGCTTAGCTGTGGTGCAGAACACAACTAAGCAGCTGCGGAGTTGTTCGAATCCAAGGAGGAACCAATGTCCACGTCCACGAACGCCGAAGAATTCACCGTCCACGATGCCTTTGACCCCAAGAAGTACGAGCCCTTTATCCTGGGTCGGGTCCAGTGGGTCCGGCGCCTAGGAGACGGGGACCGCCCGGCTCTGTCTGCCGGCTTCTGGCACGTCACCACTGAAGATGCGCCGGAACCGTTCGACCTGCTGATCGAGGCTGACGAGACCCTTCAGATCATCGAAGGCCACCTGCGCATCGAGGTTGAAGGCGGCGAAAGCTTCGACCTGTTGCCGGGCTCGGCTGCTTCCTTCAACAAAGGCGCGCAGACCCGCTGGACCGTCGTTGAAGACACCACCGAATTCTTCGTGTACTCCTGACCAGCAACAAGAAGATCTGAACGGAAGGCCCACCGTGACTGCCAACAAAACCCAACAAACCGACGTCGTCATCATCGGCGCAGGCTTCGCCGGCCTTACGGCGGCCCGTGAACTCCGCCAGGCCGGCCTTTCCGTTATCGTTCTCGAAGCACGGGACCGGATCGGCGGCCGCACCTGGCTCGATGACCGGCTTGGCTGCGCCCTGGAAATGGGCGGCACGTGGGTCCACTGGACCCAGCCCTATGTATGGGCGGAAATGAAGCGCTACGGAGTCGGCACCGTTCAGAGCCCCGTCCCGGAACGGGCCTACTGGTGGGCGGGGGGCGAGCGGCACGAGGGCAGTCCGGACGAGCTGCTGAAGGAAATCGATGCCCCCAACCGGAGGCTCATGGAGCAGTCCCGCGAGTACTTCCCGCAGCCTTTCGCCCCGTTCGCCAACCCCGACATCAAGGGCATCGACCATGTGTCCCTGCCGCAGAAAATCGCCGAACTGGATATCACGGACTACTCCCGCGACATCCTGGAATCCTTCTGGGCGCTAAATTTCAACGGCCCCATCGATGACGCAGCCTTCACCCAAGCCCTGCGCTGGGTGGCACTGACCAATGGCGACTGGATGGTCAACTTCGAGGCCTGCGCCACCTTCAAGATCCAGGGCGGGACCGGCAAGCTGATCAAGGGGATCGCCGCGGGATCAGACGTCCGCCTCGGGAAGTCTGTTTCGGCCGTCCACTACACCGAAGGGAACGCTACTGTCACTACCGGCGACGGCGAGCAATTCCATGCAGGGCACACGATTTGCACCGTGCCCCTTGGGGCCATGGGCGCTATCGCGTTCGAACCACCCCTGCCTGCACCCGCACAGAAGGGCATCCGTGAAGGCCAGGTTTCCAAAGGCATCAAGGTCTGGATCACCGTCAAGGGCGAAGTAGAGCCGTTCATTGCCCTTGGCGCCGCTGAGTGGCCACTGAACTTCGTCCAGGCTGAATACGACCAGGGCGGTAACACGATCCTCGTTGCGTTCGGACCCGACACCGCCCGCCTGGACGCCACCGACCTCACGCACGTCCAGGCAGCCATTGACCTCCTCGTGCCGAACCTTGAAGTCCTGGACGTCGCCAGCCACGACTGGACCAGCGACCCCCGGTCAGGCGAGACCTGGCCCATGCACCGCCCCGGCTTCCTGACAGAGTCCCTTTCCGGCTTCCAGCAGCCCCACAACAGCCTCCAGTTCGCAGGTTCTGACTACGCGAACGGCTGGGGCGGTTTCATCGACGGCGCCATCGAAAGCGGGCTGGAAGCAGCCCGGAGCGTCGTGAACGACCGCAGCGACTGAGCAGGATCGCTATTGCTCGGTCGGGGAGAGGCCGACGGCGTTCGCGTCGCTGGCCGCTCCGGACCGTTCAAGGAGTTTGCCGACTTGGACGACGGCGGATCGGATCTTCGCCGGATTCCCGAAAGTGAGGAACTGGAGCATCAGTCCGTCGAGTGCGGCGAAGATTGCCCGGGAAAGTTCGTCGTCAGTGTCGAGGGAACGCTCGCGGAGAGCCGTTTCCACAGTCGAAATGTAGTTGTCATACAGGCGGTCCAGCAGAGCTTTCAGCTCCGGCTTTCGCCGCGCCTCGAGAAGCATCTCGAACTGGAAAAGCTGCAGTTCCGGTTCGGAGGACACCGAGGCCAGGAGGGCGTCGGCGAACTGCCCGTCGAAGTCCGCCACGCGGGCAAGCCCGGTTTCGTCAATCGACCGCTGCACGGCCCATTCAAGTGTGGCGGCGAGCAACCCCTCGATGGAGCCGAAGTGGTGCGTAATCAGCGTGTGGTTCACACCTGCGCGGGCGGCAACGGAACGGTAGGTGACTCCCCGCAGGCCCTTCTCGGCAACAACATCAATGACCGCGGCCAGCAGGGCATCGCGGCCGTCGCCATAGGGCAAACGTTGGGAATCCAGGCTCATAAGCCGATTTTAGCCCGGACGGCCGTCCCTTTCCGGATCCTTGACACATCAAACTAAACACTTGTAGAGTTCTACTCGTGATGCAGCTCACGTTCCGCTCGTCACATCCGCTTCTGCCGGAAGACACGCACGAGGGGGTGCGCCTTCGGCCGGTACCCACACTTACTCATAAGGCATGACTCATGAGTCCTTGCCCTGGCGAAAGAGCCACATGATGAATCAACAAACCGGACAGATGCCCGCTCAGGACACCGGGACCAGCCCTGCCCGCCTGCAGCCAAATAAGCTGGGCGTCGTAGCGGTGGCCTTCTTTGCGATCGCTGCTGCTGCGCCCATGGCGGCCGTTGTGGGCGCAAGCCCTGTCCTGTTCGCCGCCAGCGGACCCGGAACGCCCGTGATCTACGTCATCGCGGCACTTCTCGTGGCCCTGTTTTCCGTGGGATACCTGCGGATGAGCCACAGCATCACCAATGCGGGTGGATTTGTCGCCTACATCGCCAAGGGACTGGGAACGAAGTGGGCCACCGGCGGGGCAGGAATCGCGATCCTGACCTATGTCAGCCTCCAGGTGGGGCTGTGGTCGCAGTTCGGCGTCTTCGCCCAGCAACTCGTGGAGAGCCTGACAGGCATTGGGTTCCCGCCGTACTTCTGGATCGTCGTCGTGCTGTCGCTGGCCACGGCCCTGACTATGAAGGGCGTGGATGCGAGCCTGAAGGTTCTGGGCGTGCTGATCCTGGGCGAAAGCCTTGTCGTTGCCGCCCTTGTTGTTTCCCTGATTGCCCAAAAAGGGTTCGGGATCTTCACCTTCGACGGGTTCACCGGCGCCAACATCGCGGGCCCCGGACTCGGCATCTCGCTGCTGTTCGCCTTTGCCTGCTTCACAAGCTTTGAAGCGACAGTCGTCTTTGCGGAGGAAGCCGTGAATCCGCGCAAGACGATTCCCCGCGCCGCCTATCTCGTCATCGCCTTCGTCGGCCTCTTTTACATGATCTCCACCTGGGCCATCAGTGGAGCCGTCGGCATCGACCGGATCCAGTCCGAAGCCGCAAGCAACCCCGCCGGCATGATCTTCGACCTCGCCCAGAGCAGCGCCGGCTCCTGGCTCAGTCTCTCCATGCAAATCCTCGTCGTCACCAGCTTCATCGCCATGATGCTGGGCCTGGCCAACATGTTCGCCCGGTACCTCTTCGCCCTGGGCCGCGCCGGGACCCTGCCCGCAAAGCTGGCGTCAGTCTCCAAGACCGGCGCCCCCACGTTCGCCGGGCTGGTCAACGGCCTCGTCGTCCTGGCCATCATCAGCGCCTTCCTGATCTCAGGGGCAGACCCCATCACCACCGTCTTCGCGTGGTTCGTCGCCCTCGGAACCGCCGGCTTCATCAGCATCCTCCTCCTGACGTCCGCAGCGATCATCGTCTTCTTCGCCAGGGCGAAGATCCGCGACAACCTCTGGGTGACCGTCATTGCACCCGTCCTGTCCTTCGTTTCGTTCATCATGATCGGCTACCTGACCCTGGACAATTACGATGCCCTGCTCGGCGGCGCCGGCGGTGTTGCACGCTGGCTCCTCCTCGGCATCCCCCTCGTCCTCGTCGCAGGAATAGCCCGGGGGGCGCAGAAACCGTCAATCGACTACGCCTCCCAGATCGTCTGAAGGCAAATCTCCGCAAGAACCAACCGGTTCAGCAAAGACCAATCTCAACCAAAGGAAAACCATGACCGCGACTGACATTCAGGACTACGTTCCCGAAAACGAGTGGCCCTCCGTGGCCACCATGCTGGACGGATTCGGGGACCAGACCCTGCCCGCCTCCGCGGCCTTTACGGGCACTGTACTGCACCTCCCCGAAGACGGACGCCATGCAACCACGTACACCTTCCATGACGCGCATTCGCTGACCTGGACCTCAGCCGGCGGAGAGGCGGACCAGGGTGCAGCCAGGTACAAGGCGATTGAAGCCCGTCCCGGAATCTTCATCATCGACTTCGTCAAGGGCGAGGACCGTGACGCTGAAAATGTGACCATCATCCTCGACAGGAACACCGGCGCCGTCACAACAGCTGTCAGCTCCTTCCTCGCCGAGGGCGACAAGATCCGCAGCACCACTAGGTTCAGCCACGGAAACGTGGAAGGGAATGCCGCCCTTCATTCCCGCTCCAGCGGACTGGCCGGCAAGCGTATCTACTACCGCTACAGCGACGTGGAAACCTACGAACACATCTACCTCAACGCCGGCACCTTCACCTGGCACTGCCTCCGCGGCGGCGAGGCCGGACTTGCCGACACCGACCGCTGCCTGACCTTCGACGTCGGTGACGGCCTCTATCTCTTCTTCTGKACCGAAAAAGTCATGACAGTTGAGGCTGTCCTGCTCATCGACCTGCGAGAGCAACGCTCCATCGGGCGGATGTTCGGCTGGGACGAACCCGCGGCCGAACCCGTAATCCTGCCTTTCAACTCCCGCCTCACCGTCCTGAACACCACCGAATACCCCCAGGACAACCACAAACATTAACCGGACAAACCCACCGACGAGGAATTCCATTGGAAACCTACGATTCGCTGCTTGCCAGCGTCACCGCAAACCCCGGCCAAGACAGCCGGACCATCTTCGACCCCGCCACCGGGAAGCCCGTTGGCGAGGCACCGGTCCACACCGTCGAAGACCTGGAGCGAGCGGTAACCGCAGCCCAGGCTGCCCAGCCGGCGTGGGCTGCCCTGGGCCACGACGCGAGGTCCGCCGCGCTGCTCAAGGCCGCC
>NZ_JBFTLC010000026.1:0-74893 GCF_056396245.1 Arthrobacter sp. 05T423
CATCAAACGCTGGCGCTACCGGGTGTTCTCCATTGCCGGGAAAATCATCACCCGCGCCCGCCGGAACCAACTGTTGCTGCCGGAATCAGCCCCAGAAAGGGACCTTCTGAAACTGCTGCTGGAGAACACCGGCCGCCTCAAACAACTCCTGCCCGCTCCCGGCTGAGCCCCGGCTGATCGTGTCCCGACGACCAGCACACAACCGGATGTGGAACCGGCGCCAAGCCCGAGGCGAACCAACGGGCCACACCAGACTGCCCGAAAACAGAAAACAACCACCGATCAACCAGCCACTCAACGCAGCGACCCTCACGCACGACTATGAAAAATCGGGGCTAACAGGCTCACCGGGCAGACCAGCCCCCGTCCATCGTGTAGCTGGCCCCGGTGACCATTCCGGCGGCGTTGGAGGACAGCCAGGCGACCAGCGAGGCCACCTCTTCGGGTTCCACCAACCGTTTCACGGCGGACTCCGTGAGCATCACCTTCGCCAGGACCTCCGCCTCCGGAATACCGTGGACACGCGCCTGGTCCGCGATCTGCTTCTCCACCAGCGGTGTGCGCACATAGCCAGGGTTGATGCAGTTCGACGTGACGCCGTGCTCGCCGCCCTCAAGCGCTGTCACCTTGCTCAGCCCCTCAAGACCGTGCTTTGCCGAGACATAGGCGCTCTTGAAGGGGGAAGCCCGGAGGCCATGCACCGACGACAGGTTGATGATGCGTCCGAAGCCGTTGGCGTACATGTGCGGCAGCGCGGCACGGATCAGCAGGAAGGGCGCCTCCAGCATGAGCGCCAGGATCCGCCGGAACGCCACGGGATCGAAGTCCTCGATCGGGCTGATGCGCTGGATGCCGGCGTTGTTCACCAGGATGTCGCAGTCCAGGCTCAGAGCGGCCAGCGCCTCCACGTCCAGGAGGTCAACGGCCCAGGCCGTGCCGCCCACCTCATCGGCGAGGGCCGCGGCACCGGCTTCATCGACGTCGGCCACCACCACCTTCGCTCCCCGTGCGGCCAGTTCCCGTACGCACGCAGCGCCGATCCCACTGGCGCCGCCGGTGACCAGGGCCTTGCGGCCGGTCAGGTTCTTTTCCACGTCCGGACCTTGTGCGTCCACAGTCTGCTCCTCCAAGTGTCCACGCTGACACGCGCCGCCACGCCGTTCACTTCCAACACGTGCAGCACTTCCGATTCACCGAGTATTCCTGCAGAAGCAATGCGGTTCAATAACTAATCAGGCACTCGATTCGTGCAAAATTGCAGATATGGATGCCAACCCGGATGACCTGCTGGTGCTGCTCGCCGTCTCCCGTTCGGCAAAATTCACCGCTGCGGCGCAGGTCCTTGGACTAAACCACACCACCGTTTCACGCCGGATCGCCGCTTTGGAAAAAGCCCTGGGCGGCAGGGTCCTCGCCCGGGCTTCCGGGGGCTGGGAGCTGACGGAGCTCGGCGCCCAGGCTGTGCTGGTTGCTGAGCAGGTGGAAACCGCGGTGCGCGCGCTGGGACCGTCAGGCCGCCCGCCTGACCCGATCACCGGCGTCGTACGAATGACGGCGACCGACGGCTTCAGCGCCTATATCGCGGCGCCGGCGGTGGCGCGGTTGCGCCGGGACCACCCGGGGCTCAGCGTGGAGATCGTCACCGTCACGCGCCGGGCGCTCCAGCAGCGCTCGGGACTGGACATCGAGGTGGTGGTGGGCGAGCCCCAGGTGCACCGGGCCGAGGCGTTCCGGCTGGGCGAATACGAGCTCGGCATGTACGCCTCCCGCGCCTACATCGAGGCCAACGGGATGCCGGAGTCGGTGGAGGCCCTGACGGCGCATCCGCTCGTGTACTTCGTGGACTCCATGCTGCAGGTGGACGACCTCGATGCACCGCGGCGGCTGGTGCCGGCCATGCGCGACAGCGTCAGCTCCACCAACGTGTTCGTGCACGTCGAGGCCACCCGGGCCGGAGCCGGCGTCGGGTTTCTCCCTTGTTTCATGGCCGACCGGCACGAGGACCTGGTGCGCCTGCTGCCCGTGAACATCGCCGAACGGCTGCCCTACTGGATGGTGCTGCGCCCCGACTCGATGCGCCGCCCCGCCGTCGCCGCAGTGGTGACGGCGCTGCGTGAACAAACCACGGCGCACCGGGAGTGGCTGCTGGGTCAGGGACGCGGCGGCTCAGCCGCCGACTGAAGGGAAGACCCGGGGTCGGCGATTGTTGCGGGCTCAGTAGACGGCCCGGGATCTGCGGGCGGCGGGGCGTCCATCCTGGGTTTGGTCTCTGCACGCGGCCCGCGGTCGTGGCGCACCCGGGCCCCGGCGGCGAAGGCCCGCACCTTGGCATCGTTCCACATGTGGGCGGGGACTGCCCCGCCCAGGAGCCGGCGCGCGAGCTGCGGATCGTCGTCGAACGGCTGGTCACTGCCGGCCATCACCATGTTGCCGTAGCGGCGCCCCTTCAGCATGGCAGGGTCCGCAATGATGATGGTGTGCTCGAACGCGGCCGCGATGGTGGCCGCATCCTCACGGGCATTCTTCAGGTCCGGGCCGTCCCCCGAATTCACCACATAGATACCGCCGGGGGCGAGCACCCGGCGCACGTGCCCGTTGAACTCGGCCGTGGTCAGCGGTGAGGGCGTCACCGCGCCAGCGAAGACGTCCCGGATAATGAAGTCGCGGGTGTCCGGGGTGAGGGTTTCCGTCACGGCGCGGGCCTCGCCGACGCGCAGCCGCAGCAACGGGGCCTTGGGAAGGTCGAACCAGCCGCGGACGTATTCGGCAAGCTTCCCGTCCAGTTCCACCACCACCTGCCGCGCGTCCGGATAGGCGGCGTGGAAGTAGCGGGCAAGCGAGCACGCTCCGCCGCCCAAATGCAGACCCCGCAGCCTGGGCTTGGTTTCCGGTGGCCAGCGGGACTCGATGAGCGCGGACATCCAGCGCATGTATTCGAAGTCGAGGAACAACGGATCGGCAAGGTCGATGTGCGAACTCATCACGCCGTTGATGCGCAGGAGCCAGCCGGTGGAGTTGTCCTGGTCGGCGATGAGCTCGCAGTCGCCGGTGTCGATGTAGTAGACGCCCTCAACGGGTCCACCAGGACGCGCTCCCCTGGATACTTCCAGCACGTCCGCGGCGGCTGCGGCGCCTTTTCTGCCTCCTGATTTGGTGGCCGCTTTGGCTCCTGGCTTCCCACCTGGCTTGATGCGCCGTGCCATCAGTTCCCCGCCGCTTCCGTCATGCTTTAAGCCTAGTTGACCGCGGGGCGCCCTTGATCTCGCTCCCCGCCCCGGCAGCGCGTCTACGCTTCCGGCACGGGCGCTCCCTCGCCGTTGCGGATGCGCTGGACCATGGCCGTGGTGGGACGTTCAGCCACATAGTCGAGGATCGTGACCGTGCCGCCGTAGGCCTCCACGGCCCCGGTTTCGGCCAGCATCTCCGGGGTGTAGTCGCCGCCCTTGGCGTAGATTTCGGGCCGCAACTGTTCGATCAGGGGAATCGGCGTCGGGGTATCGAAGACGGTCACGTAGTCCACGCAGCTCAAGGCGGCAATCACGGCTGCGCGGTCCGCCACGCTGTTGATGGGACGGTCCGGCCCCTTGAGCTTCCGGACGGAGTCGTCGCTGTTGAGCGCCACCACCAGGATGTCGCCGAGCTGCTTGGCCTGGTTCAGGTAGCGCGTATGCCCGCGGTGCAGGACGTCGAAGCAGCCGTTGGTCAGCACCACGCGCTGCCCGTCGCTGCGGTGGGCACGGATATGCCTCTCCAGTTCATCGGCCGCCAGGGCGGTGTCAGCGAAGCTTTCCAGGTAGCGGCCCAGCTCGTCCGTACCGCAGACCGACGTCCCGGGATGGTGGACCACCACATCCGCGGCCGCCTGCGCCAGGTCCAGGCTGGCCGTCAGCGGCAGCGCGGCGGCACGGGCGAGGGTCAATGCCGCCACGAACGTGTCACCCGCGCCGGAGGCCTGCTTCTCGGTGGCGGGCCGTGCCCATGTCCGGTGCGGGTTTCCGGCCGCCGGGATGAGAACCGTTCCGTCCCGGTCCAGCGTGACCACGACGGCGCGTGCCCCCGTCGCCTGCAGCAGCTCGCCGCCGTGCTTCGTCACCACCGCGGCGCGTTCGGGCCCGCTGCCGAGCCGGAGGTCCAGCATCCTGGCCGCCTCCTGCGCGTTGGGCGTGACCAGGTCCGGCCCAAGCGGCGCCCACGGACGGGGATCGTGCGCGTCCACCACCACAAGGGTGTCCTGTCCGCGCCGGGCAAGGGATTCGATCAGCCGGCGGCGGACCGGTTCCGCGAGGACACCCGTTCCGTAGTCGCAGATCACCACCGCATTCCGGCGTCCGACGGCGGCGGGAACCGCCGCTTCGAACGTCGCCAGGGCGTCGGGCGGAACAGCTGCCGCGGAGTCGTCGAAGCGCAGGAGAACCTGGCCGCCGCTGCTGATCCGGATCTTGGTGGTGGTGACCATGTCCGGGTGCCCCGAGAGCAAGCTGGTATCCACGCCCGCGGCGACCAGCTGACGCCTAAGTTCCGCACCGGCGTCGTCCGTCCCGATGATTCCTGCCACGCTCACGCTCGCACCCAGGGCAGCCAAATTCATGGCCGTGTTGGCGGCACCGCCGGGGGCAAAGTTGCGGCGGGCGATGTCCACCACCGGAGCCGGGGCCTCGCGGCACATCCTGTCGATCGTGCCGGTCCACCAGCCGTCGAGCATGAAGTCGCCAACCACAGTAACGGCAGGCCGTTCCTGGGCCAGCCGCCGGGGCAGCCACGCCGCAAGGCCACGCTGTTGGGAAAGCACCGGTTCGGAAAGCTGGGGCTCCGAAAGCCGGGGTTCCAAACTCTCCGGTTTGGAAAGCTGGGAGGTGCCGTCGTCCGCCGGGAGTCCCCCGACGCCGGGTGCCGGGGCCGTCACGACGCTTCCCCTTGGGTTTCATTGGCTGGCGGCGCAGCGATGTGCACTACCTTGACCCGGGTGAATTCGTCCAGGAGCTCGGGACCGTAGCCAAACCCGTGACCGCTCTCGCCGCGGGGCTGCGCGGCCCCGCCCGGTGCGCCACCGAACACCTCGTTGACCTTAACCGTCCCCACCTGCAACGTGGCGATGGCCTGCTGGGCGTGGGCGATGCTGCCGGTCAGGACTGTTGCGGCCAGTCCGTATCGGCCGGCCGCCGCAAGGGCGAGCCCTTCCTCGAAGCTGTCCACCACGCGAACCGGGGCCACCGGGCCGAACGTTTCCTCGGCCATGACGTCCATGGTGTCGGTGCAGTCCACGAGGACCGTCGCCGGATAGAAGGCTCCGGGCCCGTCCGGGACCTCGCCGCCCTCCAGCGCCCCGGCGCCCAGCTGCAGCGCCTCGGCCACGTGCCGGTGGACGGTGTCCCGCATCCTGGTGTCCACGAGGGGCGCAAGCCGATGTTGAGTGTTCCGGTCCCGGGCCTGGCCGGCGAGCGCCTGGCAAAACGGTTCGGCGATGGACCGGTGGACGTAGATCCGCTCAACCGATGTGCAGATTTGTCCGCTGTTGCTGAAGGCCCCGATCGCCGCCTGTTCCGCGGCCCAGCCGGGATCCACGTCCGCATCCACCAGCAGCGGATCGTTCCCGCCGTTTTCCCGGATGACGTGGGCGCCCGTCAGCACAGCCGCCCGCGCAATCAGGTCACCTGTTGCGCTGGAACCGACGTGGGCGAACATATCAACGTCCGGCTGCTGCGTCAGGAGGATCCCGACGCCGGCCCCGCCGGTCAGCGTGACCAGCACGTCGGGCGGAAATGCCGGCGCCAGCGCCTCCCCCAACAGCCTTCCCAGGTGCGGGCAGCGCTCGCTCGGTTTATGAATGGCGGTGTTCCCGGTGACCAGGGCGGCGCCGATGAGCCCGCAGGCCACCGCGACGGGATCGTTCCACGGGGTCAGCAGGACAGCCACGCCGCGGGGCTCGGCGACGGTGTAGTCCGCTGCGAGCACGTTGCCGCGCAGGCTGTGCCCGCGGTGTAAGGGTCCGAGCTCTGCATACTGCTCCAGCGTGGAGACACCGGCGGCAATGCCGGCCAGGGCCTCGTCCACCGGCCGGCCTGTCTCCTGCGCGTTCAGTTCAGCAAGCCCGGCGGCGGCTGCCTCGAGCGCCCGGGCGGCCTCGCGCAACTGCTTGCCACGCTCCCCCGGGCGCGTGGCAGCCCAGCCGGGCTGGGCGGCGCGGGCAGCCGCCACGGCACCTGCCACATCGTCTGCGCCGGCGACGGGAAGGCCGCCGACGGTTTCCCCGCTTCGGGGGTTCAGGATGGTGAGCGTATCTTCCGCGTTGGCCAGCTCGCTGGCGATGGTCGATTGCATGTGGCTCCTCACTGGGATGGCCTGTGCACCGGGGCTACAGGCGCTGGGTCTCCAGACGCTGGCCTCAAGACACTGCTCTTAAGACACTGGTCCTTGGCATGCTGCTCAGTGTTGCCGGGCGTCCGTTCCCGCCCTCTCTGAGGTGATCCGTACCCCAGCTTCGAAGGCTTTACACGCTCAGACGGCAGGAGTTTTCCGAGCCCGCGGGCCGGGTTGTATCGGGTGGGCAGGGAACTCGCGGCCCGGGCATCCTGAGGTGGCAATACTGGGCCGATGCACCGTAGGGTGGCTCCACTGAACCCATCCCGACCTGAACCCATCCCGACCTGAAAGGTCCGGAGCCGAGAGGGCTGACACCATGGAACTCTTCAACGCCGACTTCGGCGGAGCACGCATCACGGGGCAAGGAATCGGCCCGGTTTTGGAACCCTTCAGCGGTGTCTCCCGCATCGCCGTTCTCCGCGGCGGCGGGCTGGGTGACCTGATGTTTGCGCTCCCGGCGGTGGCAGCTTTGAAGGCCGCCTATCCTGGCGCCAGCGTCACCCTGCTGTGCACGCCGGTGCAGGCTGAGCTTCTGTCCCAGGTAGCGGGGCCGGTGGATGAGACGGTGATCTTGCCGTTTTCCGAGGGGGTCCGCCCGGGGCCGGAAGACGACGACGAACTGGAACGGTTCTTTTCCGCGATGCGCGCCAAGAACTTTGACCTGGCCGTCCAGCTCCATGGCGGCGGCCGCTACTCAAATCCCTTCCTGCTCCGCCTCGGAGCCCGCCACACCGTGGGCACCAGAACCCCGGACGCCACCGCGCTGGAGCGGACCGTGCCCTACGTTTACTACCAGCACGAGCCGCTCCGGGCCCTCGAGGTTGCTGGATTCGCCGGGGCACCTCCCCGTGAGCTGGAATCCAGGCTCGAGGCGCTGCCGGAGTTTGGCCAGCAGCTCGAGCAGGAGCTGCCATTTGAGAATGTCCGGGCTGGGCTGGCCGATGCCGGGGCCCGGCAGGGCGACGGCAGCCCACAGGCCGACGGCGGACCCGGGCATCAGCGCGTGCTGGTGATCCACCCGGGTGCGACGGACCCGCGCCGCCGCTGGCCGGCCGAGCGCTTTGCCGCGGTGGCCCGCAAGGCGGCCGGCGACGGCTTCCGGGTTTTTGTGGTGGGCGACAGCAGCGAAAAGGAGCTGGCCGAGACGGTGGTTGAACTCACCGTCGAACATTCCCAGCCAGACCAGTCGAGTACAGGCGGGTCCGGCACGGCACTGCCGGCCGTGCAGTCGCGGCCGGCTGTACAGTCACTGGCCGGAAAACTCAGCCTCGGCGGGCTTGCCGCGCTGCTGGCGCGGAGCGCCGTGGTGGTGGCTAACGACAGCGGTCCGCGCCACCTGGCCCAGGCCCTTGGCACCCCCACGGTGGGCGTTTACTGGGCGGGCAACGCCATCAACGCTGCCCCGCTGGGCCGGAGCATGCACCGGGTCCATCTCGGCTGGGTCACGCGCTGCCCGGTGTGCGGCGTGGACGTCACCCAGGTCGGGTGGACGGCCCCACGGTGCCCCCATGACGAGTCCACCGTGAAGGCCGTCGAACCCGCGGAAGTCTACGAGGATGTCCTCCAACTCACGGCCACGAACCCTCTTCCTCATGGCAAATAAGCATTTCGCGGACCTCGCAGCCGGTGGGCTGGGACAGCACGAACAGAATCGCCTGAGCCACATTGCCGGGATCGTTCAGTCGTGAGTCGTCCTGCGGTTTGTACTGCTCGGCGCGGTCGTCGAAGAAGCGCGTCTTCATGCCGCCGGGAATCATGGTGGTCACGCCGATCTCGCCGCCGGTTTCGGCCGCCAGCGAATGGCTGAAACCCACCACCGCGAATTTTGAGGCGCAGTAGGCGGTGGCCTCCGGCAGGGCCCGTTTGCCCAGAGTGGACGCGATGGTGACCACCCTTCCGCGGGACTCCTTCAGGTACGGAAGGGCCGCGCGGACCACTGACACCGTGCCCATCAGGTTGACGCCGATGACGCGTTCCCATTCATCCGCTGCCACGTCTTCCAGCTTTCCGCACCGGTCAATCCCGGCAGCGGTGACCACGGCATCCAGCCCGTCCAGGGTCTCGGCTGCCTGCCGGACAGCTTCGGTCACGGCAATGCGGTCCGAGACGTCCACCTCGAACGCCTTCGCCGCGGCCACATTCCGGATGTCCCGGTCAAGCACCACGGGGGTTCCCCCGGCTTTCAGCACGGCGTCGACGACGGCTGCCCCCAGTCCGGAGGCACCGCCGGTTACCAGGACCCGGCCGGGCCGGATAGTCGATTCAGTCATGGTGTTCCTTTCATTCGGGTCTAATACAAGATCGTGATGCGGTTCAGCTGACCTTTGCCAGGGCGTCCGCGAGGACGGACGTGGACCGGGCCTGGTGGAACGGCACCGTCATGCAGCGCCCTCCCCAGCTCTCGACCAGGCCGGCCTCGGGCAGCTCTGCGGCACGGTAGTCGCCGCCCTTCACCCAGATGTCCGGCCGCAGCGTTTCCAGGCAGGCCTCCGGGGTGTCTTCCCCGAAAACCAGGACGGCGTCCACGCACTCGAGTGCCAGCAGGAGCTCGGCCCGGTCCTGCTGGCTCACGATGGGCCGCTGCTCGCCCTTGATCCGGCGCACCGACTCGTCCGAGTTCAGGCACACGATCAGGCAGTCGCCGAGGTCCCTGGCGGCCGCCAGCGTGCGGGCATGGCCGGCATGCAGCAGGTCGAAGCAGCCTCCGGTGGCCACGACGGTTCCGCCGCCGGCGCGCACCCGCCGGGCAAGGCCGACGGCGTCCTCCTCGCGGATGTGGTGCCAGACTGGCCGGTGGCGGTCCGGCAGGGAGGCCACTCCGCCGGCGCCGAGGAAGGCGGCGGCCTCGTTGATCGCGAGTTCCGCGGCGTCTCTGAGGCTTCGGCCCTCCGCCAGGTGCACGGCCAGGCTGGCTGCGAGCCGGTCGCCGGCGCCGCAGGGATCGGTGACCTCGGTGGGAGGGGCCGGTATGGTCACGGGTGGCGTGTCGCGCCCGGACAGCAGGCCGCCCTGCTCCCCCATGGTCACGAGGACCGCCTGGCATTGCCAGCGGTCCAGCAGTGTTTTGCCTACGGCGTTGCCGACGGCGGCAACCGCCGCAGGCGTTCCGCTGCCGGAACCAGCGGCCTTGGCGGCCTCGGACAGATTGGGGGTCACCACGGCCACGCCGGGCACCGGCACGGCGCCGGAGGGGTGCGGGTCCCACACAATAGGAATGTCGGCGGCGCGGGCCTCGAGCAACCCCCGGATCTCCGGATTAGCGGCAACCCCTCTGCCGTAGTCGGCCACGATGATCACCCCGGCCTGGTCCAGCGCGCGGAGCATGCCTGCGGTGGCCGCCGGCACCGCCGGCCGCTCGCACCCCTCATCCACCCGCACCACCGGCTGGCGGCCCGCCCGGACCCGGGTCTTCACAGGCGTTCTCACGCCGGAGGGCCCGGAGACAACCCGAACCCCGGCGAGCGCGCGTTCCAGGGCCAGGGAGGCGTCGTCGTCGGAAAGCACGGTCACCAGGGTGACCCGGTGGCCGTCCTGCGCCAGCATCCGGGCCACAAGTCCGGCTCCGCCGGCGCGGCGCCGGACGTCGGAAACGTCCACCACCGGCACCGGCGCGTCCGGGCACAGCCGTGTTGCCTCACCGGAAAGGTCCACGTCCAGCAAAACGTCGCCCACCACTGTAATCCTCATCCGCGATCAGCCTCCGGCCCGGGACTGCCCTGGCCCCTGCGGTCCACCTCGGCTTCAAAGGCCCGACACATGGCGTGCAGTGCAATCAGGTGTCCCTCCTGCGCATTGGCCGAGATGGCATCGATCGCCACGGCATCATCGCAGCAGGACGCCAGCGGGTTGGGCGCAGGCCCGGTCAGGGCCCACGTGGTCACGTTCAGCCTGGCCGCCGCCTCGGCGGCACGGAGCAGGTTGGGGCTCTGGCCGCTCGTGGACAGCAGCACGAGGATGTCCCCCGACCTGCCGTGGGCGCGGACCTGCCGAGCGAAGAGCTCTGCGTAGCCGTAGTCATTGGCTATGGCCGTGACCGCCGAACTTTCCGCATGCAGGGAGATCGCGGAAAAGGGCATCCGCTCGCCGTCGAACCTGCCCACGAGCTCCGCGGTCAGGTGCTGCGCTTCGGCCGCGGACCCGCCGTTCCCAGCAGCGAGCAGCTTCTGTCCGCTGAGCAGGCGCTGGGCCAGCTCCACGCCCCAGCCGGCCAGCCTGTCGGCCTGGCTTTCCAGGGACCGCAGGGCGGGCAGGACGTTTTCCAGGTGGGTCCGCACTGCCTCCCGCGAGCCCGCACTCGCCTCAGGCCCGGCCGGGACGCGGGTGGCGAGCGTGTCCGGGGAGGAAATACCAACCCGGTGCAGGGCAGGAAGCTCAGCCTCCCGAAGGGATTCCGGAGTCACAGTGCCGCTCCTTCCATCGGTTCCAGGCTTCCGGCCTCCGCGGTGCCGGCGATTGCCAGTTGATAGGCCTTTTCCGTTTCGGCGGCCACCCTGTTCCAGGAGTAGCGGGCCTTCGCCCGCCGCTCGCCGGCCCGTCCGAGTTTCGCGCGAACGTCCGGGCTGTCCAGCAGCGTGCCGACAGCCTCCGCAATGGCTTCGGGGTCCTTTGGCGGGACGTGCAGGCCGGTTCCGCGGTCCACCACGCTGTCCGTCAGTCCTCCCACCGCAGCGGCGACCACCGGAACACCGCAGGCCATGGCCTCCAGGGGAACAATGCCGAAGGGCTCGTACCAGGGAGTGCAGACCACGGCATCCGCACTTCTGAAAATTCCGGGCATCGCCTCCCTGGGCACCTGGCCCCGAAGCTCCACATGGCCCGCCACACCGAGGTCCCGGGCGAGGTCCAGCAGCCGGCGCGCCTCAGGCTCCTGGCCGCCCGCGTCCGCCCCGCCACCCACGATCAGCAGCTCGACGTCGTCGAACCCCGCCTTCAGCAGGTACGGCAGCGCGCGGATCACCAGGTCCACGCCCTTGCGCGGAACCAGCCGGCCCACGGACAGGATCCGGTGCGAACGGGCAGGGGCGTCGGCCGGGCCATCGCTGGAGAAGAGGTCCAGGTCCACCCCGCAGGGAGCGATGGAAACCCGTCGCGTGTCAATCCCCATCGCCCTCAACTCGAAGACCTCGTCGGAGCACGTGGCCACGATGCGGTCAGCGGACCGGCCCACGGACGGTTCAAGGAAGCGCCTCTCTGCCGGGCTCGTGTCGGCGGCGCCTTGGTGTCGGCGCTTGACCGTGCCCAGTGCGTGGAAGGTCTGCACCACGGGAACCCGGAAACCGCCCGGCTCCCGGCGGGCAGCGTTTAGCGCGGCTACGCCGGACATCCAGAAGTGGCCGTGCACCACGTGCGGCGGCGAGTCACCCCAGTCCTGGACCACCCCGTCCGCCAGCGCACCCATGAAGGGGAGCAGTTCGTCCTTGGGCACATGTTCGGCCGGCCCGGCATCCACGTGGACCACCTCGAGCCGGGGATGCACCCGCACCCTCGTTGGCAGGTCCGCTGCGTCGCGCCTCGTGTACACCGTCACCCGGTGTCCCCGCCGGGCCAGGGCCGACGACAGGGCGGCGACGTGGACGTTCTGGCCGCCCGCATCCACTCCGCCGAGCGCGGCCAAAGGACTGGCGTGTTCCGAAATCATTGAGATCTTCAATGTGCATTCCCTTCTCGCGCCGCGGACAGGGCATCCGGTCCGGACCCCTTCAAAGCTGCACCCTCCGATGCCACTCCCTCCGAAGACTTCCCCCTTGGCATGCCGCCCTGTCCTGAAAGCTCCAGTCCCGGTCCTGAAAGCTCCGGTCCCGCCGGCACCAGATCCGCCAGCACCTCGTCCCAGTCCGCCAGGAAACGCTTAAGCCCGTAGCGCTCAAGCGCGGCCTCCCGCGCAGCCTTGCCCCGCCGTAGGGCCTCCTCCGGATCATTGACCAGAAGACGGGCACACCGGCGCAGTTCTTCCACGTCGGTGGAGATGCAGCCCGCCTCGGGCGGGACGGCCCGTGACGCCTCGGTGGTTGCCAGCGCCAGGACCGGCATGCCCAGGTGCATGGCCTCCAGCAGCGCCAGCCCCAACGAGGTCCAACGGAGCGGGTGGAGGTAGGCACGGCAGCGGGCCAACTCACGGTGGAGCTCCGCGGTTTTCAGATCGCCCCGGACGGTGAGGCGGGGCGCCGGGATGCCGGTGGCCTCGGCCAGCCCGTCGCCCCCCATGCCGAAGACCTGAAGCGGGGCTGCGGTGGCGAAGCGGGGCAGCAGGTCCGTGCCGGTCACGCGTCCGCGGCGCACCGGTTCGTTGACCACGACGCCCAGCTCCGGAACCTCGCCTGTGTAGAGGTGGCCGGGGTCCGCGATGCCGTGCTCGATGACCTTGGTCGGTGCCCGGCCGCTGTCCCAGAACAGCTCGTTGAAGTGGGTCACATGGACGATCGGGATGCCGCGCTGCTCGCCGAGCGGATGCACGGTGAAGGGAACATCGCCCTTGGGGGTGTTGTGTTCCACGTACACAGCGGGAAGATCGACGCCGGGCCGGCGGCCCAGGACGCGCGTCACTTCTGCGGCTTCGTCCGGCCGCTGGAGCACGACGGCGTCAATGCTGCCGGCGTCCAGCTCCGCGAGGGCGGCCTCCCGCACGGAAGCGGGCCAGTCCCGGCCAGCCCGGCCCAGGCCCCAGGGGCCGCCGCCGGGAAGCACAGGCAGCAGGTATTCGTGCCTGCCGCGGACGAAGGCGTCCGTCCACGAGCCGTGGACGTGCCAGAGCAGGATTCTCATTGTTTCCGGACCTTTCTCCGTGTGCTGAGCGAGGAGACACCGCTCAGCAGGCGTTCGACCGCTTCCACCACCTGTTCCGGCGAGACGGAGCTCAGGCAGGGATGTCCCGGTACCGGACAGATGCGTGCACGGCTGAGCCGGCACGGCGCGTTCTGGTCTCCCAGCAGTTCCAGCGGGACGCCGTACGGTGCCCAGCGGACGGCCGGAACAACAGGCGAGAACAGGCTCACCACCGGCGTTCCGACGGCGGCGGCCAGGTGTGCGGGGCCGGTGTTTCCGGTGACCACAGCGTCCGCGTTGGCCAGGACACCGGACAGCGTCGACAGGTCCGTCCGGCCGCCCAGATCGATGGCGGAGGGGCCGGCCACCGTTGCCGTGAGGGCAGTCTCCCCCGGTCCGCCGGTTACCACCACCCGGTGGCCGGCGCCCTCCAGCAGTTCCACGGCCGCAGCATGGTGGAGCGGAGGCCAGGCCCGGGCAGGGACCGTTGCCCCTGGATGGACCACCACGTAGGGGCCGTCCCCCACCAGGTGCCGGATGTTTGGTGCGTCCTTGACCATGAGCTTTCCGTCGTCGCCCGTCTTCAGCTGGAAGCCCGCAGCCCGGGCGATGCCCAGAGCCCGCACGGCCTCCGGCTGGTCCTCAGGAAAGTCCTCGCCGGGTTTCAGCCGGACGTCCAGGAGCGAGCCCGCATAGTCGGTGGAGGCCCCGGTGATGCGCTCCACGCCGGCCAGCCGCAACAGGAGAGCCAGGGGAAGCGGCGACTGGTGGAAGGAGGTGAGGATGACCGATTCTGTGATGCGGGAGTTCCGGACAAAGTTCACCAGCGAGTCCAGATGGGGGCCGGTCACTTGAGGGGCGGGATTGCTGATCCACGGGGTGTCCCAGGCAAAAACGTCCGCAACGTTGGGCAGCAGCGAGGCTGCCGCGTGGCCCTGGGGGCCGCAAAGCACGACGACGTCGTTGGAGCTGCCGCCGTCGGCCCGCCGCCCGTTCGCCACGGCCCGGACTGCCGGGCCCGCCAGGAGGACGTCACCGACGCTGTCCAACCGGGCCACAAGGACCCTGCTCATGCCGGTCCCTGGAGCAGCAGGGTGACCGCCTGCTCGAGGTCCGCGGCAACCTCGCGGGCGGCGTCAATTTCCTCGGCCCGGGTCTGCGGAGTGGGAACCAGGACGCCCCGAGCACCGGCAGCCGCGGCGGCCTCGACGTCGCTGCCGATGTCACCGATGAAGGCCGCCTCCGACGGCTCGATGCCCAGACGCCGGCAGGCGCTGTGGATCATGCCCGGGGCCGGCTTACGGCACAGGCAGCCGTCCCCGGCCCCGTGCGGGCAGACTTCCCAGATGTCAAAGGGACCCAGCAGGTCCTCCACCCGCGCGTTCACGCTATTGACTTCCGCTGCCGTCAACAGGCCCCGGGCGATGCCGGACTGGTTGCTCAGGACGCCGGTGGCCAGTCCTCGGCTGCGCACTTGATCGAGGACTTTCCGCGCACCCGGGTACGGCTCAACCCGCCGCGGATCCCCGTTGTACGGCACGTCAACCACGAGGGTGCCGTCCCGGTCGAACAGCACAGCCTTGAGCGAAGGAGCGTTGCTAGCCATACCCCCTCCGTTCCCCGAGCGGCCGGGACCTAAACAACCCGCCGCACACTTCTTCTCGGCTAGACTCCTCGACAGGCGGTCCAGCAGAGCCAACCCAAGGAGCGGAAGGACGGCAGTGGAAGCATCAAACGGCAAGCACGAACAACCGGTCCTGCTGGTGCTGCGGGCACTGAAGCTTGGTGACCTGCTGGTTGCCGTGCCGGCGCTCCGGGCCCTGCGTCGCGCATATCCCGGGCACCGCCTGCTCTACGCGGCCCAGGACTGGCTAGAAGATGCCCTGGAGTTGGTGGGCGGCTACGAACTGCTCCCGACCCATGGCCTGGACGTTCCGATTCCCGTCGAGGCAGGCACGGTGGACATCGCCGTGAACCTGCACGGCAGCGGACCCGAGAGCGAGGCCCGGCTCGCCGCCGTCCGGCCCAGGACCATCGTTGGCCACCGGACGTCCGAACGGCCTGGACCGGCCTGGCTGGAGGAAATCCATGAGCGCGAGCGCTGGACCAGGCTGCTGCAGTGGCACGGCATCGACGCCGAACCGGACGATTTCCGTCTCCTCCCGCCCGCCGTTCCCAGCCCCTGCCCGGACGCCACGGTGCTGCACGTCGGTGCCGCGTACGGCAGCCGGCTGTGGCCCGAAGACCGGTTTGCCGAAGTGGCACGCGCCCTCACGGAGGATGGTCACCGGGTGGTGTTCACCGGCAGCCCTGCGGAACGGCAGCGGGCACTCGACGTTGCACGGCTGGCGCGGCTCCCGGAGGAGTGCGTTCTGGCGGGGCGGCTGCGGCTGGCCGAATTCATGGCAGCCATTGCGGAGGCCCGGCTGGTGGTGTCAGCCGACACCGGTGCGGCGCACCTCGCCTCCGCCTATTCCCGGCCCTCGGTGGTGCTTTTCGGTCCGGCCCCTGCAGAGGTCTGGGGGCCGCCGTCGGGGCCTCACATTGTGCTGACAGACGCTCAGGCGCGCCGCGGCGACACGTTCGCGGCCACCCCGGACCCGGCGCTGCTGGCCGTTTCGGTGCAGGATGTTTTGGCGGCCGTCGCGCAGCTCCCGCTCGCCTGATCCGCGCGGGCCCTGGCTCCAGTGGCCCGCTCCCCGGTGGCCCCGTCTGAGTTCTGGTCCTCCTCGTCGAGCAGCCGGTGCTGCAGCCAGACCAGGATCCGGGAGAGGCGCCGGGAGACCTGCATCTGGGAGATGCCGAACCGTTTGCCCAGCTCTACCTGGGTCTCCTCGCGGTAGTACCGCCGGTACAGCATCTCCCGGTCGTCAGGCTCCAGTTCCTGGATGGCCTCATTGAGGCACACGAGTTCCTCAAGGTGCTCAAGCGGCTGGTCCTGTGAGACAAGCCCCTCGCCCATCGTCGGTCCGCCCCAGGGATCGGGGCTGTCCAGCGAGTCGGGATGCATGCTGCTGCCTGCTGCCTGGGCCTCCCGGACGTCAGCCTGCGTGACGCCCAGTTCGCTGGCGAGCTCCTGCGCCGAGGGAACATGCCCCAGCGACTGGGCCAGGTCAGGGGCGGTATGCAGGAGCTGCGTCCGGACATCCTGGATGTGCCGCGGCGGCCGGACGGTCCAGCACCGGTCCCGCAGAAAGCGCTTGAGTTCGCCGCTGATGGTGGGGGCGGCATAAGCAGGGAAACTTTCGCCCTTTTCCTCATCGAAGCGACGGGCAGCCTTGACGAGTCCCAGATAGGCAACCTGCACCAGGTCTGAGCGCTCCCTTCCGCGGGCTGCATAACGCGAGGCGAGCGACTCCGCGAGGTCCAGGTAATTGAGCACCAGCTGGTTCTGGAAGGCGTCGTGCAGCCGCCCCGTCTGGGGCGCTAACGAGGGCGCTTGCTGGGATTCTGCGTGACTGTTGCCGGTCAGGGACAGGGAGGGCGGGGTTTCTGGCATTGTCGGGGGTTCCTTCGATGGGGAGGTCGAGAAAGCCTGCGGCAAGACTTAGAAGAAGGAAATCATAAGCGTGCTTATTACACAATGGTTCGAGGCGCTAGGCTCGAACCAAGCACCACGGCCAGGGCCCGTCGTCGGACGTCCTGGCCGGAACGTTCCACGGCAACGAGGAAGAGCATCCCATGCGTATAGCGATCACGGGCGCCAGCGGCAATGCAGGGACGGCACTCCTGCGCAGGTTACAGAAGGCCAGGCAGGAACACCGGGACGGGCTGGAGCTGGTGGGCATCAGCCGCCGCATGCCGGACACGTCGCAGCAGCCTTATACCGGCGTCGACTGGCACGCCCTGGACGTGGGCGCAGAGGGTGCGGTGCAGGACCTGGCCAGGGCCTTCACCGGTGCCGACGCGGTGGTGCACCTGGCCTGGCAGATCCAGCCGAACCGCGACCTCCAACTGCTGCACCGCACGAATGTCACCGGCACGGCGAACATGCTGGCGGCCGCCAGGGAAGCTGGAGTGGGCCATATTGTCTGCGCCTCCTCGGTTGGGGCCTACAGCAAGGCGCCCAAGGACCGCCGCGTGGACGAGACCTGGCCTGCCGGCGGCATGGAGGGCTCACATTACAGCCGGCATAAGGCCGAGCAGGAAAGGCTGTTGGACAGGTTCGCGGTGGAGAATCCTTCGGTTGCCGTGGCCAGGCTGCGCCCCGGGCTCATCTTCCAGGCCAAGGCCGGCAGCGAAATCGGGAGGTACTTCCTGGGCTGGGTTCACCCACGCTTCGTTCCGCGCCGGCCGGCGTTGCCAATACTGCCGATTCCGGAAGAGCTGGTCTTCCAGGCGGTGCATGCCGACGACGTTGCGGACGCGTACTGGCGCGTACTCGAGGGCAGGGCCAGCGGAGCCTTCAATGTGGCGGCCGAGCCGGTGATCACGCCGCAAAACCTGGCCGGGCTCTTTTCCGCCAAGAGGGTCCTGCCGGTCCCGGTCCGCGCGATGCACGACTTTGTTGGCGCCACTTGGCGGCTGCGGCTGCAGCAAACAGATTCGGGATGGGTGGAGATGGCGGCCGGCGCGCCGATCATGGACACGCGCCGGATCCGGAGCGAGCTTGGCTGGGAGCCGCAAACGTCGTCGCTGGAGGCCATCCGCGAGGTGATTGACGGCATGGGGAAAGGCGCCGGCGTGCAGGGGTCTCCGCCGCTCGAACCGCGGCGAAGCCTCCTAGGCCTCGCCCGCCGGCGCTAAGGCACTGATTACCTAGGGGTTGATTTGTGTCGGGCCTTGACTCGATCGGGCGTCAGCAGCCGACGTCGGCTATTCCCGCGGCGTGTCCCGCCGGGTAGCATCCGTGGCCGCGTCGGCATCCGGGCGGCCATTAACGTCGGGCGCATCATCCGCCCGCACGTCATCTCGCGAGCCCATGTCCTGGGCAGCCCCCTCCCGCTCACCCATGCCCCGCGCATCGTCGCGGCGGTTGCCGTCCGCGTCCACATCAGGGTCCAGCGCGTTCGCCTTGTACTGGTGCTTCTCGGCATCCGTCCGGAAGTCCTGGGCAGCGGACTGCCGCTGCTCGGCCTCCTGGCGGAGCCGTGCGGCCTCGACCTGGGCCTTCTCGGCATCGGCCTTGGCATGCATGGCCCGGGCTTCGTTTTCGCGCGCCTCAAGGTCAGCGTTCTCCGCCTTCCTGCGGATTTCGGCGGCATGCTGGCGGTTCTGCTCATCGCGCTTCTGCCGGAACGCCTCGCGGCGCTTGCGGCTGGACATCAGAAGCACCACGACAATCGCGATGATGACGATTACAACGACGATCCAAATCCAGGCAGTTGGGTCCATCGTGGATCCACCTTTCTCTTTTCCAGCACGTCATTTTCCGCTGTCCGGCCACTTGCGCCCCGGGTCAGGCTGTTGGGCATGCGGCCGATTGAACTAGCAGCGATCAGGGTACTTACTATCTAATAGTAACCATGCTTACTATTTTAGTGCGAGGGGTTGCCGGTAGTACTCGGCAGCCCGACATGCTGGAGAGGGATCAACCATGACGGAAAACCAACGGCTGCAGGCCGCAGGCACTCCCCCGGCCGCCGGTGCTGACAGCGCCGGTCCCGAACAGGCGGCGGCGAGCCCCCACAGCGGCGAACCGGCCCAGGACCCCAACCCCTTGGCTTCCGGTCAGCTGGCCGAGACACCACAGTCGGATACCCGGATGGCGGACGATCCGCTGCGCGGGAAGCAGCCGGCCGACGACCCCTTGGGAAGTGACCCGCTCACGCAGGACCGGCGCAATCCCCGCCGAACGCCTGGACAGTAGGCGGCCCACACGCTGATGCATCTGAAGAACGACCCGCGAGCCCGAACCCCTGATAGCGGGCAGGAACAATCCGAGACGCCGGAACAGGTCCTGCCCGCGAACGAAAGGATGCCTCATGGCGACCAAAGAAGCCCCGGAAACAAGTACAGCAAAGGCGGCCACCGCGCCTGCCCCGGATGACGCCCGAAAGCCGGACAGCCCCACGGACGTGGACAAGCCGTCGTGGAAGTACATTGCCCGCAAAACCCTGCGCGAATTCACGGCGGACCAGTGCCCTGACCTCGCAGCCGGACTCACCTACTATGCGGTGCTCTCGCTCTTCCCGGCACTGCTGGCCCTCGTGTCATTGCTCGGCATCTTTGGCCAGGCAGAAAAGACGACGGCGGCACTCCTGGATATCGTCCAGCGCATCGCGCCCGGATCGACGGTGGACATGATCAAAGGACCGATCCAGGAGCTGACCACCTCACCGGCCGCCGGCTTCACCCTGGTGATCGGTCTCCTGACGGCACTCTGGTCCGCTTCCGGGTACGTCACAGGCTTCGGCCGGGCGATGAACCGGATCTACGAGGTGGATGAGGGCCGCGGCTTCGTCAAGCTCAGGGGCACCATGCTCGGCGTGACCGTGGTTTCCGTCCTCATCGTGGCGGTGCTCGCCGCGATGCTCGTCATCAGTGGTCCGGTGGCCGAAGCCGTCGGCAATGTCATGGGCCTGGGCGGGGTGTTCGTGACCGTGTGGAACATCGCCAAGTGGCCGGTAATTGTTGCGCTGGTCATAGTGGTGATCGCCATCCTTTACTACGCCACCCCCAACATCCGCCAGCCCAAATTCCGCTGGATGAGCATCGGTTCCCTCATCGCCCTGGTGATCTTCGTGCTTGCCTCGCTGGGCTTTGGTTTCTATGTTGCCAACTTCAGCAACTACAACAAGACCTACGGCGCAATCGGCGGCGTGATCGTCATGCTCCTGTGGCTCTGGATCCTGAACATGTCGCTGCTTTTTGGCGCCGAGTTCGACGCCGAGATGGAACGTGGCCGGGAGCTGCAGGCGGGCATTGAAGCCGAGGAAACACTCCAGCTTCCGCCCCGCGACACCAAGAAGAGCGATAAGCTCCAGGAGAAGGAAGAGGAAGACATCCGGCTGGGCCGCGAACTGCGTGAAAAATACAGCGAGCAGGATAACGGCCAGCACGGCACTGACAAGCATGGCCGTGACCACGACCGCGGCCGTAACGGCAGCAGTGAAGCCGCCAGCCGCCGGGGCAAGGGCGACAGCCAGTAACGGCGCCAGCCAGCAACGGAGGTGAACCGGGCAGTTGCCGTCAGGCAACTGCCCGGTTCACCTTTGCATGGTTTACAGGCTGGTCCCCGTGCACTCTTCCTGTCAGCTGCTCGGGAGGGCGCCAGCCGTCTCCACGCCCAGCGCACGGATGTAGGCGCCAAAGCCGTGGGGCGCCCGGGCGGCTGTCCGCCCGGAAGTCTGCACGCGCGTGCTGTCCGTGGCTATGACGGGGAAGCCCTTCGCCCGCAACTGTTCCACCAGGGCGCGGTCCTCAGCGGAGCGGAGCGGCGGGAACCCTCCGGCCTGACGGTAGGCCGAGGCGCGAACCCCAAGGTTGGCACCATAGACGTTGCTGTGCCGTTCCTCCAGCGGGTGCCGGAGGCGCCAGCTCCGAAGAAGCTCGGGGTCCATTCCTGCGGAGTCCGGCTCCACAGATCCCAGTACCACATCCCATCCAGCGTCGGCAAAGTCCAACTGGCGTACGAGCCAGTGCTCCGGAACACGGGAATCGGCATCGGTATTTGCCAGCCAGATACTTTCGAAGTGCCAGGCGGTTTCCAGATGTCCCCTGGTTTCGAGGAACCCGGCGCCGTCCCGACGATTGCTGCCGTCCAAACGATTGCTGCCGGCCTCCCCAAGGGCTGCTGACACCCCAGCGGCACGGCTGGCACCTGCATTGCGGAACCGCCGGTGCAGCACCCGTACGTCCGTGTTCACTCCGGCGTGCGTCCCGGCGAAGCGGTCTGAGATCTCCGCCGAACGGTCGGTGCAGTGGTCCAGGACCACGGTGATTCCCACAGCTGTCGCGGGGCGCTGCTGCAGCAGCGCCCCGGCCGCGGAGCGGAGCGCGTGCAGGGCGGGCCCCAGGTGGTGCTCCTCGTCATGGACCGGCATCACCACTTCAACCCGGCTGATGACCGGCCGGGGATCAGCCGTCATGTGCTGTTTCCGGTGCGGTGAAGGTTTCGAGGACAAAGTCCCGCTCCCGGTAAGTGCTTGCCGACGTCCACCGCAAGTGGCGCCGTGCCAGCGCGTGGACGGCGTCGCCGTCGAGCTCCCAGCCGGAAATGGGATGCCTCCAGTGGCAGAGCAGCAGCGTTCCGCCCGGGACCAGGGACTCGGAGATCCGGCTGAACAGCTCCGCCAGTTCCGCTGCGGCAAGGTAGTAGCCCATCTCGGAAACCACGATCAGGTCGAACCTGCCCTCCGGCCACTGTTCCGGCAGGGTCAGTTTCCGGGTTTCTGCGCCCGGATACCCGGCGAGGCGTTCGGCGGCGCGTGTCACTGCGGCGCCGCTGGCGTCGACGGCGAGGAGCCGCCCGCAGCGCTTTGCCAGCTCCGCACTCAGGGTGCCGATCGAGCAGCCGGTTTCCAGGCCGGCGTCGTACTTCTGTTCAGGGAGCGCGGCGAGCGTCAGGCTGCGCTTGCGCTGCTCATACCAGCTGTCCTGGTACCGCCACGGGTCCTCGGCGCTGCGGTGCACGGCGTCGAAGACGGCCTCGGCGTCCCGGGCGCTCCGCCTTCCGGTGACCGGAGGCTGCCAGGCGAAGGCCTCAAAAGGCCGGGCAAAGTGCGCAAGAAACTGCTCCGACAGCAGCACCTCGTCGCCAGGGTGCTCGGAGAGCGGCTGCAGCTGGGAAGCGTGGGCGTGCAGGGCATCGCGTTTGGCCTGCTGCTCAGAATTGTTCAGGGTCAGCCTCACCCAGCTCCGCCAGGCATGGTCTTCGGGCGTGGCCCAGAGCCAGTACCAGATGGGGTATTCCAACAGCCCGTGGCCTTCGGCTTCGGCGGTCTCCGCCGCCAGGGATCCCAAGGTGTCGTGGTCCGGGTGCCCGTCTCCGCGGTACGGGGCAACAATGACCAGCCCGCTGTGGGGCGTACTGGGGGTTCCAGCCGCCCCGCGCCTGGCCGCCCTGCCGCCGGCTTCCGGGCGCCGGCCAATAACGTCCGCCAGGCGTTCGGCGATGACGGCGCGGTGCTGCGCCAGTTCGCCGTCCGGGAGGTTCAGGAACTGCCAGCGCTCGGCCAGCCCGAACGCCTCCATGGCTGCCGCGAACTCCTCCCGGCGGACGGCGGCCAGCCGCTCCGGGCTCGTGGTGGGCGAACCTGGGTGGGATGCCTCCCCGGCGGAGCACAGCAAAACCTCGACGTCCGCGCCGGCGGACGTCAGCCGCGCCAGCAGCCCTCCGGCACCTAGGGATTCGTCATCCGGATGGGCCACGAGGACGATGAACAGCATCCGCGCCAGCTCTGCCGAATCCAGCGGGAGTTCGCCGATCGTGTCCAGGCCGCTGCCTTTCCAGGCCTCTTCGTCCGTGCCGGCATCCGCGTGCGAGAACGTCACCATGCGTGTTCCCCTTTGAGGGTCAGCGCGCCCAGCTGGGCGTCGTCCCGCATGGCGTGGTGCTGCCGCACATAGAGGGACAGATCGGCCATGCACTTGCCGTACCGTTCGTCGAAGGCCAGCGGGCCGGGCCCAAGGTTCTGGCTCACCAGAAGCTGGACGCGTTCGACGGCGGCGGCAACAGTTCCGCGGACACGGAGCGCCTCGCTCCACCCGCCGACCGCGCTGCTGTTCAGCCCCACCCCGCCCTCGATGTGGGCCTCGCCGTCGGGCATTTCGGTATCGGAATCCCCGCCCGCCTGCAGGGTGGTGTCCACGGCGTCGGCTGCCCGGGCGAGGTACTGGAGGGTGGAGGCCAGGATCCGGTCCACCTCTCCCAGGGCGGCGAGCGCCACCTGGTCAGGTTCGCGCTGGGACCTGGCTCCCCGCAGGAGTGCTGCTTCGAAGTGCCGGCCCAGTGCCACGGCGCCGCCCAGCCAGCACGCGGCAACGCCCATGCCGCCCCAGGCAAAGCCGGGGCGCCGGAAGTACCAGCCGTCGCCGCCAAGCGGGACGGCCGGAACCCGATCAAAGTGGACTGTTCCGCTGGGGATTTCACGTAGCCCGCGGCTGGTCCATTCCGGAACGTCGCAGGTCACGCCCGCCGCCCTGAGGTCGACGGCAAAGGCAGCCCGGCCGCCCGCCTGGGTGTGCGCGGTGACCACTGCGTGGTCCACGAACTGGGCCAGCGAGCACCAGGGCTTGGAGCCGCTCAGCTGCACGCCGCCGGCTATTCCGCGCGGTCCAGTCCCGCCGGGTTCCGCCTCACCGGCGGAAGGCCGGTCGGCGCTGCGGGACTGCCTCCCGGCGCTGGCGGACGGAGCATCAGCGGAGTCGGCGGCCGGCGTGGCCGCCAGCCGGGTGCCAGGGGCCTCGGCTGCGTAGACCCCCCACGACCCGGTAAAAGCTTCCGGCAGTCCCGCCTGGGACAGGATGGCGCCGGCGTCCAGGTGCGGTTCCAGGACCCTTGCGGCAGCCACGTCCACCACCGCGACGGAAGCCAGCAGTTCCCAGAGCCGGGCTGTCCTTCCGTCACCGGGGTTGGGCGCGGAACGGCTGGCCTGCTGGGCGATGGCCAGCAGGGCAGGGACATCCCCCACAGCCGCAGCAACCCCGGTCAGCAGCCGCTCGATGTCCGGCCCAGACGCGGATACCGGCCCCGGTTCTTCCAGGACAGAATCGGTCTCCAGCACCGGTTCGGCGCCGGCCGTCCGGGCCGGCGCCAGGCTAAGACGGACGGGCTGCCACTGGCGGTGCGGGGTGTTCATGCGGCGACTTCTGACAGGAGGTGCCTTGACCTTCTGCCCACTGAGGGGTTTGCCGGCAATCGGGTTGGCCGGGTCATGGCGGTGCTACGCCTTCTCCGGGCCGGTCAGTTCCGGTGCGGTCACCGACGCCGAAGCCGGCATCACTTCCGCGTTGACCATCCAGGCCAGCTGCTCCAGCCGCGTGATGGCCTCGTGCAGGAGATCAGCGCTGGTGGGGTCTTCCTCGTCCACCTCGTCGTGGACACCGCGCATTGTCTTGACAGTTTGTTCCAGCCTCGCGGTGATGAGCTTGGCCGTGTCCTTGGTGACGGTCAGGCCGGCAGGATACTGCTCCAGCCTGGTGCCGGCGGAGACCGTGGCGCTCCGGCCGTCCGGAAGCGCATGGAGCGACCGCATGCGCTCAGCAGTCTGGTCGGCGAGCAGCCGGGCGCTGTCCACGATTTCGTCGAGCTGCAGATGCAGGTCACGGAAGTTGGTGCCCACCACGTTCCAGTGCGCCTGCTTGCCCTGCACGTGAAGCTCGATCAGGTCGGTGAGGACCTTCTGAAGATTGCTGGCCAGAGTCTCAGATGCTTTCATGTCTTCCTCCGCTGCCGTCACAGATGCACTTGCCCACTTGGCCGGCTGGGCAGCCGGCCGCGATGATTCCCAGCATACTTATCTTTCGGGCACGGGTCTTTTTGGCGGGGCTTGGCCATTGGCGGCCGGGTCAGCGGCCGGCGGGCCACAGCACCGTTGCCTGCAGTGCTTCCAGCGGTACGCTCCCATAAGTGCGCGAATCGATGGAGCGCGCCCGGTTGTCGCCCAAGACGAAGACCTGCCCGGCCGGCACTGTCACGGGCCCAAAGTAGGTACCGTCGATGCGGCTGTGGTCGATCCCCGGCTCGGCCTGCGGCACTCCATCCACTAGCAGTACTGAGTCCTCGATGGCAACGCTCTGGCCCCCGAAGGCAATGACCCGCTTCACGGCAGGGTTCCCGTCCTCCGGGCTCGTGAACACCACGAGGTCTCCGGCTTTGACGGATAGCGCAGGGCCCGGTTTGAACATCAGCACGGTGCTGCCCTTGGGCAGCACCGGTTCCATGCTCTCGGAACTGACCGTCACCGGCTCCACCAGCCACAGACGGGAGGCCAGCAGGGCGGCGGCCAGAAGCACCGCCGTCGTAATTGTCCTCCCCCGCACGCCCTGCCGGACGGTTCCGGCAGGGCGTGAGCGGACGGCTTTGCTGTCCGGGGCGAACTTGGCTCGGGGGGCCGCCCTGGACATCGGGTCAGCCCGGTGCGCTGCTAGCCGTCCCATAGGGAAAGCGCCGCCGTCATGGGATCGTTGGGATCGCAGTGGTCCTGGTCATTACCGGGCCTCCTTTTAGATAGGGATGGTGCGAGACCGAATGGGATGTTTCGAGGATGCCGCGGCCTACTTGGAAAAAGCCGGACCGGCAGCGAAGGGTGGGGGGGTCGCCCGGGACCACCCCATTTAGGCCCCCTCAAATCGATGGTCTAATTCGCTTTGACGGGCGGCATCTCCCGACCATTCCGGTCCCCAGCCGCGCACGCACCCGAGCTTGAGGCTGTGCAGAGACCGCTCCCCACCGGCAAAGTCCGACTTTTGCCCAAGGTGCTGCGTCCATTGTTGACGCAGTTGGGAACGCACCTCCCGGCTTGGCCTTGAAGGTACTGGGGGCCACAAATCGAGTGTCCAATAAGGAGTTACCATGTTTTCGCATTCCGCGATGAGGCCCTTAGTGCCTGACGGAGCCAATCGCTCCCGGTCAGCGCACCGCAAGCCCTCCACCGCCGCGCGCTTTGCGCCCGCCGTTGCCGGCGCACTTCTCGCCGCTGCCCTCTCACCCCTGGGCGCTGTTCCCGCGCACGCGGAAACCGCCGGGATGGGCCCGGTTGACCCGGCAAACGGGTTCCCCACCTGGTTCTCAGACGGAACGGTCCGGTTGCAGTTCTGCTACCAGGCAGGGCAGGGCTGCCTCTCCGAGCCGCCTGATCCAGGCGCGCCCGCCTCCTACCCGGACAACTTCCCCGAAGAAGCCTTCTGGTTCGGAGCCGATGCCTCGGGCGGCAACCTGCGTCTCTACGAAGCTGCCCTCGAAGGGGCCCACGTCAATGGGCCCGTTGTCCCCGGGGAGCAGATGGGTTTCGCACGGCTGCGGTTCAGAGTCACCAACCTGGTGGCCGGCCAGTCGTACACCATCACCCACCCGTACGGCGTCCACACCTTCACGGCGGACGCGTCCGGCATCATCAACCAGACCCTGGACCAGGGTCTCTGCGCTCCCTCGCCCACCACACCGTGCGACTGGGCCGGCGTCGGCGCATCCTTCCTGGGGGACTTTGGCCGGGGGACCACGGCAACCTTCCTTCGCCAGGATGGCGCCGCAGCCGGCACGCTGGGCGACATCAATACCGCGAGGACCGTTACCGGAGCCCCCTCCGGCAACAACTTCGTGAGCGTCGTCGGACCGAACGCCGGCGGCCCCGGGGTCAACACCCTCACCGTGAACACCTTCACGGTCCAGGGCCTGATCGCCGAGGGCACCGAGACCGGTCCGTCCACCCCCGACCTGGCTGCGGCCAGTGACAGCGGCCGTTCCAACAGCGACAACATCACCCGGGTGACCACGCCGACCATCACCGGAACCCTTCCGGCAGGGATCGCCGGCCCCGTCCAGCTCATTGTCGACAACGGGGCGCCGAGGGCCACCACCCTGACGGGATCGAACTACTCCGCGGCCCTCGCTGCCCTGCCGCAGGGAGTGCACCGGGTCCAGGCCAGCGTCACCAACCCTGCCTTCGCTACCGATCCCACGCAGCCGCAGTTCCTGACGTCTCCCACGCTGACCTTTACCGTGGACACGGCCGCCCCGGCGGTTTCGATCGTGGCGCCGTTCCCATCCTCGCCCAGCCTGGACGACACCCCGACGCTGAGCTTCACGAGCAGCGACCCGGCGGCACGGTTCGAATGCCAACTCCTGCCCTCCAACACGGCGTGGGACCCAACCTGCGCCTCCCCGAAGACGTGGGATAGACAGCTCAGCGGCACGTACACCTTCAACGCCCGCGCCACCGACGTGGCAGGCAACGTCAGCACAATTGCGAGCCGCAGCGTGCAGATTGGCACCACCGTCACCGCTCCCCTGACCAAGGTGCAGGACTTCAACGGTGACGGCCGGGCTGACCTCATCACCCGCGACGCCAGCGGAACCCTCTGGCTGTACCGCGGAAACGGCACCGGCGGCTTCCTTCCCAGGACCAAGATGGGCAGCGGATGGAACGGGATGACGGCGATCATCAGCGCCGGCGATTTCACCGGAGACCGCAAGGCCGACATTATCGCCAGGTCATCAGCAGGTGCCCTGTACCTTTACCGCGGTAACGGAGCCGGGCTCATCAGCGGAAGCAGCCAGATCGGCAACGGGTGGAACGGTATGAACAGCCTGAGCGTTCCGGGCGATTTCAACGGAGACCGCAAGGCTGACGTGATTGCCCGCGACGCCACTGGCAACCTCTATGCCTACCTCGGTACCGGAGCCGGCCTGAGCGGAAAGATGCTGATCGGCACCGGATGGAACGGGATGAACGCCATCCTGTCGGGTGACTTCAACAGCGATGCCAAACCCGATGTGATCTCCCGCGACGCGGCTGGCAACCTCTGGCTGTACCGTAACGGCACCGCCGCCCTGACCGCACGGGTCCTGATTGGAGCCGGCTGGAACGGCATGAACTCCCTCGCGGCCCCGGGCGACTTCAACGGCGACCGCAAAGCGGACGTCCTCGCCCGTGACGCCAGCGGCGCCCTGATCCTTTACCGTGGCAACGGCAACACCGGATTCCTGGGCAAGACCGTCGCCGGCAGCGGCTGGAACTCCATGAGCTCAATCCAGTAGTTCCCGGCTTCCCAGAGAACCCAGCAAAAAGGGCACCGCCCGCGTACAGCCAGTACGCGGGCGGTGCTTCGCTGTGGGCGACTGGCGACGGCGGTACTGCTGCCGGACGGCGTCGCCTACGGGCGGCGGTGCTACTTCACAATGGCCAGCGCGAAGCCGTCCCAGCCCTTGGAGCCCACGGTCTGGATGACAGTGGCGTCCAGCCTGCTGTCCTCGCCCATCATTTTCAGCGCGCCGATGATTCCGGGGGCATTGACTTCATCCATCGAGGGATCCAGGACCACGCCCTCCCACACGACGTTGTCCATCACGATGCTGGTTCCGGCCCTGCCCAGCCGCACCGCCCACTCCAGATACTGCGGGTTGTTTTCCTTGTCCGCGTCAATGAAGACGAAGTCGAACGGGCCAGCCCCTTCGGCCTCGAGGGCGGCGAGCGTGTCCAGCGCCGCCCCCGTCCGGATCTCCACCTTGTGGCCCACGCCGGCGGCGTTCACATTGGACCGCGCGACGTCCGCGTGTTTCTGGAGGTATTCGCACGTCACCAGCCGCCCGTCGTCGGGCATTCCCTGGGCCATCCAGATGGTGCTGAATCCGGCCAGCGTGCCGATCTCCAACACGTTGCGGGCACCGGACGCCGCCACCAGCAGCTTGAGAAGCTTTCCGGCATTCGGGGTCACCTCGATCGGCGGCATCCTCGCCTCTTCGGCGGACCGGACGGCGCGCCGGACGGCGTCGTCCGGGTGGACGACGACGTCGGACAGGTACTCTTCGACGGCCGCCCACTCGGGCCGCGGCTTGTGCTCAAACATGCCCACAGTCTTGCAGCAAGCACCCGGCCCGGCTAGGCTCCCGCGTCACTCGCCCTTGGTCTGCGCACCGTCCGGTGCGCCGTCCAGGGCACCCTCCAGGCGCTCGACCTTGGCGGTGAGTTCGCCGGAATAGCCCGGCCGGATGTCGGCCTTGATGACCAGGGACACCCTGCTGCCGAATTTCCCCACCGCCTCGGTGGCGCGCCTGACCACGTCGAACACCTCATCCCATTCACCCTCGATGGTGGTGAACATGGAGTCCGTCTTGTTGGGCAGCCCGGACTCCCTCACGATCCTGACGGCGGCAGCGACAGCGTCGTGCACGGAGGCATCCCCGGCTCCCGCCACGGCGTTGGCAGGATCAGCGGGAATTCCGGATGGGGCGACTGAAAATGCAAGCAACATGGGTCCAGTCTGACACGGCGGGATCTGCCGCCAGGAAAGTGTGCTGTGTCATATTCGGCGCTACCAACGGGTAACGGAGTCAGGCTGACACAGCGTTGCTAACCTTGGTTCATGAACCTCGCAGTAGAGCGCAAGCCACTTCGTGCTGACGCTGCACGCAATGTGGACAAGATCATTAATGCCGCCCGCGAGTGTTTCCGGCAGTACGGCCCGGACGTGCCGTTGCAGACCATTGCCGCCACCGCGGGAGTGGGTCCGGCGACGCTGTTCCGCAACTTCTCGGACAAGGAACAGCTGGTCCTGGCAGCCCTCAACCGCCAGCTCAGGCTCACCGTGGACCCGGTGATCGACGTCGCCCTGGCCGGCAGCGATGCGGCCGAGGGCCTGTTCCGGGTCATCGACGCCGTGATGACCGCGGCCAGTGACAACGCCAACCTTCTCGGCGCCGTGGCCGGCCGGCGGGATTTGCTCACCGGCATCACCGGAAGCCTGATTGAGTCTGTTGGCGTCCTCCTTGGCCGCGGCCAGGACCAGGGCATGCTGCGGGTGGACATCTCGCTGACGGACATGGTGCGGCTCCTGGCCATGCTCATCGGAGTGGTGGATACCATGGAGCCCGGATCCGACGCGTGGCGCCGGCCCGCAGCCCTCGTCGAAGACGCCATCCGTGCGGAACGGCCCACCAGGTCACTGCCGCCCCAGGTGCCGCTCCCGTCGTCACAGTTCGAGTAGCCGGGGCGGGCGCCAAAGGCGGCCCGGCATATTCCGTGCACCGCCCTTGCACAGTAAGCTTGGGCACACCGGTGGGTTAGGAAGTCAGCCTCGGGCATTTCCATATACGGAGCACACCATGTCTTTTTTTGCATGTGTTCAACTCAGACCGGCCGTGGCATCATGAACCGCTCACAGCTTGCGCATTTCATGAAACATTCAATGGATCCTGAAACCACCTTGACCGCGGCGTCCACCGATGAACTCGGCATCATCGCGGACGCACTCTACCGGAACCTCGATACCCCAACTCCGGTGTTCGGCGCCCAGGACTGGTATGACCTCGCCACCGAGGAGCTCGCCAGACGGTCCGAGCCGGCAGTCCCGGACGCCTACGGGGCCGCGTGAGTTAGCCCCGCTTGCCTAAGCAGCCCTGCTGGCCCCCGGCTGGCCAGGACTGCCCGCGTGGCTCTGCCCCGATCGACTACGCCGGGCTTCGGCTCACCTGAGCTCACGCCCGGCGGACAATGTGTGCAGGGCCGCCGCCAGGCATTCACTCATCGCCTGTAGCGCGATCAGCTGCGCCTCACGCACCTGGGGTTTGGGAGCGTTGATGCAGATCGCTTCGTCGGCAGCCTGGGCCAGGGGGTTGGGCGCAGCCCCGGTGACGGCCCAGACGGTGGCCCCGGCTGCCCTGGCTGCTGCCGTCGCATCCAGCAGGGCATGCCGGTGCCCGCTGGCGGAGACCACCAGCAGGACGTCGTCCGAACGGATGTGGGCTCCCACGTGGTGGGCGACCTCTTCTGCGTGCCCCTGCGCAATTTCGATGGCACTGACTGGCGCCGAGCCTGCTGCCACACCTGGCCGCAGGGCAATGACGGAGAACGGCTGGCGCTCAGCCGCGTGGCGCCCCAGCAGTTCCGCGGTGAACTGCTGCACTTCGGCCGCCGAACCGGCACTTCCGGCCGTGAGCAGGCGGTGACCGGACAGCAGGCGGCGTGCCAGTTCCTCACCCCAGCCTGCCAGGCGCGAGGATTCGTTCCGCAGGCAGGCCACTGCTGGTCCCACCTGGCGCAGATGTTCGAGGACGATGTCCACCGGGGCTTTCACTTCGAACGGCGCATCGGTGGCGCGGGTACGGGACAGTCTGCTGACGGCCTTCATTTTTACTGCTCCTCTTCATCTGCGGCAGCTACGTCATCTGCGGCAGCTTCCGCGGTTTCCTCGACCCGCCTGTGGGCTCCTGGATCCTGGCAGGTCAATTTCCGGGCACGTGCTTTCCGGTAAGGAAACTCCCGGGCGGGCGCAGTGAAGTGCGTGAAGCAGCGCTTTTTTCGGGAACGCCTTCGACGGCGGGCCTGCCGCGTCGGCCCTGCTGCGGCCTTGCGCCGCGGGAGTCAGCCGATGAGGCAGCCGGTTTTCCATGGTTCACATTCACCGCTTGAATGGTTATGGCAGCTGACTTCTTAGCTACTTAGAGCATACAACGGCCGTGATTCACATCACTCAAAAGTCCGCGCCGGCCTGCCGACGGCTTCCCGAAGCTTCAGCCCAGCCTGCCAACTCAGTTACAGCCGGCTCAGTTCCAGCCGGCCAGCCGGAGCAGCGCCGCGGCTCCGGCCCCTGCCAGCACAACAACCAGGAACGGCGCCCGAAGGATCAGGGCCACAGCGGCAGCAGCCAGGGCGCCGAGCCGGGCATCGAGTGCCAGGGCCTGCCCGGTGGCCAGGGTATTCACGATGGTCAGGGACGCCAGCAAGCCGATGGTCATGGTGCCGGCCATCCTGGACATTCTGGGGTTTTGCAGCAGGCTGGCCGGGAGAAGGTAGCCCACCAGTTTCCATCCGTAGGCGAAGAGGCAGGCGAGGAGCAACCATCCCCACAGATTCACTGGGCACCTCCAGGCCTGGTTCCGGGGTTGGTTCCGGTGCCCGGATGATGTCCGGGCTGACGGTGATGGCCCGGGTGACGTTCGGTATAGGGGTCGATGTCCGGTTCAAGCCCTTCGTCCTTGCGGCCGTGGCTGAGCCAGCCGATGACGGCCGCCACCACGGCGGCAATCAGGATAGGGACGCCTGCCGGAACGAACGGCACGGCCAGCACAGTTGCCAGTGCGCAGACGACGGCGATCGCCACCGGCTCCCTGCCCTTTAGCCGCGGCCACAGCAGGCCAAGGAACGCCGCGACCGCTGCGCCGTCGAGCCCCCACTGTTTCGGGTCACCCAGCGCACCTCCGGCCAAGGCGCCCACCGCGGTGAAGAGATTCCAGAGCACGAAGATCCCGATGCCCGCGGCCCAGAAGCCCCTTTGCTGCTCGGCGGGGTCCGTCTGGCCTGTACTTGTGGCCGTGGACTCGTCGATGGTGAACTGGGCGGCGGCATACCGGCGCCACCCCCGCGGGCGGAGAAGCACGTTGAGCTGCATGCCATAGATCCCGTTGCGCATCCCCAGCAGGGTGGCCGCTCCCATGGCCGCCAGACCCGAGCCGCCGCCGGCAACCACCCCGATGAATGCAAACTGTGAACCGCCGCTAAAGAGGAGGAAGCTCAGAGCCATGGTCTGCCAGAAGTCCAGCCCCGAGGTCACGGAGAGCGCGCCGAAGGACACCCCGTACAGGCCGGTGGCGACGCTGATGGACAGGCCAACACGGACAGCAGGGGAACGCAGGAGTTTCGGCGGCCAAGTGATGGGCATGCCACCACTCAATCACAGCGGCGGCTGGCTTTGGGTGGCGGTGGCGGCTGCTGCCAGGGCCGGCTGCCGGAGCTGGGCCAGAACCTGCCCTGGCCGGTTGGTGGTTACCTCGTGGATGCCCAGCCCGCGGCATAGGGACACGTCATTCTCAGCGTCCACCGTCCAGACCCGGAAGCGGCGGCCGGATTCCAGCCAGCGCTGCACAGTCCCGGCGTGCTGGCGCACGTAGTCGATGCCTGGGCCGGCCATCCCTACTTCGCCGTCGTTGAGAATCCGTTCGCCCTCCAGCTGCGCGGCCTTCATGACGTTGGCCACGGCGCTCCCTGTGAAGGGTCCCAGTCCCAGGTCCTCGCGGATTCCGGTGACGTTCACGTCGTCCACGAGCTGGCAGATGAACTCCGCTGGTACGGCCTTGCGCAGGTGCCTGACCGAGTCGGGACTGAAGCTCATGAAAGTCACCCGGATGTTGTCCAGCATGGATGTACCGGCGTCCCACCCTTGTGTCCGCAGTACCTCCAGCACCCTGTCCTCCAGCTTCAGCTGGTAGGGGCTGGGATGCTTCAGCTCGATGGCCAGCCCGATCTCCCGCCCGGCAGCCCGGAGCAGGTCCAGCAGGTCCGGCAGGGTCAGGAACTGTTCCGACCTGGGCCCGTAGGCCTCGGGGATCCGGACGCCCTTCCAGGATGAAAAATCCAGCAGCCGCAGTTGGTCAACCGTCCGCTCAGCCACGGGTCCTGTGCCGTCCGAGGTCCGGTCCAGGTTCGAATCGTGCAGCAGGACGACGTGCTGATCGCGGGTAAGGTGCACATCGCACTCCACGCCGTCCGCGCCGTCGGCGAGCGCCCGGAGGTAGGCGGCCCGTGTGTGCTCGGCGAAATCCGCGCTGGCACCCCGGTGGGCGTAGACCAGGGGACGGGTTAGTGCTGACTCGTCGGCTGTCATGGTCACACGTTAGCCGACCGCGGCCGCTAAAGCGGGGCTAGGCTTGGCACATGCAGGTGAACTCTGAGCCAACCACCCAGCTGGCGTCTCCCCCGGACGAGGCAACCCGTAATCGTCCGGGACAGGACCGCCGCGCTCCGGTGCGTCCCGCCGTCGTACGGCAGTTCGAGGGGGGCGACGCCGAAAAGGCGGCTGCGCTCCGGAAGATGAAACTGGTGGCATTGTGCCTGCTCATTGCCATGGCGGTGGTGTTCGTGGCGGCCTTCGCACTGCAGAGGCAGTACCCGTGGCTGGAGTATGTCCGGGCCGCGGCGGAGGGGGGCATGGTGGGCGCCCTTGCCGACTGGTTCGCCGTGACGGCCCTGTTCCGCTACCCCATGGGCCTGAAGATCCCGCACACCGCCATCATTCCGCGCCGCAAGGACCAGATCGGCGCGTCCCTGGGCGAGTTCGTGGAGACAAACTTCCTCTCCGAACAGGTGGTCCAGGACAAGCTGGCCAGCATCAACATCTCCGGCAAAGTGGGCAACTGGCTGTCGGGACCTGGCGGCGCGGAGCGTGTGGCCAAGGAGGGCGCCGCCGTCATCCGGGGCACGTTCAAAGTGCTGAACGACGACGACGTCCAGGCCGTCATCGAGGGCATGGTCCGCAAGCACCTCCTGACTCCTCCGTGGGGTCCGCCCGTGGGACGCATGGCCGCACGCATCTTCGCAGATGGGCACCACCACAAGCTGGTTGACCTCCTCGTGGACCGGGCGGCGGACTGGGTGGCAGCCAACCACCAGACGGTCAGCCGGCTCGTCACGGAGCGCTCGCCGCAGTGGGTGCCAAACTTCGTGGACGGACTGGTGGGAGACAAGGTCTACATCGAGCTGTTGAAATTCACCCGCGCGGTCCAGGACGACCAACAGCACCAGGTACGGCTGTCCATCGACAAATACCTGACAGACCTCGCCCAGGACCTGCAGCACGATCCCGCCATGATCGCCCGCGCCGAGGGCATCAAGGCGCAGGTGCTCGGCGATCCGGAGGTCCGGGAACTTGCGTCCCGGACCTGGGCGACCGTCAAGGGTGCGCTGCTCACCGCCGTCGACGATCCCGACAGCGAGCTGACCGTGAAGTTCAAGGCCGCCGTCCGCGATTTCGGTACCCGGCTGGTCACCGACGACGAGCTCGCCGGCAAGGTCAACGCCTGGATCGGCGACGCCGCCGGCTACCTGGTCCGCACCTACAGGTCAGACATCGCCGGAGTCATCACGGATACCGTGGCCCGCTGGGATGCCGAGGAAACGTCGCAGAAGATCGAACTCCAGGTGGGCAAGGACCTGCAGTTCATCCGAATCAACGGCACAGTGGTCGGCTCCCTCGCCGGGCTCGCCATCTTCACGGTGGCGCACCTGGCCTTCGGCTGACCGGGGCCCCGGCGCGGCAGGTGCCGCCGATAGACGCTTGACAGTCCTGGCGGCCAGGGCCACCTTGGTGTCAACTACGCCGCCTGGTCTCCTGCCGGTCCAACGGTGGCCAACCCACGGATCGGCACCGCGGCGCTCCGTTCGGGAGTTTCGAATGAGGTGCCATGAGTCCCGCGACTTACCGGCCGGCAACGTTCCACCGCGCCGGCCTTTTCCTGTGCGCCCTGGCTGTGTCCGCTGCCCTGCCGGCCCAGCTCGCCCTGCCTGCTGTGGCGACCGTCCCGGCCCTTGCGGTCAACGCTGGCGACGGCGGTTTCAGCCCCGGCACGCCCGGCCTCGGGGATCCCTACTATCCGCTGGACGGCAACGGCGGCTACGACGTTGGGCGTTACCTGCTGGAGCTTAGCTACGACCCAGCCAGCGGGTTCCTTGCGGGCTCCGCCACCATCCGTGCCCGTGCCACCCAGAACCTCTCGTCGTTCAACCTGGACCTGGAGGGGCTGACTGTCCGCAGTATCCAGGTCAATCATAGGGACGCCGCCTATAGGCGCACCGGTGCGGAGCTTACGGTGACTCCGCAGAAGGGAATCAGGGACGGCCGGGAGTTCGACACCGTCGTGTACTACGACGGCGTGCCGAAACCGATCATTGACCAGTTCGGAGTCTCGGGCTTCCTCCGGACCGACGACGGGTCGCTGGTCATCGGGCAGCCTCACGTAGCAGCCACCTGGTTCCCGGCCAACGACCATCCCCTGGACAAGGCGACCTTCACTTTCAAGATCACTGTCCCGGAGGGACTGGAGGTGGTGGCCAACGGCGTGCTTCGCGACGAGGAGTCGCAGGACGGGAAAACCACCTGGACGTGGCACGCGGACGAACCCCTGGCCACATACCTGGCCACGGCGAGCGTTGGCCAGTTCCAACTGGACCGTTACCGGGACGGGCGGGTCCGGTACATCGACGCAGTCGATCCCGACCTGTTCGCACCGGCAGTCGTTGCCCGGACGGGCCAAAACTTCGCTTGGTCGGACAGCCGCGTGGGAACTTACACCCGCCTGACCAGAACGATTAGCGTCCCGTCGGGCGGCAACCGGCTCTCCTTCTGGCTTAACCGGAACATCGAAACCGGCCGCGATTTTGTCCTCGTGGAAGCGCGTACCGCCGGCGCGCAGGACTGGACAACCCTGCGGGATGCGAACGGCCACACATCCGCCGAAAGCGGACCCGGCTGTCAGCAATTGCTGGCCATACATCCCTTCCTCAACCACTACCTGACAGCCAGCCTCAACGGCTCATGCAGCCCAAGTGGAAGCTCAGGAACGTGGTGGGCAGCCACCGGCCCCAGCCGTGGATGGGAGCAGTGGGGATTCGATCTCTCACGGTTCGCCGGGAAGGCTGTTGAACTCTCCGTGACCTACGTCACCGACAACGTCGTCACGCTGGACGGAGTGTCGCTTGACGACGTAACCGTATCCACAGGGGAAGGCACCACGTCGTTCGAGGAGGACGGCAACACGATGGACGGCTGGTCAGCTTCCGGTCCACCGCCCGGGAGCCCCAAGATTGACGGAAAGTGGAGTGCGGCCAACTCGGGGCCACCCTCCACCGGTGACCGGGTGCAGGCGTCGTTCAGGAGGCAGCCGGAAATCATCGCGTTCCTGTCCGATCTCTTCGGCCCGTACCCGTTCAGCGCCGCCGGTGGAATCGTTGATGACCTGAAGAACCTCGGGTTCGCGCTGGAGAACCAGACAAGGCCGATCTACTCCAGGCTCTTCTTCACCAGCCCGGAATCGGGTGACTCGGTGGTGGTCCATGAACTGGCGCACCAGTGGGTGGGCGACGATGTGGCCGTCAGTCGCTGGCAGGACATCTGGTTGAATGAGGGATTCGCGACCTACGCCGAGTGGCTCTGGAGCGAAAGCGAGGGGCGGGAAACCCCGCAACAGCTGTTCGACTTTTACGCGGCAGCCATTCCCGCCCAGGCGCCGTTCTGGACAGTGAAGATCGGCGACCCGGGAACTGCAGCGCTCTTCGATTTCGCCGTGTACGTCCGCGGCGCGATGACACTGCAAGCCCTGCGCACCCGGGTGGGTGACGAAGTGTTCTTCGACATCCTTCGGGAATGGACGGATACCCATGCCGGCGGCAATGTGTCCAGCGCCGACTTCATCCGCCTGGCCGAGGAACTTTCCGGCCAGGACCTCGGCACCTTCTTCCAGGCCTGGCTCTTCACCGCCGCCAAGCCTGCCGGGACGGTGCCGCCCGTGCTGCGCGGCAACACCACACCGGCCAGCAGCCCGCCCGCCACAGCGCGCGTGCTGGAGCAACGGATCGGGGCGCGCACGGGGCCGCGATAGCTATGACGGGCTGGCGTGGTTAGGCGAACGGCGCCAGTTCCACGCCGGCCTCCTCAAGGCCGGCCCGGACAGCGGCGGCCATGCCCACCGCACCAGGGGTGTCACCGTGGATGCACAGGGAATCGGGGTCCACCCGGACCACGGTCCCGTCCACTGCCACCACCTCGCCTTTGAGCGCCAGGCGCACTGCCCGCTCAACGATTGGCCCGACATCGTGCAGCACGGCGCCTTCCTGCGAGCGCGGCACCAGGGTGCCGTCGGGCAGGTAGGCGCGGTCCACGAACGCCTCGCGGAAGACGGGGTGCCCGGCGTCCTGGGCCTGCTTCAGCAGCTCTGACCCCGGAAGCCCCAGGATAGGGAGGCCGGGATCGTAGGCCTGGACAGCGGCCACCAGCGCGCCCGCCTGTTCGGCGTCGTGGAACGCCCGGTTGTAGAGGGCTCCGTGCGGCTTGACGTAATCCACCGAGGCACCCACCGCGTGCGCTACCCCATCCAGCGCCCCGAGCTGGTAGAGGACATCACCGAACAGCTCGTCAAAGGACATGTCCAGGGAGCGCCGCCCGAAGCCGGCGAGGTCCCGGTAGCCGACGTGGGCGCCGACCGTGACGTCCAGTTCATAGGCGGCGCGGCAGCTGTCCAGCATGGTCACGGGGTCGCCGGCATGGAAGCCGCAGGCCACATTGGCGCTGGTGATGAGCTCGAACATGGCCGCGTCGTCGCCCATTGTCCAAGAGCCGAAGGACTCCCCGAGGTCAGCGTTCAGATCCACCAATACCACCTTCATTTGTGCCGGATTCCCACGGAGTGCCACCTTCGAGCGACCGGCCTGGCGGCGGTCCGGCGTCCGGGCCTGCAGTTCCCGCGGCTTTGAGCTCCCCCGGCACAGTGTCCGGCATGGGGCCAAATGCCTCTCTCGCGTTGACCACGACGGCGCGGCCCATCATGAGGTTACCGGCGCCACCCACCACCGCTCCAATGCCGAACGGCAGCGCGCGTCCGAACAGGGCTGTTCCCTGCCGCCTGAGCAGGTTCCGCAGGAATGCCTTCTGGATGCGCTCACGGACGAAACCGAACCCGGAGGACGACATCCTGCCCGCCAGCACATTTCCCCAGGCTTGGCTGGCACCCTTGCCCTTGCCCATGGCCTGTCCGCTGAGCGAACCCAGCAGCGCGGTCCCCTCCTCGCCGAGCATCACGGCCATCACCAGGGTGCTCGCCTTCTCCGGATCCGTCATCCGGATCCCGTGCAGTTCGGCCAGCGAGGTGGCGTACAGGGCTGTCGCTTCGAGGAAGCCCACCGTGGCGGCCGCCGAGAGACCCAGGGACGCCACTGTGCCGACGCCGGGAACGACGGCGGTGGCCCCGACCAGCGCTCCCCCGCCCGTCACTGCCCGAAGATAGTCGCGTTCAAGGATGTCCGCGAGCTGCGCGGCGGATGCCCGCGGGTTGCGGCGCTGGAGCCGGCGGATGTTCGCGATTACCAGCGGACGCTGGACCTCCACGGCGCGCAGCAGCAGGTTGTGTACGCCGGGCTTGGGGTTGCCGTGGGCGTCGAACACGGCATTGTGGGCTGTTTCCTGCGCGATTCTCATCGCGGGGTTGCGTCGCTTGGCCATCATCACCTCTACTTCGGAACAACCGGCGGCCGGAGACCGCCGTCTAGCCTTAACACTAGGCCACACCCCAACATACCAAGCATGCTGATCACCCCTCACCGCGCCGGCAGCCGCTCACATCACCCAGGACTCGGCCACGGCCATGTACGCGGAGGAGGAAGGCCCGCGCGGGCCGGGGTAGACCGTGGCGGCGCCGGGCCATTCAACGCCGAACTCGGAGAGCTTGCCGCCGCTGCAGGGATGATAAACGTTGCTCATCGAGGCGCTGGCAGGGCCCAGCTGGAAATCCGGCGCGGTGAACTGCCGCCGGTCCAGCACCCCGGAGATCTCGAGGGCGGCCCGCCGCCCGGTCGCCCGGAACCCGCGTTCAAGGTCCAGTTCGACGTCGAACTCGTCCTGCGTGTGGCTGACGGCGCCGAGTGGAAAGCGCGCGGCTTCAGGAAAGAAGCGCGTCAGTTCGGTGGCGAGAGTGGAGGCGAAGACTTCGTTGGAGCCGTAGCTGCGCCAGCCCTGAAGCGTGGCCACCATGAGCACTGTCCCGGTTCCCCACCGGGACCAGTCAGCCATCCAGAACGAAGCAAAGCAACTGGCGGGTTCGCCGTCAATATGAACGCCGTTCCGGTCCACCGGGTGGAGGGCAAGGCCAAAGTTTGAGCCGATGAGCGCCACGCTGCGCCGCCCCGGCCGGGCCGGTGTGTTCCCCATGGCTAGAGCCTATCCCGCCGGGACGTTCCGCCCCGCAGAGGCTCGGCCTAAGATTGCCGTGTGCCCCTCCCCCGCGCCTTTCGACCCTTTTCCCACCGCGAATACCGCGTGCTGATCGGTGCCCTGGCCATCTCCATCTTCGGCTCAGGCATGTGGGCCGTGGCCATGGTCTACCAGGTCATCCAGATCGGCGGGGGGCCGCTGGAACTCTCCCTCGTGGCCGCGGCGGGCAGCGTGGGCCTGGTGGCGTTTGTTCTTGCGGGCGGCATCGCAGCGGACCGCGTCCCGCAGCGGCTGCTGATCATCGCCGTCGAGGGAACCAACCTCGCCGTCATCGCAACCGTCAGCGGGCTGGCGATGGCAGGCTGGCTTCAGCTCTGGCACCTCGTGGCTGGCGCCTTCGTCCTGGGTGTCGGGGCAGCGTTCTTCTTCCCGGCGTACTCCGCGATCCTGCCGCCGGAGGACCTGCTGGCGGCCAACGGCATGGAAGGCACCCTCCGCCCCACGCTTCAGCAGGCGGCGGGCCCCGCCGTGGCCGGCATCGTCGTGGCGGCGCTGTCGCCGTCGCACGCCGTAACCGGCGTTGCCGTGTGCCACCTGCTGGCGTTCATCATCCTGAATTTCCTCGGCCAGCACGCCCTCGCGGCGCCCGGCTCGGCTCCCGGCTCGGCTCCCGGCTCTATGGAGGATGGCCCTATGGAGGATGGCTCCGCCAAGGCACCGGCCAAGACCTCGTTCTTCGCCGACCTCCGCGAGGGCGTCAGCTACACGGTCCGGACGCCGTGGCTCCTCTGGACACTGCTCTGGGCCTGCATTTCGGTGCTGTTCCTGATCGGTCCCATCGAGGTGCTGCTGCCCTTCGTGACCCGGGACCAGTTGGGCGGGGACAGCCGCATGTTCGGTTTCCTGCTGGCCGTCATGGGGGTGGGCAGCGCCATAGCCGCCCTTGTCACGGCGTCCGTCCGGCTCCCGCGCCGCTACCTCACCGTCATGATGGTGTGCTGGGGAGCTGGCACCCTGCCGCTGGCGGCCGTKGGGATCATGGACAACTTCTGGCTGCTTGCCCTGGCATTGTTCATTTTCGGCGCCACCGGCAGCGTGGGCATGGTCATCTGGGGGACACTGCTGCAGCGGCGCGTGCCGCCGCACCTGCTGGGGCGGGTTTCCAGCCTCGACTTCTTCGTCTCGTTGGCGCTGATGCCGGTTTCATGGCGCTGGCCGGTCCCGCCGCCTCTGTACTCCCGATCTGGCTCATCTTCGTCGTGGCGGGCGGGGTCTGCCCGGTCGTGGCAGTGGTGGCCCTGCTGGCAGCCCGGATGTGCGTGGACGAAATCGCCCATCCGCTCGACCGCCAGGACCCGCTGCCCGCCGGCGCCGGGGCCACCACCTAGCCGGGCCACCCGACGCCCCAACGGGACGCCCGCAGCGATGCCTCACCGCCGCGCCCCGCGTCATTAGCGGGAGCGGACCACCGGGATGCTCGCCGTCGGCGGTCCGCTCGGGAACACCGAGGGCTCGGGGACGTGCACTGGTTCCAGCGGTACGCGCACCGGTTGGGAAGCCACGGTGAACCGGACTCCGCGCACGTCGATGTCCAGCGCTTCGCCGTCGAGGACGGTCAGCGTGATGGCGCCCTGATCGAGTTCCACCAGGAGCGGGCGCCCCTGCAGCCTCAGCTGGAACCGCAGGGTCTCCCACTCCCCGGGCAGCCGCGGGTCAAAGAACGGCACGGGCCCCTGGTCGCGGAGCCCGGCGAAGCCGCACACCAGCGAGCTCCACACTCCGCCGGTGGAGGCGATGTGGACGCCGTCGATCGTGTTGCCGTGGGAGTTGTCCAGGTCAATGAACACGGCATTCGTGAAGTGTTCCAGGGCAGCCTTGGGGTAGCCCACCTCGGCGGCCATGATCCCCTGGACGCACGCCGAGAGCGTGGAGTCCCCCGTGGTGATGGGATCGTAGAAGTCGAAGGCGCGGCGCTTTTCCTCGGCGGTGAACTCCTGCCACTGCAGGAACATGGCCAGAACCGTGTCCGCCTGCTTCAGCACCTGGTGGCGGTAGATCACCAGCGGGTGGAAGTTCAGCAGCAGCGGGTACTTGGAGCGCGGCGTGGTCCAGTCCCACGGCTCAAGGGTCATGAAGTCGTTGTCCTGCGAGTACACCTGGAAGTGCTCATCGAAGGGCAGCTGGATCCGCTCCGCCGCCGCTTCCCACAGCTCCCGCTCGGCGTCGTCGACTGCCGCGTGGTTCAGCGCGGCCGCGGCCCGCAGGTTAAACCGGGCCATCACGTTCGTGTAGAGGTTGTCGTTGACCACCGCGGTGTACTCATCCGGCCCCGTCACGCCGTGGATGTGGAACAGCCCGTCCTTGCCGAAGAAGCCCAGCGACACCCACATCCGCGCAGTTTCGATCAGCAGGTCGGCGCCCATTCCGGCGCAGAACTCAGAGTCACCGCTGGCCCAGACGTACCTGTTGGTGGCAAAGGCAACGGCCGCGGCGATGTGGAACTGCGCCGTCCCGGCAGCGTAGTAGGCGCTCGCCTCCAGCCCGTTGATGGTGCGCCACGGAAACAGCGCACCGTCCACACTCAGCTCCTTGGCGCGGATCTTGGCGTCCGGGAGCATCTCGTGACGGAACTCCAAAACCTGGCGTGCGCCGTCGGGGTTTGAATACGTCAGATACGGCAGGAGGTACACCTCCTGGTCCCAGAAGTAGTGCCCGTCGTAGCCCGAACCGGTCACACCCTTGGCCGGGATACCGGCGACACCGGCCCTGGCGGTGGCCTGTGCCAGCTGGAAGAGGTTCCAGCGGATGGCCTGCTGGAGTTCCGGCTGCCCGCCAACCTGGACATCGGCGCTGGCCCAGTAGGTGCGGTAGTGTGCCTCACTTTCGGCAAAGACATCAGCAACAGGCTTCAGCCCGGCTTCGGCGGTGACGGCCGGGTCCTCCCCAGCTTCGGAATCCGCAGCCCCGGGCACACCCGCCCGGGCGCCCCGGGACACGGCGTAGCTGACGCTCTTTTCGAGGCGAAACGGCTCGCCGGCGGCAATCGCCAGCACGTAGCGGACGCTGCTGTCGTCCTGGTCCACGAGGGTATCGAACGGCTGGTGGCCGGCGGAGGTCCAGTGGTCGACGGCGATCCCCACCCGCTGCTTCGACTCAGCAGCCTCCCACGACAGGCGCAGCGAACCGTCGCCGCCCTCCATCCGGATGGGCAGCAGGACGCGGCCCGCGTGCCGGCCAGCCCGGCGCGGGTCGTGGGTGGAGTGGTCCTCCACCGGCTGGTCCTGCCGGTTGATGACGGACGAGGTGACGTCCGCGGAGACTTCCCGGTCGGCCGAAACCTCCAGGGAGATGCCCAGGCTGCCGCGCGCATCGAAGCCCACGGCCCGGCGCTCCACGGTGGTCACCGTGGCACCTGAACGGCACTGCCAGGCAATGCTGCACTCGTAGATGCCGGTGGCGAAATCAACGGACCGCCGGTAGTCCAGCACCGCCGACTCGGCGAGGCTGAGCATTTCACCGTCGATGACGACGGTGAAATTGTTGGCATCCGGAATATAGAGGATGCGCTGGCCCGTTCGCGCGAAGCCGTAGGCGTTCTCAGCATGCTTGATGTCCCAGATCTCGTGGAACCCGTTAATAAAGCTGCCGGGCAGTTCGGCATCGGCTGACGCCCAGTGGGCACCCCGGACACCGAGGTGTCCATTGCCGAGGGCGAAGAGCGACTCGAGTATCCCGGCGTCGCCGGGTGCGTGGCTCGTCTCCACGAGCTTCCAGGGATCATTGGGGAAGCGGACGCGGTCAGCGGTGATGAGTGCCATGAGAGGCGTTCCTTAGGCGGTCGAAAGTGGTGCGGGAGTTCGTGTTGTGCCGGAAGGACCCGGCTGCGTTACTGGAGCGGGCGGGACTAGCTGCGGGCTAGAGCAGTTCCTCGAGGTCGTTGACCACGGCGGTGGCGCCGGCGTCGAGAAGCGTCTGGCGCCCGGCTCCGCGGTCCACTCCAATGACGGAGTGGAAGCTGCCAGCGCTGCCGGCCTGCACGCCGGACACGGCGTCCTCGACGACGACGCACTGCTCGCTGGGCAGGTCCAGGAGCCGCGCGGCATATTCATAGGTTGCGGGGTCCGGCTTGCCGGGCAGCCCTTCCGCAGCGGCCACGACGCCGTCGACGACCACCGCGAAGCGGTCCGCCAGCCCCGCCGCACGCAGCACCGAAGGTGCGTTCCGTGAGGAGGAGACGACGGCGACCTTCAGTCCGTGGTCCAGCACGGCTTCCAGGAAACGCACTGACCCCGCATAGGGCTCCACGCCGGCGCTGACAATGTCGTTGAAGATCCTGTTCTTCCGGTTGCCCAGCCCCTGGACCGTGATGTTGTCCGGATCGTCGTCGGTGGGGCCCTCGGGAAGGGTGATGCCCCGGGACGCCAGGAAGTCCCGGACGCCGTCGAACCTTGGCTTGCCGTCAATGTGGTCGAAGTAGTCGCTCTCCCGGTAACCGTCCTTTTCGGGAACGGTTTCGAGGTACCCGTCGAACAGTTCCTGCCAGGCGCGTTCGTGGACCACTGCCGTGGGCGTGAGCACGCCGTCCAGGTCAAAGAGGATGGCGGCGGCGCCGGTCCAGCTGTTCGGCCGGCTGGCGGCGCTGGTGTTCAGGGTTTCGGTCATGCTTTGTTCCGTGTCCTTTCGGGGGTCGGACAGCAATGTGGTGGGAATTACCAGAAACGTGGTCGTCGTTGACCAAAGGGTGTGCGGTGTGCCTGCAGCACCTGCCGCTCCGGGCGCCGCCGGCCAGGAGGGTTCCGCGAGGGTGATACGGCAGTTTGAAGGACAGGCCGGCGTACTGCGGACCGGGCGGCGTTGCCCTGGCCCGCAAACTGCGGGCCGCTGGTCCCGCTGCTTGCTTCCACTGCTTGCGCGACCGGTCCGTGAGGTACCCGGTCGGGTTATGTCCGGCGCGTGAATTCGCGCGGTTCCGCCACTTGCACCGCGGCGTTGCGGGCCAGGCAGAAGGCGTCCATGTGCGGACGCACGATTTTTTGCCTATGTCCATGATGAAGGTGCACGTGGTTCAGGGCAAGCCAGCGGAACATCCCCGCGGGACGGGTGGCGCAAGGATGCATGGCGCGGTCCTGCCCTTTCGAAACATTCTTGGTCCTGCACAGCCAGCCGCCCACCGCCGAGCGTACGCCTGCCGGCCGGGTTCCGGCCGAAGAAGAGTGTAAGCGCTTGCAGTTTTACCCTGCAACTGTTTTTAATCCGCTGCTTGCTTGCGGGCGGTTCGGCACCTGGTTTGCGGGCGGTTCCGCTCCACCGAAAACCCGGAATCAGCCCAGGACGTAGTGGCGCAGGAACGCACTGACGTCCACCATCTCAGCTTTGGACATGGCATGGCCCATGCCGGGATATGTCCGCGCCGTGAGTTGGGTATTCGTGTTGAGCCACTCCTCGGTGTAGGCCGCTGCATCCCCGTTGATCACGAGGTCGGCCTTGTCCCTGCCCCAGAAGAACGGCGGCGGTCCGTCAAAGGACTCACTGAGCGACAAGAGGTCGTTATCCAGGACGAATCCGGACAATCCCACCACAGCCGGAAAGTCCCTGGGACGGAGGCGCAGCAGCGTGCTCGCCATGGCCATCCCCTGCGAATAGCCCAGCAGGCTCACGCTGGTGTGGACCGATCTGGCCGAATCAATCCAGGAGAACACGGAATTGGCAGCTGAGACGACGTCAGCAAAATCATTCGTAAGAAAATAGTCCAGCAGGAACCAGCCATAGCCGTTGGCTATCGGCATAGGTGCCCGGAGCGCCGCGCAGGTGAATTCCGGAGGGAGATAGTCGAAGAGATTGACCATCCTGGATTCGTCAGTGCCGTAGCCATGCATCATCACCAGAAGGGGGGTGCCGGCACGCTCTTCCTCCGGCTTGGACCATACAACTGTCTCCATCCGATCAGCCTAGCGAGTCGCCGGTTGCCGCCCCGGCCCCTGACCTGCGGATTTGATTGATACCGGAGTTAACGGGATGTAGCCTGACGTTTGACAGCATGCTTAGCAACAACGAACGACAGACCGTACAAACCACGTTGCGGCAAGTCCGCGAACCGCGAGGAGCAAGTCATGAGAATCGGTTCCGCCATCTTCCTTATCGCACTGGGCGCCATCCTCGCCTGGGCCGTCACGCCAGGACTTATCCCCAACGTGGACCTGACACTGATCGGCTACATCCTGATGGCCGTTGGCGTCATCGGCCTCATTGCCTCGCTGATCATCGCATCCCCCGGCAGGAGTCGCCGGGTCAGCGAAACCCGCTCAGTCGTGGACCCCAGCACGGGTGAAAGGATCACCCGGAATGAAAGCCGCGACAGCGGACTGTAGACCAGCAGGCAAAACGAACGGGCAGCAGTGCATTCGCAGGCAACGCCGGGCCGGACCTTCGGGTCGGGTCCGGCGTTTTGGTTTTCTGTTGTTTTTCGTTGACAAAGCAACATGAACGAAGATAAAGTCAAGTACCTGCAGATTTGTGACAGCGATCACTGACTGGGTCGGCAGGTTGGACAGGTGCAGGAAAGACGCACTGCAATTGCAGGGCAGTCAGTACGCAATGGAGGGTATGTGTTTGCCGAGGAACGTCAGCAGCAGATCGCCGGGCTCGTGGCAGCCAGCGGCCGCGCCAGCGTGACCGATCTCGCCGAACGCTTCCGCATCACCACCGAAACCGTCCGCCGCGACCTTGCCGCCCTGGAATCAGCCGGCACGGTCCGCCGTGTACATGGCGGGGCCGTCTCCGCGGACCGCTTCAGCACCACGGAGGAGAGCATCCTCGAGCGGACCATCCAGCGGCAGACGCAAAAGCTCCGGATCGCTGAGGCCGCCCTCGGTTTCCTTCCAAAAGGTCCCTCCAGCAGCATTCTCCTCGACGCCGGCTCCACCACCGAAGTCCTGGCCGACCTCCTCGCCCGCCGCGGCGCAGCATCTCCTGCCAAGCCGGCCGATGCGGCCCAGGAACTCCTGGTCATCACCCACGCCGTTCCCATTGCTGCCAAGCTCGCAAGCACACCCGGCATCGCCCTGCAGATTCTAGGCGGCAGGGTCCGCGGACTCACGCAGGCCGCGGTGGGCCAGGGCACGGTGGAAGCCGCGAGCAAGCTGCGTCCGGACATCGCCTTCGTGGGAACCAACGGCATCCACGCCAGCTTCGGCCTCAGCACGCCAGACTCCGAAGAAGCCGCCGTCAAGGCTGCCTTCGTCCACTCGGCCCGCCGCATTGTGGTCCTGGCCGATTCGTCCAAGCTGGAAGCGGAAACGCTCGTCCAGTTCGCCTCGCTGAAAGATCTGGATACCGTGATCACTGACCGCAAACCCGGCTCCGAACTAGCTGCGGCCCTCGCCGAGGCCGGAGTGGAGGTGGTAGTCGCATGATTGTCACCCTCACAGCCAACCCCAGCCTGGACCGGACGGTGGCACTGCCCGGCCCGCTCGAGCGGGGCGAAGTACAGCGCGCCGTGTCCGTCCGCCAGGAATCCGGCGGCAAGGGAGTCAACGTCTCCCGTGCCCTCGTGACGTCCGGCCTCGAGACGCTCGCCGTCTTGCCCGGCGCGGAATCCGATCCCGTGCTGGCCGGCCTGCGGGAAGAAGGCGTGCCCTTCGCCTCGCTGGCCATCCACGAACCGCTGCGCACCAATGTGGCCCTGACGGAGCCCGGCGGTGTGACCACCAAGATCAACGAGCCGGGGCCGGTCCTCTCCGAGGACGCCCAGGAAGCGCTGATCTGCCTGCTCCTGGAACGTTCGCGCGGAGCCAGCTGGGTGGTCCTGGCGGGCTCGCTTCCGCCGGGTGTTCCGGCCGACTTCTACGCCACCGTCACACGGCGGTTGCGTAACGCCGACTCCGGGGCCCAGGTCCCGAAGATCGCCGTCGACTCCTCCGGGGCTCCCCTGGCAGCGGCCGTCGCCGGCGAGACCGCACATGCGGTGTCCGGAAAACCGGACCTGCTCAAACCCAATGCCGAGGAGCTGGCCGAACTGGCCGCAGCAGCAGGTTTTGCCTTGGCAAGCACGGCTGAGGAACTCGAAGCGGATCCGGAGGCTGCCGCCGCGGCAGCCACCGCCGTCGTGCGTTCCGGTGTGGGGGCCGTGTTGGCAACGCTCGGTTCAAAGGGCGCTGTCCTCGTGACGGCCGACGGCGCGTGGCTGGCCACGCATCCGCCGGTCACCGCAGTCAGTACGGTCGGCGCAGGAGACTCGTCGCTGGCCGGCTACCTTCTGGCCGCCAGCCAGGGCGCCGCCCCCGCTGACTGCCTCCGTCAGGCTGTGGCGCACGGCGCCGCTGCCGCTTCCCTGCCGGGCTCCACCGTTCCGGCAGTCCACCAAACAACCCCCGACGCCGTAACCATCACGGCCCTCCGGAAGGATTGACAGTGACTCAGCTCATCACCGCGGACCTGGTCGAGCTTGACCAGAACCTGGGCAATTCGCCCGAGGACGTGATCCGCCACCTGGCCGGCCGTGTTGCCGCCAACGGACGCGCCAGCGAAGTCGAAGGCCTCTTCACCGACGCCTTCGCCCGCGAACAGAAGACAGCCACCGGCGTGCCCGGCGGCATCGCCATCCCGCACTGCCGCTCGGCCGCCGTAACCGAGCCCACCCTCGCCATGGCACGCCTGTCCCAGCCCGTCGACTTCGGCGCCAAGGACGGCCCCGCCGACCTCATCTTCTTCATCGCCGCGCCGGCCGGCGCCGACCAGGAGCACCTGAAGCTGCTGTCCAAGCTCGCCCGCTCCCTGATTAAGAAGGACTTCACGGGTTCGCTCCGCGAGGCAGGCTCCCGGGAAGAAATCGTGGAGCTCGTGGACGGCGCCCTGGCGGACAAGCCGGCCGTTGCCCCCGAAGCGGCGGCTGTTCCGGCTGCTGCCGCCGGCGCTACCGCAACTGCCGCCGGCGCAGCTTCCGGTGGACCGCGGCGCCTCGTTGCCGTCACGGCCTGCCCCACCGGCATCGCGCACACCTACATGGCGGCGGACTCCCTCGTGGCCGCAGCCAAGGAAGCGGGCGTTGACCTGCAGGTCGAAACCCAGGGCTCCTCCGGCGCCAAGCCACTGGACCCCGCGGTCATCGCCGCTGCCGACGCCGTGATCTTCGCCGTCGACGTGGACGTTCGCGGCAAAGAGCGCTTCGCCGGCAAGCCGGTCATCAACGCGCCGGTCAAGCGCGGCATCGACGAGCCCGCCAAGATGGTCCAGGAAGCCCTGAACGCGGCAGACAACCCGCACGCCCACCGCGTTCCGCACTTCGGTGCCGAGGAGCAGGCCGAACGGGAAGCCGCCGAAAAGGGCGAGCACATCGGCCAGAAGCTGAAGAAAGCACTGCTCACCGGCGTCAGCTACATGATCCCGTTCGTGGCCGGCGGCGGCCTGCTGATCGCACTGGGGTTCCTGCTCGCCGGTTTTGACATCGCCCTGGGCACCAAGGCCAACGACATCCTGGCCAACAACTCCCTGGTCAACCTTCCCGACGGCAACCTCGCCCTGTACCTCGGAACCGTCTTCTTCAAGATCGGCGGCCTGTCCATGGGCTTCCTGGTTCCTGCCCTCGCCGGCTATATTGCCTACGCAATCGCCGACCGTCCGGGCATCGCGCCGGGCTTCGTTGCCGGTGCCGTCTCCGGGTTCATGGGGGCCGGCTTCCTCGGCGGCATCGTCGGCGGCCTGCTCGCCGGCTACATCGCCCACGTGATCGGAACGTGGACAGTCCCGCGCTGGCTCCGGGGCCTGATGCCCGTCGTCATCATTCCGCTGCTGGCTTCCATCATCGCCTCGGGCGCTATGTTCCTGTTCCTCGGCGGACCTATCGCCGCCATCACCGTCGGGCTGAACTCCTGGCTCTCCGGCATGTCCGGCGCATCGGCCATCGTCCTGGGCATCATCCTCGGCCTCATGATGTGCTTCGACCTCGGCGGCCCGGTGAACAAGGTTGCCTACGCCTTCGCCGTCGCCGGCCTCGGAGCGGGCAGCGCCACCAACCAGGCACCCTGGCAGATCATGGCCACCGTGATGGCCGCCGGCATGGTGCCGCCGCTGGCCATGGCCCTGGCCACCGTCCTGGACAAGAAGCTCTTCAGCCTGGCTGAGCGCGAAAACGGCAAGGCCGCCTGGCTGCTGGGTGCCTCCTTCATCTCCGAGGGTGCCATTCCGTTCGCCGCAGCAGACCCGCTCCGCGTCATCCCCGCCAGCATGATCGGCGGCGCTGTCACCGGCGCGCTCACCATGGCCTTCGGCGTCACGTCGCAGGCACCCCACGGCGGCATCTTCGTGTTCTTCGCCATCGGCAACGTGGTGATGTTCATCGTGTCCATCCTCGCCGGAACCGTGGTGGCGGCGGTCGTCGTGGTCACCCTCAAACGCTGGGCTGCCCGCAAAGCCGTTGATACGGTGGAGACCGTCCCGGTAACCGTCTGACCCGCTGTTCTTCAGCACTCCAAACCCACACTGCAATTGCAAGGAGCAGAAATGTCCGAACGTACCGCAACCGTCGCCAGCCGCGTAGGCCTGCACGCCCGCCCCGCCGCCATCTTCGCCGAGGCAGCTGGCGAGTTTGACCTCGACATCACCATCGCCCGCGAAGGGGAACCTGCTGACGAGGCCATGGACGCCGCCAGTATCCTTTCCCTTATGAGCCTTGGCGCATCGCACGGCGACGTTGTGGTGCTGCGGGCCGACGGAGATGGCGCTGACGCCGCCCTCGAGCGCCTGGTCCAGATCCTGGAAACGGATCACGACGCCGAGTAGTCACCGCACGCTTTACGGCCGGCCTCCGCCGCAGCAGTGCCCTTACGGGGGTGCAGCGGAGGCCGGCCGTTGCCGTTCCCGGACGAACTCTGGCCCGGCCGTGGGGCCACGGCGGGCATCGCACCTGCTCAGGGGTCGGTTGCCGGTGCAGTAAGCAGCCTTAGTAGTTTCTTGTTTTTGATTCTGCGCCCCACTAGCTTGGAACTGTGACCAGCCATTCGAATGACCGGCGGAACTGCCGGGCTGAAGGAGGATGCCAGAGTGGAAACCTTGCAGGAAAGCGTGGACGTCGAGGTACCAGTCAGCACCGCCTATAACCAGTGGACACAGTTTGAGTCGTTTCCCCGCTTCATGAAGGGGGTGGAGTCCGTCGAACAGATCGATGAAACTTCCCTCCATTTCCGCACCAGCGTGGCGGGCGTCAAGCGCGAGTACGATGCGCAGATCCTGGAACAGACGCCGGACCGGTGCATCGCCTGGGTCAGTAAGGACAAGCCGCGCAACGCCGGCAGGGTGACGTTCGAGAACCTCGGTGAGGAGCTATGCCGCGTGAACGTGGAACTGGAATGGGAGCCCGAGAGCCTGCTGGAGCGGGCCGGTGCCGCCGCCCACGTTGACGAGCAACAGGTGTCCTCCGATCTGGTCCGGTTCAAGGAGTTCATCGAGTCCCGCGGTATCGAGACGGGCGCCTGGCGTGCCGCGGTAAATCGCGGCGAAGTGGACACTCCGGGAGCCCGCTGACCTGATCCACCGATCCTTCCATCACGGAGGTAGCCATGCCAGAGAAAAAGAACCCGAGCCTGAAAGATCCCGAACTCTACGACGAGTTCCGCGACGAGGGGTCCTCCAAGCAGAAGGCGGCCCGCGTCTCCAATGCGGCAGCCAAGAAGGGACGCTCCGAAGTGGGCCGCAAGGGCGGCAAGGCCGGCGACTACGACGGCTGGACCGTTGATCAGCTCAAGGCCAGGGCCAGGGAAATCGGCCTCAAGGGGTACTCAGACAAGAAAAAGAGCGAACTCATTTCCGCCCACAGGAACTCCTAGGCGGGTGCAGGTGCGGCCACGCGGCGAGGCGCCCGCCCTTTCAGGCGCCTTTCCGCGCGGTCTTGGCCGCGGTGGACTTGGCCGCGGTGCCCGACTTCGCGGCCGGTTTGGAGGCAGTGCCGGTCTTCGCCGCGCTGGTTTTCGATGCAGTGCTGGTTTTCGATGCAGTGCTGGTCTTCGAAGCGGTGCCGGTTTTCGATGCAGCGGCGGTCTTGCTGCGGGTCCTGGCAGTACCGCTCTTGGGAGTTTCCGCGTCAGGGTCCCCGGTGTCCTTCTCTGCAGCGCCGCTCCTGCTGGCGCTGCTCTTTCTGGCCGGTTCTCCCGTGTCAGCCCCTCCCCCGCGTTTCTTGTCGAGGCTACGCTTCAAGGCCTCCATCAGGTCGATCACTTCGCCGTTGCCGCCCTCGGCCTCCGCACCGAATGTCTCTTCGGTATCCAGCGCGTCGCCCTTTTCCAGCTTGGCCTCGATAAGCTGCCGAAGCTGCGCCTGGTAGTCGTCGGTGAACTGCTCGGGCTCGAAATCGGAGGCCATGGACTCCACCAGCGCTGCGGACATCTCACGTTCCTGCGCGGAGATGCGGATGGACGTGTCCAGGGCCGGAAATGCTGCTTCCCGGACTTCGTCCGCCCACAGCAGCGCCTGGAGCATCAGGACGTCGTCCCGGATCCGCAAGGCACCCAGCCGGGTCTTGTCCCTCAGCGCGAACTGCACCACGGCAACGCGCTCGGTATCCTCCAGGGCCCGGCGCAGCAGCATGTAGGCTTTGGGCGACTTGGAATCCGGCTCCAGGTAATAGCTCTTCTCGAACATGATGGGGTCGAGTTGGTCGGAGGGCACAAACTGCACCACTTCGATCTCGTGGCTGTTCTCCGCCGGAATGGACTTGAGCTCCTCCTTGCTGAGAATCACCGTCCGGCCGTCGTCCTCGTAGGCCTTCTCAATGTCGGAGTAGTCAACGATCTCACTGCAGACCTCACAGCGGCGCTGGTAGCGGATCCGGCCGCCGTCGGCGTTGTGCACCTGATGGAGGCTGATGTCGTGGTCCTCGGTGGCGCTGTAGACCTTCACGGGGACGTTGACCAGCCCGAACGCGATGGCGCCTTTCCAGATGGCTCTCATGGGACAAGTCAACAGCACACAACGCCGGAGGTGAAGCCCCATGGCCAGCGGTAAGGAACGTGTGCGGGTAGGTGGCCGCGAATTGACCCTCACCAACCTCGACAAGGTCATGTATCCCGCCACCGGCACCACCAAGGCGGACGTCATCGCCTACTACGCCGCTGTGGCTTCGGTGCTGATCCCCGCCGCCAGGAACCGCCCGGCAACCCGCAAGAGGTGGGTGCACGGGGTAGGAACCGCGGACCAGCCGGGCGAGATGTTTTTCCAGAAGAACCTCGACCAGTCTGCCCCGGGCTGGGTTCCGCGCGCCGCCATCACGCACAAGACCAACACCAACTACTATCCACTGGTCAACGACCCCGCCACGCTGATCTGGATGGCGCAGATCGCATCGCTGGAGATCCACGTGCCGCAGTGGACGGTGGACTCCCACGGCAGTGCCCTGCCTCCCGACCGGCTCGTCCTGGACCTCGATCCCGGGGAAGGTGCCGGACTGCCCGAATGCGTGGCGGTGGCCAAGCTGGCGCGGACCATCCTGCAGGACGTCGGGCTGGATCCCGTTCCGGTCACCAGCGGCAGCAAGGGTATCCACCTGTACGCCGTTCTGGACGGGACACAGTCTTCGGACGAAGTTTCCGCCTTCGCACGCGAGCTGGCCCGGGCGCTGGAGGCCGACCATCCGGACCTGGCCGTCAGCGACATGAAGAAGGCCCTTCGGACGGGGAAGGTCCTGGTGGACTGGAGCCAGAACAACGCCGCCAAGACCACCATCGTGCCGTATTCACTCCGCGGCCGCCTGCACCCCACGGTGGCGGCTCCGCGGACCTGGCGTGAGCTGAGTTCGCCGGCGCTCAAGCACCTGGACTATGAGGAGGTTATGCGCCGGGTGGCGGCCGGCAAGGATCCTTTCGCCCACATCAGTGCGGGCACCGGCCACCCTGGCGCCGGTCACTCTGACACCGGCCACGCAGCTCCGGCACCGCCGAAAACAGCCGGACCGCGCGGCGGCGGGCACGCGGATCCCCGGCTAAACAAGTACCGGTCCCTGCGCGACCAAGGAAAAACGCCGGAGCCGTTCACAGCGGACCAGCACCACACTGCAAAAGCCAACGGTGTACCGGCGCAGGGGGGCAAGGAGACTTTCGTCATCCAGGAACACCACGCCAGCCGGCTCCATTACGACTTCCGGCTCGAGCACGAGGGCGTGCTCGTCTCGTGGGCGCTCCCCAAGGGCGTGCCGGGGTCCGGGGACAAGAACCACTTGGCCGTGCAGACCGAAGACCACCCCATGGACTACGCCGATTTTGAGGGCGACATCCCCAAGGGCGAGTACGGGGCCGGCAGTGTGAGCATCTGGGACAAGGGCGTCTATGAGCTCGAAAAATGGGTCAACGGCAAGGAAGTCATTGCCACGCTAACGGGCCGCGAGGGCGGCGGGCTGGGCGGCACCCGGAAGTTCGCCCTGATCCATACCGGGAAGGGCCACGGCGAGGAGTCACAGTGGCTCATCCACCTGATGGACAGGGTTCCGGGAGCCCGGAAAAAGCCGGGCGGCACCAAAGAACCGGCTGAGCCGGCCCGCGCAGTGTCCGCCAGGCCGCCCGCACCACGCTCCGGCACTCTCCAGGAGGATCCGGCTCCCATGCTCGCCTCGGCGGGCACCCCGGCGGAGCTGCACGGCGGCGACTGGCTCTTCGAACTCAAATGGGACGGGATCCGTTCGGTCGTGGTGGCGGACGGCGAACGGATCAAGCTCCTGAGCCGCAACGGCAATGACATGTCGGCCAGCTATCCCGAATTCACGGACAGGAACTGCTGGCCGCCGCAGGACTTCATCGCGGACGGCGAGATCATCGCCGTCGGGTCTTCCGGCAGGCCCGATTTCGGGCTCCTGCAGGGAAGGATGAAGCTGACCAGGCCGGGCGACGTGAAACGGGCGCGTGCCACCATCCCGGTCCGAATGATGCTCTTCGACCTGCTGGCCGTCGACGGCGATGACCTCCGCAGGCTTCCCCTGAGGAAGCGGCGGGAACGCCTCGCTGACTTCTTCGGGCCCACCGAGTGCCCGGTGGAACTTTCGCAGACCCTTGACGATCAGGTGGAACACATCCTGGAAAGCGCCCGCGAGCTCGGACTCGAAGGCGTGATGGCCAAGCGGGCGGACAGCCGCTACGTGAGCGGGCAGCGGACCCGGACGTGGATCAAGCTCAAGATCGAGCAGACCCAGGAAGTGGTGGTGGGTGGCTGGCGTCCGGGCAAGGGCGGCCGGTCCAACACCGTGGGTTCCCTCCTTGTAGGCATTCCGGAGGGCAAGACGCTGCGCTATGTAGGCCGCGTCGGAAGCGGCTTCAGCATGCGCGAGCTGGAGGAGCTGCGGAAAAAGATGGAGGGGCTGGCGCAGAAGACGTCGCCGTTCGATGACGTTCCTTCGGCGGACGCGGCGGACGCGCGCTGGGTGAACCCCGGCCTGGTGGGCGAGGTGACCTTCGGTGAGTGGACCGGGAGCGGCAAGCTCCGCCACCCCGTGTGGCGTGGCTGGCGGCTGGACAAGGAACCGGCGGAGGTGGTGATGGAAACATGAAATCAGCCTGGCAGCGCCCGGGTTCCGGGCGCTGCCAGGCTGTGTGGAAACTTCAGCAGGATCAGGACGAGTGTGGCATCTGCGGGCGGCCGGTCCGGTGGATCGCCGTCACAGCGGCTCCCTGTCCCGAACGGCCGAGGCTTGCGCCATGTTCTTTGGGGTGGCGCCGTTTGCCGTTGCCGTCCGGCCACTCCTTTGACCCGCCCATTGCCGCGGTCACGGCCAGGGTCTCGGGGGTGGGCAGCGGCGGTCTGTCCATCGATTCCGCCAGGTGCGCAGCGACATCTGGCTTGATGCTGCTGCCGTTGTAGGAGTCGGCCATTTGTTCTTCCTTCCGCGATGAAATGAAGTGTTCCCCATATTTAGATCCGTGGTTCCGCCGTTATTGGATACCCACCCGGCCGGGACCGGGTCAGCTGCGGGGCCTGTTCCAGCAAGAGCATGCGAAGGCAGAAACCTGAACAGGCGGAGTTATTTTGCGGCGGCGAATGCCGGCCTAACCGTTGACTAGGGCCGCCATGGCGCGTTCATTACTGGAAGATCAGTGTTCCCATGGGTCCACCTTAGGCAGAAACATGCCGTCCGGGAAGAGACTTTTCTTAGTCCTGGGCCCCGGTCCGGAAGGAGCCTTCCCACACCGCCCTGGAACCTGCTTCCCCGATCTGCGCCAACGTGGCGACGGCGCCACCGCAGATTGCCACAACCAGCACGACGGCGACAGCTCCCGCTATGCGGGAGCCGGCGGTCCCCATTCGCCGCCGCATTCCCTCCGCCTGCGTTGTGCCATAGCGGAACCACAGCCACTGTGCCAAGGCCACCAGGAAAACGCCCACCACCCACGGCAGGAGGGCCGCGGCCAACTGCATGTGTGTGTTGATCAGGGGGGTCGTGTCCACCCGGTCCAGCAGCCAGGCCCCGGCCGCCGCGGTGACCGGCACCAGGACAAGAGCCAACAGGGCGACCAGGGGCGTGACGATCCCCAGGCGCCGTCGGGCGGCTGGCCAGAGGAGGCTGAGCAGCGTGCAAAGTGCCGCCAGCGGAACGAAGACCACCGTGGCGTGGACGAGCAACACATGCATCGGCAGACCGCTGATCTCGTAGTCCATGGCGAACGCCCCTGTCTGGAAGTTATAGACCGTCTGAAAGTTATACGCTTTGGTCCGGCTTCCCCGGTCCAACGTCCCGGGTCCAAAATCCGGACCTACCCAATCAGACGAATACCGGGGTTTAACGGTTCAATTGCCGCCCGGTGAGGGCCTGTTTCGCGTCGCCGGGAGAGCGGGAATCGGCGCAGAATCGGGCCCACGGAGCCCCGTTCCAGAAAAAAGTTTGATAACGATCCGCCCCACCGCGGAAAATCCGCAGGATGACACGGCCAGATCGGCCAAATCAACTCCGCCGTCAGCCCGGTTTGGCGCCCTGAAACGGGTGATCATACGGCACCGAACTCTCGAAATCCATGGAAATCCCGTAAAATTGAAGGCCTGCCCGGAGCGGGGCAGCCAGAAGTCGCAAGCAAATGACCTCCACAGGAGTTGCCCAAATGCCCACAGACCGAAGCACGACCGACTCTTCAGCAGGCGCCAGGAACGCCAGCGGAACCAATCAGTCCGCACCCCAGGATGCGAAGAAACCAAAGCTGCTCGCGCGGCGCCGGCTCAAGGTATCCGACGTCAACGTCGTTGACCAGCCCATGCTCAAGAAGGCCCTCGGTGGCACGATCGTGGGCAACACCATGGAGTGGTACGACGTCGGTGTTTTCGGCTACCTCATTACCACCATGGGTCCGGTGTTCCTGCCGGAGGCCGACGCCTCGGTCCAGACGCTGTTCCTCCTGGGCACGTTCGCTGCCACCTTCATCGCCCGCCCGCTCGGCGGTGTCGTCTTCGGCTGGCTCGGCGACAAGGTCGGCCGCCAGAAGGTCCTCGCGGCCACGCTGATGCTGATGGCGGCGAGCACCTTCGCCGTCGGCCTGCTGCCCGGCTACGCACAGATCGGCATGTTGGCAGCCGCCCTTCTGGTGGTGCTCAAGCTCGTGCAGGGCTTCTCCACCGGCGGCGAGTACGCCGGTGCCACCACCTTTGTGAGCGAGTACTCGCCTGACAAGCGCCGCGGCTTCTTCGCCAGCTTCCTGGACATGGGCAGCTACCTCGGCTTCGCACTGGGCGCCGCACTGGTGTCTGTGCTGCAGCTGACGTTCGGGCAGGCCGCCATGGAGGACTGGGGCTGGCGCCTGCCGTTCCTGATCGCCGGTCCGCTGGGCCTCATCGCCGTGTACTTCCGAAGCAAGATCGAGGAGTCCCCGCAGTTCCAGGCCACCCTGGACGCCCAGGAGGAACTCGCCAAGGATGCTGCCGCCGGTGATGTGGCTGCGGCAAAGGGCCCGGTGGGCATCGTCAAGGCTTACTGGCGCTCCATCATCGTGGCCATGATCCTCGTCGCAGCGGCCAACACCGCCGGTTATGCACTGACGTCCTACATGCCCACCTACCTCACCGAGTCCAAGGGCTACGACCCCGTCCACGGCACATTGCTCACCATCCCCGTGCTCGTGGTCATGAGCCTTTGCATTCCGCTGACCGGCAAGCTCTCCGACCGGATCGGACGCCGCCCCGTACTCTGGATCGGTGCCGTCAGCACCGTGGTCCTGGCTGCTCCGGCCTTTATGCTGATCGGCATTGGCAGCATCTGGTCCACATTGGCGGGCCTGTCGCTGATCGCGTTCCCCGTGGCGTTCTATGTTGCGAACCTTGCCTCTGCGCTGCCGGCGCAGTTCCCCACGGCCAGCCGTTATGGTGCCATGGGCATTGCCTACAACTTCGCCGTGGCCATCTTTGGCGGCACCACGCCGTTCATCGTGGCCGCCCTCATCAACGCCACCGGCAACGACATGATGCCGGCCTACTATCTGATGGCCACCTCGGCTGTTGGTGCCGTGGCCATCTACTTCCTCAAGGAATCCGCCCAGCGTCCGCTGCCCGGCTCCATGCCCAGTGTGGACACCGCGGCGGAAGCCCGTGAGCTGGTGGCCACCCAGGATGAGAACCCGCTGATCGACCTCGACGAACTGCCGTTCGAGACCGTCGATGAAGTTGCCAGGGATCTGGATCAGGAACTCGACGACGAACTGAACAAGGTGCCCGCCGGCAGCTGACGCCGCTAAAGGGCTGACGCGGCAGAAGGCCCGTCCGGCGTACTCCCCACCGCGGGGGCACGCCGGACGGGCCTTTGCGTTGCCTGATCAGCCATGTTGTCTGTCTCACTTTGTGACGCAGCCCGCGGTGAGATCTTTGCTGCGGTGCTACCTTCGTAGGGTGAAGGGGGTCGTGCCGGTGCAGTCTGTAGTGCGCCACCTGCGGCAGATGCACAGCCTGGGCCCCGCCAATAATGACCATCTCTCCGCATGGCGCGTGGCCATCAGCGTGGCTGTCCCCTCCCTCGTCCTGCTGCTCCTCGGCCGGCCGGAGCTCACCATTTACGCCGTGTTCGGCGCGCTCACCGGCATGTACGGCCGCTCGGAGCCCCACCAGCTCCGGCTCAAACACCAGCTGCAGGCAGCACTTGTTCTGCTTTCGGGTGTGACGGTGGGCGTGTTCCTGTCGGTCAACGGCCTGCACTCCTGGTGGCTCGTGGGCATCGAAGCCCTGCTGGCGGGCGTGGGGTCTGTCTATTCTGACAAGGTCCGGCTGCGGCCGAACGGGCCCTTCTTCGGGATCCTCGCCCTGGGCGCCTGCGCATCCGTTCCCACCGCCGTGCCCTGGTATGTTGCGCTGCTCATCGCCGGCGGCTCCGCGGCGTTCTCCTTGCTGGTGGGATTCGGCGGCTGGGTCCGCGGCAGGGCCTGGCACCCAGGCGCGGCGCGTCCGGTTATCCGCCTCCACGGAACCTTCCGGCGCCACGCGGCGGTCCATGCGGCCCGCTACGTGCTGGCCGTCGGCACCGCGGGCACCATCGGGGTCCTGACCGGAAGCGGCCACCCGCACTGGGCGATGGCCGCCGCGGCCGTTCCGCTCGCCGGCGCCGACCTGCCCAGCAGCGTCCACCGCGGAATCCACAGGATCATCGGGACGTTCCTCGGGCTGGTGGTGGTCGCCGTCGTGCTTCTGCCCGGTCCTTGGGCTCCGCTGCACTTTTTCCCGGGGGCGGAGGCCGCGGTGCTGGCACTGCTGGTGATTCTCTTCCAGTTCGGCACCGAGCTGTTCATGACCCGGCATTACGGGCTGGCGATGGTCTGGTTCACTCCGGTGATCCTGCTGATGACCCAACTGGCATCGCCCGCGGACCCGCAGGTGCTCATCACCGAGCGCGCCGTCGAAACCGTGGTGGGGGCCGGCGTCGGAATCCTCGTGGTGGTGCTTATCCGCTCGCGCCGGAACCGACGCCCGGCTCCTGCGGCCGGCGCGGCGGCCCGGCCGTAAACCTGTCCGGCACAACGCGGACGACGGCGGCCAGCACCTTGTAGCGCTTGGTCGGGATCGAAACGGCCTTCCCACGTTCGTTGTCCGCCAGGGCTTCGCGGACCACGCGCCCCGGCCGCAGCCACGTCCAGCCCGGTGCCACCGACTTGTCCATCCCCATCCGGTCATGGAACTCGGTGTGGACAAACCCGGGGCAGACGGCGGTCACCTTCACGCCGCGGGGCGAGTAGGCGAGGTTTGCCCAGCGGCTGAAGCTGAGCAGCCACGCCTTCGCCGCCGAGTACGAACCCCGGGGAAGGAAGGCCGCCACGCTGGCCACGTTGATGATCCTGCCGGAGCCGCGCGCCAGCATGCCCTGAAGCGCGGCGTGGCTGAGCTCCATGGCAGTCTCCACGTGCAGCTTCAGATGCTTCTTCTCATCCTCGATCGGGTTCTCGTCGAAGTCGTGCAGCAGCCCGATCCCGGCGTTGTTCACCAGGATGTCCACCGGCCGTGACGGGTCGGAAAGGCGTCCGACGACGGCGGCCACGCCGCCGTCGTCGGTCAGGTCCGCGGTCAGCACCTCAGCCGTGGTTCGGTACCGCCGCTGCAGGTCGTCCGCTGTGGCCTGCAGCCGTGCCGTGTCGCGTGCCACGAGCACGAGGTTGTTCCCCTGCTCGGCAAGCTGGCGGGCAAATTCGGCGCCCAGTCCCGCGGTGGCACCGGTGACGAGGGCTGTGGGTCTGGCGGTGTTCGGCGTCATGCCAACAGCCTAGCCCCGGCACGGCTGACATCAGCCCCGCGGCACCGCTGACATCAGCCCCGCGGCACGGCTAGAGTTTCTGGCACGAGGCGTCGACCGCAGGAAGCAGGGGGACATGTCCGGCTTTGAGCATGATCCGATAAATTTTCGGGAAGTGGATCCACAGGGAAATCCCACCGGATACGGGCCCGCCACAGGGCACGCCGGATTTGGACAGCGGCGCCTTACCCTGAATCCGTTTGTCGCGGCGCTGTGGGTACTCGTGGCGGCCCTGCTGGTCTCGCCCTTCGGAGTCTTTACGCTCGCGCAGGAGTCACTGAACTCAGGCACCGAGCCACAGGTCATGCCGGTGAGCTACATGTGGATCACGTTCGCGCCGCAGATCCTTTTCGCCGGTCTCGTAGGACTCCTCGGCCTGCTTTTCTGGCATGCAGCGCAATGGCAACGGAACCGCGCAAAGCAACCCCCGCCGTCGTAATCCCCCACAAGCGCGAAGGGACTCTCCAGCCCCCGCGCCTACCCGGCGGGGACCTCGCTTGCCACGGAGTCGTCCGGAGCGACGCCCTCGGTGCGGCCCGGGCCAAGGCGGCGCAACCGAAGTTCCTCGGTGACCTGCAGGTACCAGAAACGGGCCCCGAAAGCGGGGCTGGGCGTGTCCAAGTGCCGGTACAGTCCGTCCGCCAGTCGTGCCAACGCCACGTCCGGCACCACGGCCAAGGTCGCCGCCGGGTTCACGGCCTGGTTCAGGCATCCGTCCAGGTGGCGGCGGAGTTCCTCGTCGGACATTGCTGCGTCGGGCGAGGCGGCGTCCAGCGCGCAGTCGAACATGGCGTCGTCGAACATGGCGTCGTCGCACATACGCCAGTCGCTCATCACGCTGGCCCCGCCGAATCCACACAGCGGGGATCACGGTAGTCCGGAGTGTCGTGCCGGGGATACTCAACCCGCACCGGCATACGCAGTTCTAAATTCAAGAGGTCCCCAAAAGAGTGTCCGAAGGCCAACTGCATAGCACTGCCCGATCGTACGGAAATGTCCCGCCAGTCACAAGTGCCGGAGCTCACAAGTGCCGGAGCTCCCCAGTGCGGCAGGTCCCTCCGGCGCGGCCCCTCAGGTGCCCAGAAGCTTGGGCGCTGCTGCCTCAGGCCAGTCGATGCACTGCGTGTACACCTCGTGTTTGCGCAGGTAGCGGGCGGTAAACGGGCAATGCGGAATGATCCGCTTGCCCGCCGCCACAACATCGTCGAGGGCAAAGTGGATCAGCACCTTGGCCAGCCCATGGCCCTGGAACTGCTCGGAGGTCTGTGTGTGGATGAAATCCACGTGCCCAGGCTTGTCTTCGAACCTGACTTCCACCGCCAGCTTCCCGCCTACGTGCAGTTCGTAGCGGTGGAGCGCATCGTTCCGGAAGGTGGTGACGTCCGGGGTGAATTGGTCCTCGGTGGCTGCCGTGTTCTCGGTCATGGTTCGACATTGGCACTTAATGGCTGTGCTGGCAATGGGCGAGTTCCGAGGGCGGGCAGGCGCCCCAGCAACAGCACGGCCAGCCCAAAGCAGGCGGCACCGCCGCCCAGCAGTCCCAGCGTCAAGCCGTTGACGGCGGCGTCAGCCACCGGGACAAAAACGACGACGACGGCGGTAACCACGGCGGCCGGTGCCCGGCCGCGGGAGTGCATGGCCGGCGTCGGCCGTTCCTCCAGGCGCCCGAACAGGGCGACGGCGGGCAGCAGCAGGAGCACCACCCCGAGGAAAACGAGCGGGCGCGACCACCACCATTCCGCTGAGCCCGAGGCGGGTTTGGGGAAGTCTGTCAGCAGGAGCAGCCCGGTCATGGCGGCCAGCAGCGGCAGGTGCCAGAGGTAGACCGTCATGGCGTGCCGGCCCGCAAGGGACACCACCGCACGGATCCAGCGCACGGCGGCGACGGCGTTGAGCAAGGGCCCGGCGAGCTGCAGCACCGCCGCCTGCGAGATGCCCAGCAGGACCAGGCTGAGGTTGGGCGGATTCAGGTTCACCAGCATGTTGTCCCGGTACAGCCCCAGCACCACCAGGACGAGCAGCAGCAGGTTGCTGGCCGCCACCAGCCCCACCAGCTGCGACCTGCTCCACCGGTCCAGCCGGCCGTCGGCCAGAAAGAACCCGAGCTGCTGCACGGCGCACCACACGAACACCATGTTGATGTACGCCAGCGTCGGAAAGGCGCCGCGGAAGCAGTCCACGGTCACCACGAGCGCCACCAGGCCCAGTAGCGTGAGCCAGGGGGCACGCCGGTGCAGCCGCACCAGAAGCGGAATGTTCAGCTGGGCCGCCAGGTAGGCCGCGAGGAACCACAGCGGCATGCCGGCCCCGCTGGCCAGCAGCTGCACCACCTCCGGATCCACACCGGCCAGCAGCGCGCCCCACAGCCCAAGGAACATGGCCGCCAGCAGGGCTGCTGCCGGCCGGACCAGGCGGAGCAGCCTGGACTGGACGAACTCAAAGCCGCTGCCGCCGAGCGCCTGCAGGCGCCGCCAGGACTGGGCCCCCGTGATGCCTCCGGCCACGAAGAACAGCGGCATCACCATGAAGACCCAGATGACCGGTTCGAACCAGTCCTGCTCGGCGAGTGTGTTCTCCGTGCTGACGGTGCCATCGGCGTGCAGCACGGGGCTGGTCATCATGCAGTGCCCCACCACCACAAGGGCCAGGCAAATGAAGCGGGCCATATCGATGGCCAGGTCGCGGGCGGGCACGGCAATGTCCGGTCCCGCCCCCTGCTGCGTGGAATTCTTCATGGCGCCCCACCACTGGAACTCGCTTACGTCGTTGTAGTTTCCATTGTGCGCCAAGTTGACACACATGTGGCGGTCTGGAGTTTTTGTCCACTTATTGGCCTCTGGAGGCCTCGGAACTCGCGATACGTGGACAAAAACTCCAGGTCAGCGGCTGAGGATCGCGAGCGTGCCGGTGCCGAAGTCCTTCGCCGCGGTGTTCCACCGGCCCAGCAGCCCCTGCAGGTTTTCGCCGTCGGCCCGGTGCGCGGGAAGCTGCTCCTCGAGCGCGGCGAGGACCCCGGTGCGGAGTTCGGTGTTGAAGTTAACCTTGCCCACGTGCATGGCCGGCGCCTTGGCCAGATCGTCCGCCGGAATTCCGGAGGCCCCATGGAGCACCAGCGGGATGTGGGTCCGCACGGCGATATCCTGCAGGACGTCCCAGCGCAGCCGGGGCTCGCCCTTGTACTTCCCGTGGACGTTGCCCACGGCTACGGCGAGCAGCTGCGCGCCCGTCCGGGCCACGAAGTCCTCCACCTGGGCGGAGTCGGTGAGCCCGCCAACCTCGTTGCCGGCGGCCTCCCCTTCGGCGCCGAACGCCTTGTCCTCGTCGCCGGCCAGGCCGCCGAGTTCAGCCTCCAGGACCACCCCGGCATGACCCTGGGCCTCGAGCGCGGAACGCACCGCGCACACCAACGCAATGTTGTCTTCGTACGGCAGCGCCGAGCCGTCCGCCAGGACAGAGTCCGCTCCGGCGGCGACGGAGGCGGTGATGACCTCGAGATCCGAGGCGTGGTCCAGCTGCACGGCAACCGGCACGGACGCGGCGTCGGCCAGGCCCCGGAGCGCGGAGATGAGCCTCAGTCCATTGGCTGTGGCGGCGGTCTTGGGCGCCACCAGCAGGATGGCGCCGCGCTTTGCTTCCTCGGCGGCGCTCACAACCGCGAGGGCAGTGGTGAAGTCGTAGCAGGTGAACGCCGGCACAGCCGATCCGTATTGAAGGGCGGATACCACCAGCTCATCGAGCCGGGCCCGCATCAGCGTTCCCCGGCAGTGCGCTTGGAGGGGGCAACCACCTTAATGACGGCGGAGTCGTCCGCAGCGGCCAGCCCATGGGCCTGTCCCAGCAGGTACAGCTGTTCGGCTGCGGCGGCAACGGGAGTTGCCAGGCCCGCGTTGCGGGTCGCCTTGCCCACGATGCCCATGTCCTTGACGAAGATGTCCAGGCGGCTGAGCACCTCGGCGCCTTCCTCGGTGTAGGCCTCCAGGATGCGCGGGCCGCGGTTGGACAGCATGAAGGAGCCCGCGGCGCCGGCTTCGAGGGCGGCCAGGGTCTTCGCCTGGTCCAGGCCGAGGGCGTCGGCCAGCGCCATTGCCTCGGCGGCTGCCGCAATGTGGACCCCGCACAGCAGCTGGTTGACGGTCTTCAGCGCCTGCCCGTCACCGGGCTTGTCGCCCACGACTGTCAGGGTGGACGCGAGCAGCTCCAGGACCGGGCGCGCCGACTCCAAGGCGGCGGGTTCGGCGCCAACGACGATCAGCAGATCGCCTTCACCTGCACGCTTCGGGCCCCCGGAGAGCGGGGCGTCAACGAGCCCGACGCCGAACTCGGCCAGGCGGGCGACGGTGGACGGGATGGCCTCGGTGCCCACGGTGCTGGTCAGGATGACGACGGCGCCGGGCTTCAGCACGGAAGCAACGCCGTTCCCGCCAAACAGGACGTCGTCGAGCTGTTCGCTGTTGCGCACGGCGAGCAGCAGGGCGTCACTATCCTGGGCGGCGTCGCGGGCGGAAGCGAAGGACTTCACGCCGGCCTCTTCGGCCAGGCGCAGGCGCGGTTCGGCGATGTCGAACCCATGGACGGTCAGCTGGCTGGCGAGGCGGCTGGCCATGGGCAGCCCCATGGCGCCCAGTCCGAGGACGGTGACTTTGTAATTCGAGGTCATGGTGTTCTCCAGTGAAATTTGGCTGAGCCCACGCCGGCGAGGGACCCGGCCTGAGCTTGCGAGGGTTGGGAGGGTTAGGAGCCGGTGGGGATTAGAAGGTGTTGCTGAGCTTGCTGGTGACCTGGGCGAGCGACTCGTCATCACCGACGTTGCCGGCAAAAACGATGTATGGAATCCCCTTAGCGGGACCGTCCACCGGCTCCCACAGGCTCACGATGCCGGGCAGCATGGGTCCGCGGACAATCGCGTGCCTGATCTCCAGCCCGTGGGCTGCCACATCCGAGGACGTGATGCCGCCCTTGGCGATGACGAACCGGGGCGGGAACGTCTTCAGCGTCCGGTTCACCACGGCGACGACGGCGGCGGACACGGTGCGCGCGATCCGCAGGCTTTCGGCCGGGTCATCGGTCTTGATGAGCAGGCGGCTGGTGTGGACGATGACGTCACCGCTGCGCAGCGCAGCCACGACGGAGTCCACCGTCTGGTCGAGGTAGGCGTTTGCCCCCTTACCCAAAAGCTTTTCTACGTCGATCTCCACAATGCGCGCGCTGCTGTGCCGGTCCGTGAGCACCTTGAGCTGCCTGGTGGTCACGCCCACGTGGGAGCCGACAACGATCAGGCCGCCGGCCTCGGACGGGGTGTTGCCCGCGTACGCTTCCTCGCCGCTGAGCTCAGGCCTGATGTCCTGGCCGATCCGGGCGCGCATGAACGGCGGCCCAACCCGGTAAAGCAGCTTCTTGCCGCGGCGCTCGGCCTCCTCCAGTCCCAGGGCGAGGGCGCGCATGTCGTTTTCCGTGACGATGTCCACCACGATGGGAGCGGATTGCGTTGCAGGCTCGATTGCGTCAGCGATCGCCTGGGCAGACACCTCAGCCTGCCCGGTGGCGGAACCGGCGCGGATGATGTTCAGGTCCAGCACGATCACCGACTCCGCAGCAAACCGCCCCTGCGACTTCTCTTCCACGTACTTGGCCATCTCGGAGTTGGCGAAGCCGAAAGTGGCGTCCCTGGCGAATTCCGTCTCGGCAACAGGAGTCAGCTGGCCGGCCCCGGGTCCGCGCGTGTAGTGCACGCCGCCAATGGTGATGCGGCCGGCGTCAGGAAATGCGGGAACCATCACGACGCCGTCCGTGGCCTCGCCGCTTTCGGCTGCCACCGTGGCGGCGATAATGTCCGGCTCGAGGGGGAAGTGTCCGCGAAGGGTGGAGTCACTGCGGCTGACGAAGCCGAGCCGGATCTCTTCCTCGCCGTTGCGGGCAGCGGCCAGCGCGTTGCGAACCACCTCTTTGTTGCGTGCGGCCGCTTCTTCCGGGTCGAGGCTGCGGGTGTTCGTCAGCACGTACACGGCGGGCTTACCCTGATGGAGAGCCCACTGGAAGTCCCCGACTTCCCAGCGGGTGAGCACAGGAAGATCCGCTACGGACTGCGTGCCGGTGGGGTCGTCGTCGAGCACCACCAGGACCCGCGGTGAGGTGGCGGCAGTGGCCGCGACAGCATCGGCAACCTGCCGGGCAGGGATCTGCAGCTCGGCGGGAAAGGCGGACAGGACGTCGGATTCGAGGGGCACTGTGCACTCCATTGTGTCGAAACTGTCTTTCGGGTGATTTGTCAGATGTCAGACATCTGGTGTTTGGTGCTAGTGTGGCATAACGCACAGCACGTGCGCAAGTACACTTTTCAGACACCCGGCCGTTAGGCCGCACTCGCTGAACGGAAGAAATGGCACGCAAATCATTGGTGGGCGTCGTCGCTGACGAACTCCTTGACCGCATTATCGCCGGCGAGTTTCCGCCGGGCACCAGCGTGCCGGGGGAACTTGAACTCAGCGCACGGCACGACGTCAGCCGCATGACAGTGCGGGAGGCGATGAAGACCCTCGAGGCGCAGCGCATCCTGAGCGTGGAACGGGGCCGGGGCACGTTCGTGAACCCGGTGAACCGCTGGTCATCGCTCGAGGCCGTGCTGCGGGCCGCCTCGGAGGGGCAGAACGGCCCGGCAGCCAACGTCCAGCTGATCGAGTTGCGCCGCATGCTGGAAACGGGCGCCTGCGAGCTCGCGGCGCACCGCATCACCGACGCCGAGCTTGATGGCCTCCGGGACTGCGTGGCGGACATGCGGAAGGCACACCAGGGGAACGATGTGGCCGCCTTCGTCGCCGCCGACCTGGCGTTCCATGACCAGATACTGCACGCGTCCGAGAACGTCTTCGTGGCCGTCCTCTTCGAACCGCTGCACCGCGTCCTCGAAAAGGGGCGGACCGAAACCTCGAAGGTGCCTGATATCCAGGAGCATGCGATCGGGCACCACCAAAAAATTTACGAGGCCCTGGCCGCCCGCGACCCGCAGCGGGCACGCAGCGCCATGGACGCCCACATGCAGCAGACCCTCGACGACCTCAAAAGCTACGTGCTGGAAGCCTAGTTCCGGGGCGCCTCGTCCGATACTCTGCAGGAACGGCCCGCAGCCGGGTATCGATGGCGATCACGAGGAGCGAAGTTGTCTAATAACACCTACAGCATTTCTGAAATTGTCGGAACCTCGACCGAAGGCGTCGATGCGGCCGTCCGCAACGGAATTACCGACGCCGCGAAGACCCTGCGCAACCTGGACTGGTTCGAAGTCAAGGAAATCCGCGGCCACCTCGATAATGGCCAGGTGGCGGACTGGCAGGTCACCCTCAAACTCGGATTCCGCCTGGAGCGTTAGCGGATATGGGTGCCCGGAAGTAGATATGACCGTGCGTCAGCGGCACTGACTGCGCCCTGATGGATCAAGTAATGCAGCGCCGGCTGTCGTTCAGCCGGCGCTGCATTACGTGCTTAATCTTGGCCCGCGGCGCTCCGGCGCCACACGGTGGGGATCCCACGGAACGCGGGAAACACCTGGCCCTCAAAGAAGGCGTGCGCCTCGTCCGGCGCGTCGGCAGGGGCCCATATTCCCGACGCCGGGCAGTGGGTTCCGGTTGAAGCTGAGGGTGCGTGGCGCTCCCGGAGCAGTGCGATGCGTTTCATCGTTGAAGGTCATCCTTGGGTCGTGGGAGAAGTTCTCTTCCAAGGCTAGGAAACGCGCCAGACCGGCCCAATGGACGAATGGATAGAATCAGCCCCGCGGGCTGGGCAGCAGCACAGATGGCCTGCCCGGATTGTCTGCCCGCGTGCTTGCCAGCGGGCAAGCAGTCAGGGACCGGCGGGGTTTGGCCTCACTTCAGCCCTGGACGCCGCCTCCTGCGCGCCGAAAGTGACAGCTTCCTCCGGCGTCGTGATTCCAACCCCGCTGTCAGCGGCGGTGCCCACGCCGAGACTGCCCAGCAGGGTCAGCGCGTCCGCGGACGGCGAGCCTGGCCTGGCCGAATAAATGCGAAGCATCTGGTCAGCATCGTCCGGGAGGACCAGATTTTCAAAGTTCAGTTCCAGATCGCCCACCGCAGGATGATGGAGCCGTACGCTGCCTGACGAATGGGTGGCCACCCGGTGGCCCGCCCACCATTGACGGAAATGTTCGCTGTGCACGGCAAGCTCCCCCACCAGCTGGTTTGCCTGAGCGTCATTGGGGTGCCGCCCCACGTCGACCCGGAGCGCCCCGGCAGCCTCCGCCGCCACTGATTTCCAGTCCCGGAAAAGCTCCCGGGCCCGCGGATCGAGGATGAGCCAGCGGGTCAGGTTCCGCTTCTCCGGCGGCAGTTCCGGGAAGTCCGCAAACAGCAGGAAGGCCATCCGGTTGCCCGCCAGGACGTCCGTGCGCCGCCCCAGGACAAGCGCGGGCACGTCGCCCACGGCTTCCAGCAGCTGGCGCAGCGCTGGCCGGACCGCCTGGACAGGCAGCGGCGACCGAACCGATTCTGCGCAGTGTTCCAGGAGGTTCATCATGTGGGCCTGCTCTCCGGCGTCGAGCCTGAGGGCCCGCGCCACCGAATCCAGCACAGCCCGCGACGGGTGGATATTCCGGCCCTGCTCCAGCCGAGTGTAGTAGTCCGTACTGACACCGGCCAGCCGGGCGATCTCCTCCCGCCGCAGTCCCGGGACCCGCCGGGCCCCGGCACCGTCAGTGACGCCGGCTACTTCCGGTTTCAGCCGCGACCGCATTGCTTTGAGGAACTTGCCAAATTCGGCGCTCTGACCCATGGACTCCATTCTGCCCGTCTTCGGGATTCAGTTTCTACAACGATGGTAGGACTGGCAATCCTAGGAAAAACAGGGATAGCCATAGCTGCTGACTCGGGGGCTCCGGATGCATAGGCTCGTAACCAGCCACCTCAAATGCAACAAGGAGAATCACATGTCGCAGAACCAAGAACCCACCGCTCACACCTCCGGGCAGGGTTCCGCGCCGCAGGACTTGGAGATCCCGCAACTCGCCCTCAACAACGGCGTGTCCATCCCGCAATTGGGATTCGGCGTGTTCCAGGTGCCGCCAGAGGAGACGCAGCGGATCGTCGAGGATGCCCTTGAAGCCGGATACCGCCACATTGACACCGCAGCGGCCTACCGGAACGAGGCCGGGGTGGGCGCGGCCATCGCCGCCTCGGGCATCCCGCGTGGGGAACTCTTCATCACCACGAAGCTCCGCAACGGCGAGCAGGGCAACGCGCACGAGGCATTCCAGAACAGCCGCAAGGCCCTGGGGCTGGACTTCGTTGACCTTTACCTGATTCACTGGCCCGTGCCGTCGCAGGGACTCTATGGTGAGGCCTGGAAGGAACTGGAAAAGATCTACGCTGCCGGCCAGGCCCGTGCGATCGGAGTCTCGAACTTTTTGGAGCAGCATCTGGAAACCGTTCTGGCGGACGCCGAGGTGGTGCCGGCGGTGAACCAGTTCGAACTCCACCCCACATTCCAGCAGGCCTCCCTGGCCGCCAAGAGCCGCTCCCACGGAATCGCAGTAGAGGCCTACAGCCCGCTGGGGCAGGGCGCGGACCTGGACGCGCCTGCCGTCACCAGTCTTGCCAAGGAACGCGATGTCACACCGGCGCAGGTTGTCCTGGCCTGGCACCTGGCCGCCGGCAATATCGTCATACCCAAGTCTGCGGACTCCGCCCGCATGCGGGAGAATCTCGCGGCAGCGGCGATTCAACTGACCGCCGCTGAAGTGGAGTCAATCAACGCACTGGAGGCCGGGTCCCGCATCGGCGCAGATCCCGCCGTCGCCGCCTTTTCCCAGCTCTAAGCGAAAGGATAACCATCCATGCAGTACACGCATCTGGGCCGTTCGGGCCTGAAGGTTTCCCGGCTCTGTCTCGGCACCATGAACTTCGGCCCACAAACCGAGGAATCCGCCGCTCACGCGATCATGGACTCCGCCCTCGGCGCCGGGATCAACTTCTTTGACACCGCGAATGTCTACGGCGGAGCCGAACACCGCGGCTGGACCGAGGAGATCATCGGCCGCTGGTTCGCCAAGGGAGGCGAACGCCGCGAGCGCACCGTTCTGGCCACCAAGCTTTACGGCACCATGACGGACCGCCCCAACGAGTCCAAGCTTTCCGCCCTGAACATCCGGCGCGCCCTGGAGGCGAGCCTCAAGCGGCTCCAGACCGACTACATCGACATCTACCAGTTCCACCACGTGGACCGGAATACGCCGTGGGACGAAATCTGGCAGGCCATCGAAGTGGCCGTCCAGCAGGGCAAGATCCTCTACTCGGGGAGCAGCAACTTCGCCGGCTGGCACATAGTGCAGGCGCAGGAAGCCGCCGCCCGCCGCCACTACACCGGACTGGTAAGCGAGCAGTCCATCTACAACCTGCTGACCCGGAACGTTGAGCTGGAGGTCCTCCCCGCCGCCCAGCAGTACGGGCTCGGGTTCATCCCGTGGTCTCCGCTGCACGGCGGGCTTCTTGGCGGAGTGCTCAAAAAAGAGCGCGACGGCGTCCGTCGCCTTGAGGGGCGGGCGGCGGAAACGCTGAAGAAACATCACGACCAGGTCCGGGAGTATGAGGACTTCGCCGAGGAACTGGGCCACGAGCCCGGAGACGTGGCCCTGGCATGGCTGCTTCGCCAGCCGGCCGTGACCGCCCCGATCGTCGGCCCCCGCACGCAGGAACAGCTCGCCGCCGCCATCCGGGCCTTGGACGTGCCGCTGAACGAGGATGCGCTCAAGCGGCTGGACGCCATCTTCCCAGGGCACCGCACCGCTCCCGAGGACTATGCCTGGTGACCGGACCAAGATCGCGCTCCTGGGAGGCCGCCACCAAGCAGTGGGTGAAAGCTGCACCATCACCTCGGACGCGTTCCTGACGTGGGACGCGATTTACCATCAGTTCGCTCGGCAGGAGCTCCAGGTGGTTGACCACGGATTCATGGATATGAGTGATCAACTGGGTCCGGCGGCCCTCTACCGGGCGTTTCTCATCGGGTCGGGGGCCGCTGGGGATCCTCAAGGGCGGGTTCGTCGGGTTCCCCGTCCGGACCGGTGGGCGGACCCGAAGTGTCTTGCGGCGGAACTGCGGGTTCCTCCTGTGGCGGATCCTGGTTGGGGTCGAAGGGGAAGCCCTCGGGCGTAGCCTGCTTGGGCTGACCCTGGTCTTTGGGCTGATCGGACGGATTCTGCTCCGGATCGGCGGGCGTTTCGCTCATGGTCTGGATCCTTTGCTGTCGGGAGGGCCCGGTTTATTCTCCTGCCAGGCCCCTCCAAGCATTACCAGCGGCGCCTTGGATAGTCCAGCGCACCAGCCCGTCGGCAGGCGCCCGTTGCGTCAGGCTGGCGCCCCTCCGTTCCAGGCGCTGTCAGTTCACCAATTCGGTGGTGGAGCGCCCGGTCCACTTGCGGTGGCCCTGCTCCAGTTCGACGACATCCCGCCCAAACGAAGCCACAAGGGTTACCAGCGCCAAAACAACGGCAGCCAACCCAATGCCATCTGGCACCGCAGGCGTGAGCGCCACCAGCAGGGCGAACGGCTGATACGCGCCGATGACCTTGCGCTGCCTCTTAACAGGCAGCGTTCGCTTCAGTTCAGGCCGGAACCATCCGGCGGCCGCGAACGCGTACCACATGAGTCCTACGGCCAGGACCCACGGGCCAACGACGGGGACGGCCGCGCAGGACAGGACGAGGACCAGCGCCGCATCGGTCTCCACATCCAGGCGGCCCCCTGCCGGGCTTACACACGCATATCGCCGCGCCACGGCACCATCCACCGCATCGAGAAGGAATGCCACGGCACCGAGAAGGACCACAGTGATGCCGGGCGCGGTGCCGTTGAACAATGCTGGAACGATTGCCGCCGCACAACAGGCCACCAACACGGCGCGAACGAGGGTAACGCGGTCCGCAGCTGTGGTCAGCCGGGGCCGGCGGCTGAGGATAGAGGCCGCGGCATTTCCCACCACCAGCACGCCTGCACCCAGCGCCGAAACAAAGTACATGGCTGCGGTGCCTGTAGCGGCCAGGATCCAGCTCCCGGGCACAAGGAAAGCGACCATCGCCATGGCTACGTCGACCAGAGCGCGTCTACCGAGCAAGACCTGCATGTGCCTCCCTTGGGCTCATCGTAACAACAGGTGGCCGTTAGATTCACGGGCTGACCTCGGAAGACACAGCGGCGCGGGCTCGGGCCAACCAGCGGGGCCGAAAACGGTCTGGGCAAACTGCGCCCGATAAGAAAGACTTCTCCGCATGGCACAAGCACCGCTTATCGAGCTGAACGACGGCAATCGGATTCCTCAGATCGGCCTTGGCACTTGGCCGCTTAACGACCGGGAGGTGAGTGACGCCGTCGTACGGGCCGCGGAAGCCGGGTACCGGCATATCGATACTGCCGTGAAATACGGGAACGAGGCCGGCGTCGGAGCCGGGGTTCGCGCCAGCGGCCTGGACCGGGCGGAGTTCTTCATCACCACCAAGCTGGATGGGGAATTCCAGGGCGGGGATCAGGCTGTGGCCGGCCTCGAAGGTTCCCTGAGGCGGCTGAACCTGGACTACGTGGACTTGTTGTTGATCCATTGGCCGCTCCCCCGCCGCGGAGAGTTCATTTCAACGTGGAAAACCTTTGAGCGGCTGCGGGGCGAAGGGAAAGTCCGGTCAATCGGCGTCTCGAACTTCAAACCGTCACATCTGGAGAAGCTCATGTGGGAGACGGATGTTGTGCCGGCCGTGAACCAGATCCAGCTCAACCCCTCCGTGACCCGGTCGGCGGACCGCGCCTATAACGAGGGGCACGGAATTGTCACCGAGTCGTACAGCCCGCTGGGGGCAGGATCCGGGTTGCTGTCCGCGCCGGTGCTGACCAGAATCGCCGGCAAACACGGGCGCACGGTGAGCCAGGTGGTGCTGCGCTGGCACGTCCAGCAAGGGCTCGTGGCCATCCCCAAGTCCGCTGATCCACAGCGGATGAAGGAGAACATCGACGTCTTCGATTTCGCCCTGGACGAGGAGGACCTGACGGCCATCAGCACCATCGATGAAGGCCCCGAGGCCGGAGTGAATTCGGACGTCCAGGGCCACTAGCGGAGGGGTCCGGGTGTGCGGCCAGTGGCTGCTCACCGGAAGGCGGCTGGCAAAAAAATAGTAAGCATGATTAGTATTGAGCAGAAGGACGAAGCGTACCCGGCAATCCGGGTAACTCCTCTAGATGAAGAAGGAACGATAAAAGATGGGTTTTTTCGCATTTCTGATTCTTGGCCTCATTGCCGGAGCCATTGCTAAGGCCATCCTCCCCGGACGGCAGGGCGGCGGCATTTTCATCACACTTCTGCTTGGTGTGGTTGGCGCGATTCTCGGCGGCTTTATCGGCAGCGCACTCTTTGGCGTGGGTGTCAACGAGTTCTTCTCGCTGTCCACCTGGCTGCTGGCAATCGGCGGCGCACTGATCGTCCTGCTGGTCTACGGCATGATTACCAAGCGATCGGTCCGCTAGACAGAGCAGTGCCGGAAACCGGCTCCGGGGCATTTCCCGGGGCCGGTTTCCTAATCCAGGCCCTACCGGGCGAACTAAAACGTACAGATCCCTCTAAGAGTAGGAGATCACCATGAAATCCAAACTTCTCTTCGGCGCCGGAATTGCTGCCGGTTATGTGCTCGGCTCCAGGTCCGGCCGGGCTGCGTACGACAAGCTCAAGGCACGCGCCGCAGGCATCTGGGACAGCAAGCCGGTCCAGGACAAGGTCACGGCAGCCACCGAGGCAGTCAAGGAAAAGGCCCCCGAGGTCGGAGACCAACTCGCGGAAGCCGCGCGTCGGGCAGGAACGGTACTCGGCTCGGCCATGCACCGTGATTCACACCCGGGTACTGCTTCCGCTGGCACCGCGCCTGCCGGTACATCGGCAGATAATGGGCACGTGCCAGCACACAGCACTCATCCGGAAACGGTCAACCTTGGAACCTCCGAGGTGGAGTCCGATCCGGCGCTCAACGAACCTGGACCCGGATAAGCACTAGCTCCTTGCCGGGCGCTGGCCCAGCTCCGGGGCGTCCTGGGCAAGAACTAAAAATGTCAGACCCCTCTGACAATGTTTTTCCTATGGAAGCCATCGGGGAAAGCGCAGACGGCATGTCAGGCCGGGCAGCAATGCCCGGCCTGCGTGCTGCCCTGCTGACTAGCGTCCCCGCTTCCGGGCATCCGGTTTCTGCCGGAACCGGCACCGCCGTTGCGGACACATCTTCGTCCGACGGCGGTGCTGCCGCCAGCTTCGCTGGCGGTGCCCCGGTCGCATCCAAAAATGTCAGAGCCCGTTGAGATAGTTTTCCTATGGAAGCCTTTGGGGAGCCAGGAGCGAACAGCTCAGCCGGGACGGACGTCACCGGCTTTAGTGCCGCCGCTCAGCTGCGCGGCCGCGGGCTTCGCAGCGTTCCCTCCGCGGGCGGTTCTGCAGCGATTGGCTCGGCAAAGCCCGGCCCGGCGTCAGTTGGCCCTGCACCTGCTGGGCTGGGGTGCCCGGCGCTGGCAACCACTGATCTGGAAGCGGCCCTGGCGCTGCTGGACTCCGCGATCACTTCGGCACCGGAGGAGCTGGCCTCAGCCAACTTCCTTCAGGCAGCCGATTTCGCGGAGCTCACCGAGGAGCTCTCCCGCCGGATCGAGTACCTTCAGCTCCAGGCCGCCTCGGCGGTGGACCGGACACGGACCGAGGCGATCAACGCCGCCGGTTCCGCCAGCCGCGCGGCCG
>NZ_JBFTLC010000027.1:0-71291 GCF_056396245.1 Arthrobacter sp. 05T423
GACGAGTTCGTCAGTGAGGCGGGTGTTTTCTTCCTCTGAGCCGTCGACCCAGTGAATCCGGTCCGGCTGGGTAAGCCCAGCGACCTCTTCAACCCACGCCAGCAGACCGGGATGGGTGGTGGGTGCTTTCTCAAGCAGCGGCAGTCGCGTCAGGTGGGCCATTGCAGTTCCCTTCTTCGGGTTCAGTGGTGTGTGCTAAATGCTAGGGGCGCCTGGACTCGACCCAATTCCCCGTCAGACATGGGATCTGCGAATGCCAAGCGCGGCAAACCCCGCCAGTTCAGGGTTTCATCTCACAAATGGCGCATTTCTCATGACCGAGATCACATAGACCGGTCTAGTCGCCACTTGTTATATTGGATGATGGATCCATAAAATAGTGAAGCAAGCGGCGGATAGGAGGTACGGTGGAGGGTCTTTCGGATTTCCGGGCACCGTTGTATGAGGTGAAGGCCAACCTGTTCAAGGGGCTGGCCCATCCGGTCCGGATCCGGGTGCTGGAGTTGTTGTCGGCGGCCCCGGAGGTATCCGTGACGGAGATGCTGGCCACAACAGGTCTGGAGGCCTCGCACCTGTCCCAGCACTTGATGGTGTTGCGCCGGTACCAGCTGGTCACGGGTGAGCGCCGGGCCTTGCAGATGTTCTATTCGCTGGCGTATCCGCAGGTCGCCGAGCTGCTTTCGGTGGCCAGGCTTTTGCTGAACGACATGCTGCGCACGACGCGGGACCAGCTCGAGTCGTCTCAGGAAGAGTCCTCCGGGTCCGCCACCGAAGCCAGCACGCGGTGAAGGCTTTGGCCGCGGGCCTTGCATTGCTGCCTGGCCGGCAAGACTATGCCCAGCTCCCGCGCACCTGGCAGGGGGATCTGGTTGCCGGTGTCACGGTGGGCATCGTCGCCCTGCCGTTGGCGCTGGCGTTCGGGGTCAGCTCCGGCGCGGGTGCGGCCAGCGGCCTGATCACCGCCGTTGTTGCCGGCGTGGTCGCGGCGGTTTTCGGAGGTTCCAATATCCAGGTCTCCGGGCCCACCGGTGCCATGGTCGTGGTCCTGGGCCCGGTGATCGCCGCCCATGGGATCGGCGCCCTGGCCGCGGTCTCCGTCATGGCCGGGGTGATCGTGCTTGCTGCGGGGCTGCTCAAGCTCGGCCGGGTGGTCACGTTGCTGCCTTGGCCGGTGATTGAAGGGTTCACGGTCGGTATCGCCGCGATTATCTTTCTCCAGCAGTTTCCCGCAGCGTTCGGGTCCAGTTCCGGGTCCGGCGGCAATGCTGCAATCTCGGCCATCCAGGCGCTGGGTACTGTTTCTGCTGCCTCTGCTTTGGCTCCGGCTGCGCTGGTTGCGCTGGTGGTGCTGATCATGGTTGCGGCACCGCGGATCCACCCCCGGACGCCCGGCTCGCTTATCGCGATCATTGTGGCCAGCGTCACAGCCCAGGTCCTGGATCTTCCCGTGGCCAGGATCGGCGCCCTGCCCCAGAGCCTGCCTTCCCCGGTCATCCCTTCCCCGGACTGGGCAACACTGGCCACCCTGGCCGGACCGGCGGCGACCATCGCGGCCCTCGCGGCGATCGAGTCCCTGCTCTCGGCACGGGTTGCCGCCTCAATCTCCGATACCGGCCCCTACGATGCGGACCGTGAACTTCTGGGCCAGGGCCTGGCCTCGGTCGCTTCCGGCTTCTTCGGCGGCATGCCAGCCACCGGAGCCATCGCCCGCACCGCGGTGAACATCCGCTCGGGCGGCAGGACCCGCCTGGCCGCCATCACCCACGCCCTGCTCCTGTTGGCCGTGGTGTACCTGGCCACCGGACCGGTTTCCCGCATTCCGCTCGCCGCCCTGGCAGGGGTGCTGATGGTCACCGCGACCCGCATGGTCTCACCCACCGCGCTGCGCGGCGTGATCGGATCGACCCGGGCGGACACGGTCGTGTTCTTCGTCACCGCGCTCATCACCGTGTCCTTCGACCTGATCGAGGCCGTGGAGATCGGCATCGCCGTCGCTTCCTTCTTTGCCCTGCGCGCCCTGGTCCGCTCCAGCGGCGTCCACCGGGAGGAAATCCCCGGCCCGGTCCACGACGGGGACGAGCACATCGCCATCTTCAGGCTCGACGGTGCCCTCTTCTTCGCCGCCGCCGAACGCGTACTGGAGCGCGTCAGCGCAATCCAGAACGTCGACGTCGTCATCATCCGCATGTCACAGCTACAGACCCTGGACGCAACCGGCGCCAGGGTCATCACCGACATCGTCAACGCCCTTGAACGCCGGGGGATCACCGTACTCATCAAAGGCATCCAGGACCGCCACCTTCGCCTCCTCACCCGGGTAGGAGTCCTGGAATCCCTGCGCCACCACAAACACCTCTTCACCGAACTGGCCCCCGCAGTAGAACACGCCCGCAGCCACGTGGCTCGCGCGGCCAGCGCGCGTGCCACCCGAACCCACGGCCCGGGCCCTGGATCCGCTCCGGCCCCGCCGACGAATGAAGAATCCGCCGAATGAAGAAGATGGAACGACACCTGGCAATCATCCGGACCGCCTCCCTGGAACTGGACACCTCCTTGGTACTGGACAGGCGTCCAGCCCGGCACGCCCAAGCCCACGCCAAACTCATCCAGGTCTTGTGCGAGGCCATGGCAGCACAGATCCCGGCCGCCGATGCCGCGGCGGCCGCCAACATGAGCCTAGGCGAGCTGTTCAACACGCTACGAAAACACGGCTAAGGAAAGTTCACCACCGCGGCTGTGCAGCACTCCACCCCACGACGCCTGACCGCACCGACCACCTGACACCCTTCCAGGAGCAAACCATGACCACAACCCCGCACGCCCCGGCAGAAACCGCCTTGACCCGCGGATCCCGCATCGCCGGTGTCGGTTCCTACCAGCCCGAGAGGATCCTGACGAACGATGACCTCAGCCGACTGGTGGACACCAACGACGAATGGATCCGCACGAGAGTCGGGATCCAGACGCGGCGCATCGCCGACGCCGAGTCCGTAGCGGACATGGCCATCAAGGCCGGCGTCGACGCGTTGCAGGACGCCGGCATCGACGCCGGAAACCTGGACCTCATTGTCGTGGCGACCGTGACCGCGCAGGACCGCTCCCCAAGTACCGCCGGGCGGGTCTCCGCGGCAATCGGCGGCAGCAACCCCGCCGTCTTCGACATCAACGCCGCGTGCTCCGGCTTCACCCACGCCCTCGCCGTGGCAGACCAGGCCATCCGGGCAGGAGCCGCCGAAACGGCCCTCGTCATCGGCGCGGAAAAACTCAGCGACTTCACCGACTGGACAGACCGGAGCACCTGCGTGCTCGTCGGCGACGGCGCCGGAGCTCTGGTCCTGAAAGCCTCAACATCCCCAGGCGTGGGGCCCGTGCACTGGGGCTCGGTCCCGGAACTGGCCCACGCCGTGAGGATCGAACATCCCGAACTGCGCTTCCAGCAGGAAGGCATGTCGGTTTTCCGCTGGGCCATCAGCAAAGCCGCAACGCTGGCGAAGCGTACCTGCGAAATGGCCGGGATCCTGCCGGAAGAACTCGCAGGCTTCGTCCCCCACCAGGCAAACCTGCGCATCATCGAACCCCTCGCCGACCAACTCGGCATCCCCCGCGCCATCACGGCACGCGACGTTGTCACCTCTGGGAACACGTCCTCGGCCAGCGTACCGATCGCGCTGGCCAAACTCGTCCGCAGCGGAGAGCTGCCGCCCGACAGTCCCGTGCTGCTCTTCGGATTCGGCGGCGGATTCTCCTACGCCGGCCAGGTAATCCGGACACCCGCCACCGCGGCAGCGCCACAACCGGTGGATGCCCGAAGCGCTGTGGGGTGACCATGCCCGAGATGTCGTCAGGATGCATAACGCCACCTTCTCATGACGGCGCTCTCGCCATTGCCTTCGCTTCTTCAGTGAAGAGGTGGCCGTGGACCCTCCACACCCCCTGGAGCAATAGCTGTGCACACTGGGGACTGACGTCGGCATCGAATTGAAAGAAAATTACAGTCGCAAGTCAAGCCGATAATTGAATTCTCACGAGTGCGGTTCTGCTGCTGTCCCCAAACTTCAGTCGCATATGACGGTCGGCGGATTCAGGCGGTCATTGCAACAGGAGGTTTTCGATCAGTTCGATCGGTTTCCTGAACTCTAGTCGTTTGCGTGGCCGGTCGTTGAGTTCCTGGGCTACCCAGTCGAGGTCGGCGGCGCTGTGGATGCTCAGATCCGTGCCCTTGGAAAATACTGGCGCAGCAGGCCATTGGTGTTTTCATTGATGCCGCGCTGCCACGGCGAGTGCGGGTCGCAGAAGTCGACCTCGATGCAGGTGTCGATCTTCGGTTTTCCAGTCCTGCATCTCGATGCCCTGATCCCAGGCAAGGGAATGCCGCAACGACTCGGGGAGCGTCTTGATCTTCGCGGACAGTGCATCACGCATCTGCTCGGCCCTGTAGCCGTCCGGCAGGTGCACGAGCATCGTGTGATTGGTGGCCCGCTCGACCAGCGTCCCGATCGCGGACAGGTTTCCCTTGCCGATGATTAGGCGCCCTTCCCAATGCCCCGGCACGGCCCGGTCCTGAACCTCAGGAGGGCGCTCGGAAATATTGATCATTCCCGGGATCCGGTTCTTGCGCTGACCGATCTTGCGGCAGGGCTTCCTCATAGCCCGCCCGGTGCGCAGGCACGCGGTCAGATCACGCTTCAGCGCCCCGCGGAACTGCACATAGAGGGACTCGCAGATCATCTCGGGTGACAGCCTCAGGTCCGGCCCATGGGGGAACTCAACCCGGAGTCGTCCTGCGATCTGCTCGGGTGAGTACCGTTTATTGGACCACTTTTCGCCACCCGCAAGGCAGACTGCGAAGGTCCGACAGGTGGAACGGGGTTAGTCGGCGTGGTCCATCCGGCTGTCTTTGCGGGTCAGGGGAATCCGGTTGGCGGGGGTGACCCAGCTTGCGAGAAGTGTCATCGCCTGCGCGGTGGGCGAGTTGGTTTCGTATGTGTAGGTCAAAAGGGCAAGGTCTTCGTCTTTTGAGAGGTCGAAGGATTCCGCAATGAACTGGATGTCACCGACGAAGGGGTGGTGGTAGTGCTTGAGTCCTTCGCGGTATTTCAGTACGTCGTGGGACGCCCACAGTTCGCGGAACTGTGATGAACGGGTGGAGAGTTCGCCGATGAGCGTCATCAGCTCCTGGTCGTCCGGTGTGCGTCCAGCTGCGGAGCGCAGCAGCGCAACCTGGTTGCGGGCGGCGCGGGCCCAGTCGTCGAAGAATTCGGGCGTGCGTGGATCCAGGAACAGGAACCGGGGCATGCTGAACGGCAACTCCAGGGTGTGGGCACCTTCAGCGTCGGCGTACAGGGCGAGACCGAGTGAGTTCGCGGCGAGGATCTCCAATCGACTGTTCTGCACGAACGCGGGGAGATCGATCGCGTCGAGGACTTTCTGCACTGTCGGTCGAATCGTCTGGCGGGTTCGGGGCTTGGGTGCCCGGACCTGGGCGGGGCGGACGGCGCGGAACAGGTGGCGAAGGTGTTCGCGTTCGACATCGTCGAGTTTCAGGGCGCGGGCGACGGCATCGAGAACTTCCGGGGAGATCCCCGCGGCTTTCCCGCGTTCGAGCCGGTTGTAGTAGTCCACGCTTACCCCGGCGAGGTGCGCGACTTCCTCACGCCGGAGTCCGGGGACACGTCGAACCCCGCCAAATGTTGGTACGCCTGCCTGTTCCGGCGTGATGCGGGCTCGGCGGCTGACGAGAAAGTCCCGGATTTCTGCCCTGTTGTCCATTCCGTTAACGGTATGCGGTTGTTTTCGAAACAGGGAGGTCCTGTCAGGACACCGTTCGCCGGAGGGGCTCGACACAGGGTCTTTGGGACCTCCTGCTTCCTGCGTTGGGTGTTTGTGGGCCGGAACGGGACTCCATCACTGCCGGGACCATTTTTGGGACCGTCCCGAGGTTCTGAGCGGTCTGGGGTGCACTGGCAGACCCTGGTTCGGGGGGAACCAAGGCTGATCCCGGTCTGCCACCGTTCCTCACAGTCCGGTTTTATGAATATGGACGCACCGCACGGGGCGCTGGAGAGACGAGGAGCGAGTTATGGAGTATCGATTGCTGGGCGGCACCGGGGTGAAGGTGAGCAGGCTCGCCCTGGGCACGATGATGTTCGGGCCCTGGGGCAACCCGGATCACGATTCCTCGATCGAGACGATCCACCGTGCCTTGGATGGCGGGATCAATTTCGTTGATACTGCTGACATTTACTCGGCTGGCGAGTCTGAGGTGATCGTCGGGAAAGCGATCGCCGGCCGCCGTGATGACATCGTGCTGGCCACGAAATTTTACGGGTCGATGGGCGAGGATGTGAACCAGGGCGGGACTTCCCGCCGGTGGATCATCCAGGAGGTCGAGAACTCGCTGCGGCGCCTGGGCACCGACTGGATCGACCTGTATCAGGTGCACACCCCGTCCCGGGAGACCGACTACGAGGAGACCCTTGGCGCACTGACCGATCTGGTGAGGCAGGGCAAGATCCGCTACTTCGGCTCCTCGAAGGAGACGGCGGCCGGGATGGTCGAGGCCCAATGGGTAGCCAGGGATCGGCACCTGAACCGCTTCGCGACCGAGCAGCCGTCTTATTCCATCCTCGCCCGCGGCGTCGAGAACGATCTCCTGCCCACCGCCCAGCGGTACAACATGGGAGTGCTGACGTTCAGCCCGCTGAACGGCGGGTGGCTGTCGGGCCGGTGGCACAAGGGCGAAGCCCAGCCGGAGCAGTCCCCGTCGCGGCGTCGCCTGGTGGAGCGGTTCGACATCACTCTGCCCACGAACCAGCGAAAGCTAGACGCCGTCGAGCAGCTCGGAGAGCTGGCCGAGGAGAGCGGGCTGACCTTGATCGAGCTCGCGGTCGCGTTCGTGCTCAACCATCCAGGAGTGACCTCGGCGATCATCGGACCGCGCACCACCGAGCATCTGGAATCGCAGCTGACCGCTGCCGAAATCGTGCTCGATGAGCGGTATTGGACCGGATTGATGAAATCGTCCCTCCCGGCGTGAACCTGAACCCCGCCGACATCCACATGCCCCCTGTTGACCCGTCGGCCCGGCGTCGCCGCTCGAACTGATACCGACCCGCTTCCGCAGCCTTAGAAAGCAGGAAGAAGCACGCCGTGACCACGACTCCCACTCCGCCCCGAGGGCGGGTGAACACCACCGCGATCCTCGCGATCGTGCTGGTGAGCTACTTCATGATCATCCTCGACAACTCGATCATCTTCACCGGCCTGCCCCGCATTCAGGCCGAACTCGGATTCGATGAGCTGGGCCTGTCGTGGGCGACGAACGCGTACACACTCGTGTTCGGCGGCTTCCTCCTCCTCGGCGCCCGGTCAGGCGATCTGCTCGGGCGGCGGCGCATGTTCATCGTCGGACTGGTGATCTTCGCGGCCGCGTCGCTGCTGATCGCCGCCGCCCCGTACGGATGGTGGATGATCACAGCGCGCGCCCTCCAAGGCTTCGGCGGTGCGTTGATCGCACCACTGTCCCTGTCGCTGCTGACAACGAACTTCGCGGAAGGACCCGCCCGTATTCGCGCGGTGTCCTACTACGGGGCGACCGCCGGCATCGGGGCGGCCGCGGGAATGGTTGTTGGCGGTGCACTGGCAGAATATGTGTCCTGGCGGGCCGGGTTCTTCATCAACGTCCCGATCGGTATCGTCCTGGTTATCGCTACGCTCAAGTGCGTACCCGAGACCGCCCCGGAGCGTGGCAGCTTCGACCTCACTGGGGCAATCCTGTCCACCCTGGGCGTCGGTGCCATTGTCCTGGGCGTCATCAACTCCGCCGACTTCGGCTGGGATGCCACTTCGGCCCACATCGCCCTCATCGTCGGGATCATGCTGGTGACAGTACTGATCGTGAACGAGAAACGCGCAGCCCAACCGATCATGCCGCTAACGCTGTTCCAGTCGCGCCAGCGCAGCGGCGCGTACCTCGGCAGGTTCCTGTTCGGGGGGTTCATGATGTCGTACTTCTACTTCCTCACCCAGTTCCTCCAAGGCGTGTACCACTTCACGGCCTTCGAAGCGGGGACGGCATTCCTACCAATGACGCTCGCCTCCTTCGCTACCGCCGTCAACGTCCCTCGACTGACCCGCCACGTCCCCTCCTCGGCCCTGCTCTCGATCGGTTTCGCGCTACTGACGGCCGGGATCGGATGGCTGTCCCTCGTCCGCCCGGACACTCCCTACCTGATCGGGGTCGCGTTGCCGCTGCTCGTGTACGGAATCGGGCAAGGCCTCGCGATCGGCCCCCTCACCGGGGCCGGCGTCGCAGGTGCTACCGGTCAGCTGGCAGGAGCGACATCCGGGATGATCAACACCGCCCAGCAACTCGGCGGCACGGTCGGCATCGCCGCGCTCGTGTCGATCAGCACCGGCAGCGGAGCCCCTCTTTCCCAGCAAGTAGCCACTGCGTTCACCGGCGGCACGATCCTCGCCGCCACCGCCTTGGTCATCACTCTCGTGCTGATCATTCCCGGCGAACGTGCCAGCCGCCGCGCCCAGCACACAGAGTCGCCGGCCCGCACGCCGGAACCAACCGGAACAAGCTCGTAACAGCCGCCCGTGCAGCGGCACGCCGCCGCGCCCGGAATGTCCACCCTTCGTCACGAAAGCAACTCCTCCATGACCGAAACCACATCCACCAAGTTGCCCTTCGTCGTCCTCTTGCTCGCACTGGGCACGTTCCTGATGAACACCACCGAGTTCGTCATCGCCGGACTGCTCCCGGCCATCGCCACCGATCTCGGCGTCGGTGTTGCCCAGGCGGGTCTGCTGATTACCTTCTTCGCCGTCGGCATGATCATCGGCGCCCCCACCATCTCGGTCGCCACCGCGCGTATCCCTAAACGCGTCACCCTTGTCCTGGCGCTGGTGCTGTACGCGGCCGGACACCTCGTCGCCGCCACGAGCGGATCCTTCGAGGTCGTCCTGGCATCCCGTGTGGCCACAGCGATCGCCACCGGCGCTTTCCTCTCGGTCGCCGCCATCGTCGCTACCACCGCCGCCGGCCCTGCCCGAGCTACCCGCGCCATGGGTGTGATGATGAGCGGGATGGGCCTGGCCATCGTTGCCGGCGTCCCGCTGGGGTCCTGGCTGGGCCAGTCAATCGGATGGCGCGGGATCTTCTGGATCCTCGCCGCATTGGCAGTCCTCGTCGCCGCCGTCATCTGGCGCCTCGCACCCCGTGAACAGGCGAGCACGGAACCCGTCACGATCCGTTCACAGGCGAGCATTCTTCGCAGCGGGCGCATGTGGCTTGTCCTCACGGCGACCGCGCTCATCTCCGGAGGCCTACTCGCCGTTTACAGCTACGTCTCCCCACTACTGACCGACGGAGCAGGCATTCCCGAGGCCCTCGTCCCGCTGGTTCTCGTCGGCTTCGGCCTCGGAGCACTCACAGGCACCATACTCGCGGGCCGTTTCGGGGATCGCCGACCGCTGACCACGTTCCTCGCCATCGGCGTTGCCACGACCGTCGTCGTCGCCCTCATCATTCCCTTGACGAGCATCGCCGCCGCCGTGATCCCCCTCATTGTGCTTCTTGGCCTCACCGGCATGGGCGTCGCCTCGATCGCCACGCCTCTCGCCGTCAGGTTCGGCCACCGGGGTCCCGCCCTCGCCGCAGCACTTACCGTTTCCGCTTTCAACGTCGGCATCGCCGCCGGCACATGGCTCGCCGGCTCCGCCCTCGAATCACCGCTAGGCGTCACCGGCCCCGCCCTTGCCGCCGTGGGCATGCTTATTCTCGGCATCATCCCGCTGATAGTACTCGCCGCCCTGCGCGCCACCACCGAGCCAGCCGCCACGCTCACCACGAACGTAGCGCAGGAGACCCCCGCCGCATAACAGCACTACAGCCGTGGGCCGTCAGTCGAATATCTCGTCAATCCAGTTGTTCGTTGGGGTATCTACGACGTCCCCCTTGCGAACGGAGCCCATCCCATACTCATTGCTCTTGGTTAGCAGCCCTGCGTTGTGCTCGTTAAAGTTTTGAGCGAAACTCTCGCCTGCCCAGATTGGATCTGCCCAGCCTCGGCCGGCTTTGTTGGCAAGATGAGCGGCCCGATTGATCACGTCGCCCATGTAAATAACGTCGTTGATGCCGCATGCTCCGCTTGGGCTCAGTCGCAGGAGCTTACGGCTGACCGATCAACGATTTAGCCCGACATATGGGATTATCAGTCTGGGACCCCCATTCCGCTAAGTGTTGCAATCACCGCAAGAACCCAAGGGTCCTTGAGGGCGACACCTCGCAGCTGCTCCCCTGCTGGAACAATCCGCGAGAACACTGCCCTCTCGATAGCCATATGCCCTGCCCTATTTCAGCCGCACTAGGGGTGCCCTTAGGGCTAACACTGGCGGAGATAAGCGCGCCATCCGGTCGTACGTCAGGCATGTCCATCAATTCGCAGGAGCTAACTTCCCGACGGAAGGGACTCATGGCACCCGGAATACCCGCCCACGAAAAGCTTGACCATGCCCTGCAAAATAAATCCGCGCCGCATCGGCCGTCAGCGAATGCCAATGCAGACAAATAGGTTCTCGTCGACTTCGGTCATGCTGTTGTGCAAAGCGTGAGCAATGAAGGGATATGAACAACCAGCAAGGCAGCAGGCACCACCGCCCGGGACGGCTCGCTCCAACCCCCAGCGTCATGTAGTTGGCCTACACGGAGGCAATGGACAGGTATGAAGACAAACAGCGCAGCCGGCCGCCTCACGTCGGAACACCCATCAAAATGCACAGCGTCATTCATTAGACGCCGGAGCTAACGATGAAGAACCAGGAAGACACGACGAACCGGACAGGAGGATCCCAGTGAAAAACCAACGACACGGCAAAGGAATCAGAGCAACATTCTTCTCGGGTCATGTTGCCCAGGCCACGGGCGCCCATGAACAGGTAACCGACGACAAACGATCGACCAACGAAGGCAAGGAGGCAACCGGCCACCAATGAAAAAGGCCCCCGAAGGGGCCCTTCACAACACAAATTGTGCACACTCAGAGGCCTAAAGCCCCTGAACAGGGAAAACACGTGCCCAAGGTGGGACTCGAACCAGCCGCTCCCCCTGAAAATCCGCCACTCCCCCAAAAACCTCCCCAATCCGGCCCAGTCCGAAGCCGATACAACCGAATCCGAAGCCCAAGGTGTGGACACTGTCCACACCCTCCTTTTGTGAGCATTTTGATGCGCCGTATGGCGGCGTGCGCAGCCATTGAGGCCTGGACAATCCTTCTCCACGCCCTCGCTCATTCGGGCCATCGGTGGTGTTTCCGGCAGCCGAAATCCGACGCAGGGCATTGGCTTTGCAGTGGTGTGCGAAGCAGCCCGGGGACTGGGCAAGAGCGAAAATCATAGTGTTTCGACCTCCTTCGAACATCTCATGGGCGGAGACAGTAGAAGAGAGCATGACCAGGACTTCGCCCCCTAGAGCACGGAACATCCATAAGGCCCGCGCCCTTCCAGCACGACGAAATCACAATTATCGGCGTACCAAAACTGGCGGGGGAGTGCTCGCAAAGGGTGCTGTTTCCTGCCGTCGTTCGTGGCGTTTTCTACCCGTGACTTCGGAGGTCAGAACTCTGCTCAGCCAACACCCGGTTCACGGCAGGGATGTCCAGGAAAGCAGGGTCAAAGGGCTCATCCGATCGGGTGATTTCGGCCACCCATTCGGAGTGTTCGGCGTGGTCGGGACGAGCCGGGTCGGCCAAGGCGTCCATGATCTCCTCGTACGGCGCAGTCCGCGGCCGTCCGACCAGCTCTCAGTCGGCCGAATGGCCACATGCGGGGCCTGAGCTTGCCCCGGCCTCCCGACAAGCGACGCTCCGCCACCGGCTTTCAATCCAGATGATTCTGCTTCAGCCAATTTCCTGACGATACTGGAGAGGTGAGCATGCAGAGCGAGGTTCTATTCGTTGGGGGTCGGTCGGGGGTTGGGAAGAGCTCAGTGGCTTTTGAACTGCATGCCCAGCTCAGTGCTTTAAAGGTCAAACACTGTGTGATCGAAGGCGACAACCTCGACTTGGCCTTCCCTCAACCTTGGGAGCACCGTTTGGCGGAGCGGAACCTTGCAGCGATCTGGGCAAACTACCGCGCTCTTGGCTACCGGCGGATGATCTACACGAACACGGTCAGCGTCCGATTCACCCAGGAATTGGCAGCAGCCATGGGAGACAGTCCCAGTATTAGTGCTGTTCTGCTGACCGCCACCGACGAAACATCCTCAGCCAGACTGTCCCGGCGAACCCAGGGCAGCGACTTTCAGGAACATCTTGACCGCAGCAAAGCCGCCGCCAGGCAGCTCGAACTCCTCACACCACAATGGGTCCATCGATGCCCCACGGACAACCGCAGCGTGCAGGAAATTGCTGCTGACCTTCTTGGGCTCACCGGATGGGCAGCCAACTAAGGCGTCCTGCGCCCGGCCAGCTAGCGAAGTTGAATCAGACCAGCATTGGTTGGACGAAACCCGCATGCCTCCAAGTAGAAATTCTGCAGGTGCTCGTCAAAGTCAACATGAAGCCATTCGCAGCCCGCCTCCCGTGATTGCTCCGTTGAAACGGACAGGAGTCGTTTCCCAATGCCCTGGCGGCGCGCCCGGTGTGCCACCAACGTGTCTTCGATGAACGCGTGTGCCTGTCCGTCCCAGATCACGTTGACGAAGCCCACGAGTCCTTGGTCATCGCGCGCCGTGACCCATCCCAGACTCAGGCGCGAGAGAACATCAGTCCAATCGACTTCAACCAATGCATGATCGAAGCCTTCTGCATGCAGCTGGTTGAGCTCTTCGTTCCGAACCATTCCGCGCCATTCAAAGGTGATCGTCATGACGAACAGCATTGCAGATGCCGCCGGCTGCGGAGCGCCCGGGTAATGTAGCCAGATGCCAAACCTCACCATGACGATCAGACGCGCCGCCATCAACGATGCGGACAACGTTTGGCTTCTAGTTCAGGATTTCGCGCCCGCGTTCGCGCCGAAGCGGGAACCCTTTGACCTAGCCTTCCGTTCGCTGCTCCAAGTGCCCCAGACGCTCATTCTGGTAGCCGAACAGAGTGACGGATCCGTCGTCGGCTACCTTCTAGCCCATTGCCGGGCCACCTTTCTTGCCAACGGCCCTGCTGCCTGGGTCGAGGAGGTAATGGTGGCCGAGCGGGTACGACGGCATGGTGTGGGACAGGCGTTGATGGCTGAGGTCGAGTCATGGGCGCAGGCGCAGGGCGCTGCATATATATCGCTAGCGAGCCGACGGGCTGGCGATTTCTATCGTGCCCTTGCATATGAGGACGCCGCGACATTCTTCAAGAAGCCCCTTTGACCCAGTGATGTGGCGACAGCCGAACGTCTGGGTGACCCCACTCGAGTTTCGGCCGGCCGCACGCGATTAGTGGGCTCCGGCGGCGATCCCGGCATTCGGCCGTGTGGACGCTTCGGTGGTTGCGCCTTTTACTGGCAGCCGCAGGAGTTCCGGACGCGCAGGTGCGTGGGGAAAGTCCGGTGCTCCGGTTTTTCTCCGCGTCGGGCTCCGATAAGTGCCGTGACGGCCGCTTCGGCCATGGCCTGTGCGGGCTGTTCCACGGTGGTCAATGACGGCCAGCTGTATTCAGCCTCCGCGGAGCCGTCGAATGCGACCAGGGCCATGTCCTCGGGCACCGACACGCCGGCTTCGTGAAGCGCCCGAAGAATGCCAATGGCCTGCATGTCCGAGCTGGCGAAAATCGCGGTCTCCGCTGGAACCTGGGTTCAGGCAAAGGCTCCTCGGTGCTGGAAGTCATCAGGTCCTTCGAGAAGGCGGCGGGCCAGCCCGTTCCCTACGAGATCACCGCACGGCGACCCGGTGACCTTCCCGCGTTCTGGGCTGACGCCACCTCCGCCCTTGCGGATCTCAGCTGGGCCACCACCAAGACCCTGGACCAGATGTGCGAGGACCACTGGCGCTGGCAGAAAAACAACCCCAATGGCTATGGCAGCTGAAACTGGGAGTCCCGCGGCCAACGCCGGCACCCCTGCGGCCAGCGCAGCGGACACGCACCCGGTCCAGGCTCAAGAGCCCACGGGCATCCGGGAGGTTGCGGCGGCCGCTGGGGTTTCCACCGCCACCGTCTCCCGTGCCCTGCGTGGACTCCCCCGGGTTTCGCGCTCCACACGCGAGAGAATCGAGGCTGCCGCAGCCAACCTTGGCTACGTTGTTTCTTCCGCGGCGTCGGAGCTTGCGCGGCGCCGGGGCGACCGCAGGGCCACGCTCCCGGAGCAGTTGAAGCAGGTAGAACCTTCTGCGTCGGGCACCGCAAAATTCTCCCTGGCCGGCCCCGGCCCCGTGGCAGCTTCCGGACACCCGGCGACACCGGGCCGGGGCACCATCGTCGATGTCAACGGGCCCTTGTCCGATCCGGGCACACCGGATGAACGCAGCGTGCCCGCGCCAGCCGGCATCGAACAAATTGTCCAGTCAATCGCGTCAGCACACGGCTTCACTACGTACGTAAAGTCCTGCAATATCGCAGACATGCCGGATAGTGTCCGGACCGCCGCTGCCTCTGCCGTCGGAATTATCATCAACACGGGCGGCCTCAGCGCCGTATCAACCGAGCTGCACGCTGCGCTGGCCTCCGCGTCCGTTCCGACTGTCGAGATTCGCACCAACAACATCCACCCTGAGCAAATCGACAGCGCTCCTCCGTCCTTCGCCTGCACGGTCCTGATTACCGGCGCGGGTACCTACGGCTACAAACTGGCCATCGACTACCTGGCCTCAGCCGTCCACCCATCCGGATTCAGCCGGACACAGAACGCTGGATGGCGACGGCAGCAGCGCCGCGCGCCCACTGATTGAACCCGAGCGATTCCAGCCGGATATCGACTGGCCCGGCCTCAGGATCCCGGTCGGCGGCCAGGGCTTCGTGCAGGGGCCCGTCAATCAGCTCCAGGATGCCTATTCCTTCTCCGGCCAGGACAACCGTGTTCACCATGGCGAGATTCGCGACCGCGGCTATCATCCTGCCCAATCCGCGTCCTGCCGAGTTCACTACGTAGGCGGCAGCAGGATGGCCTTCCGCGGCCAGACTGAGCACCTCCTGGTATTCCACGGCCCGCCCCAGGGCGGAAGCCGCTTGCGAACAGATGCTGTGGGTCGACAGCAAGGCAGTGGAACAACCCCTGTGCCCGGCCACGCACAGGGGCCCGGCCGGATCGAGCGGAAAGTGCCCTCCAAGTCCCAGACCGGTGTCAGGGACGCTGATAACCCGGTTGTTGATGACTAAGCCGTAGCCAACTCCGGCACCGATGGTGATCAGGGCAAAGCTCTCGACTCCGCGGCCCACACCAAACCACTGTTCAGCAACGGTCAGGGCGACGACGTCATTTTCGATGATTACCGGCAGCCCGAGCTCCTTCTCCAAGGCCGGCCGCAGCGGCACGTAGCGCCACTCCAGAAATGGAGCGCGGAGCACAGTTCCGCCACCGTCGACATGTCCGCCAATGCTGATGCCAATCCCGGATACCGCAATCTCCCCCGATCGCGTCAGGCTTCGGACGCCCTCCACCAGGGCGTGGATCACCCCGTCCAGGCTTCGGTCAGCGAGCTGAAATTCTGCACTTTCCAGTTCTTCGGCCCTCATGTCGGTGAGCACCAAAGCGATCCCGTCGCCAGTGATTTTCGCGCCGATGAAGTGCTGGGACGCCTGCCGGATATCGAGGAGTCGAACGGGGCGTCCCACCGTGCCGTCATTCACGAGCGGGCCCTCAACCAGGAGGCCCGCGTCGATCAAAGGTTTCCCCAACCGGGTGAGACTGGCCATCGACAAGCCGAGCCGTTCCGCCAATTGCCCACGGGACATCGGCCCGTTCACGAGGACGGTACGGGTGAGTTCCCGTACGGATTCTTCAAGTTCCACACCAGCTCCTTAGCTGCAGCACCCCCGACTAGTTTATTTCACTCTGAAGCTAATCAGTTTTAAATGGGGAGTTCTGGCCGCACTTCTACCCAAAGTATATGACCTTTGACACGTAATTTGTTTTGCCGTAAAAATAAAGCATGTCGTCTCCCCTCTATCACCTCCAAGCAGGCGGAACCTCCGTCGTCGTCGATGCATCGGTCGCCGGAATGCCTGCAATCCTTCACTGGGGCCCGGAGCTGGGTCCGCTCGGTCAGGATGAGCTGGACGCACTCAGCACAGCTGCCAAACCCCAAAGGGTTTCCGGAGGAATTGATCACCCGGCGCGGCTGACGCTGCTGCCGCAGGAAGCCCAGGGCTGGCAGGAGACCCCCGGGCTCTCCGGCCACCGCTCCGGTACCGGCTTCGCGCCGGACTTTCAGGTGACCGACATTTCCGGGACCGGCTTCTCACCGGACTTCATGGTCACGGAGACGGCAGGGGCAGGCCGAAGCCTCACCATCACTGCAACGGACCCGCACACGGCAATGAGCCTGACCAGCCGGCTCGAAGTGACGGCATCGGGACTTTTCAAACAGCAGCACACGGTGATCAACACCGGAGAGGGCGCCTATGACCTTGGCTCCCTCGCCCTGTTCTTTCCGTTGCCGCCCGACGCTGCGGAAATCCTGGACACAACAGGGCGGCACCTGAAGGAACGTTCCCCGCAACGGCGGGATCTCACCGTCGGGGCACATGTGCGGGAAAGCCGGCGCGGGCGCCCCGGCGCCGACGCATCACTGCTCATGGCAGCCGGAACCAAAGGCTTCGGCTTCCGCACCGGCCGGGTCCACGCGGTGCATCTGGCATGGAGCGGAAACCACCGCCTCAGCGCCGAGCGAAGCATCAACGCACAGAACTTCCTCACAGCCTCCGAGCTCCTGCTGCCAGGCGAAATGCGCCTGCAGCCAGGCGAGAGCTACAGCACCCCGTGGGCCATCGGTTCCTGGGGCAACGGGCTGGACGAACTGGCCGCGCGCTTCCATGAGGACCTCCGGGCACGCCCGCACCACCCCAACTCTCCGCGTCCTGTCACGATGAACAGCTGGGAGGCCGTCTACTTCGACCATGACCTCCCCCGGCTGAAGGCAATAGCCACCGCCGCGGCTGCGGCAGGAGTGGAACGCTTCGTTCTCGACGACGGCTGGTTCCTGGGGCGCCGCGACGACACCGCCGGTCTTGGCGACTGGATTGTGGACAAGTCCGTCTGGCCCGAGGGTCTCAGCCCGATCATCGACCACGTCCGCGGCCTCGGAATGCAGTTCGGGCTCTGGTTTGAGCCCGAGATGGTTAATCCGGACAGCGAACTGGCCCGGAGCCACCCCGAGTGGATGCTGCAGGTCAACGGTCGGATGCCCGTTTCAGCCCGCCAGCAACAGGTCCTGAACCTGGCCCTTCCCGCAGCCTGGGAGTACATTTTCCAGGCCATGCACAGCATTCTGGATGAGTACCCGATCGACTACATCAAGTGGGACCACAACCGTGACCTGCTTGACGCCGCCAGCGCGGCATCGGGCCAGGCAGCGGTGCACGCCACGACGCAGGCCGTGTACCGGCTGATGGAAGCCCTCAAGGAACGTCACCCCGGCCTGGAAATCGAGTCCTGCGCCTCCGGCGGGGCACGGGTCGACCTGGGCGTGCTGGACAGGACGGACAGGATCTGGACAAGTGACTGCATTGATCCGCTGGAACGGCTGGACAACCAGGCCTACACCGGGCTCCTTGTCCCCTACGAACTGTTGGGAGCCCACATCGGCGGGCCTGCCTCCCATTCCACCCGTCGCAGCCTCAGCCTGGACTTTCGTGCCGCCACCGCCCTGTTCGGCCACTACGGCATCGAATGGGACATTTCCGGTCTCCCACCGGAGGAACTGGCGGCGTTGCGCGGCTGGGTGGACTTCCACAAGGCGAACCGGTCCCTCTTCCACACCGGCGTAAGCGTGCATTCGGATCATCCGGACCCGTCCGCCGACCTCAGGGGTGTGGTGGCCAAAGACCAGCAACGGGCCGTCTTCATCTACACGCAGCGCAGTGCCAGCGTCACCTACCCGTCCGGCATGTTCACGCTGCCGGGACTGGATCCGGACACCCTCTACTCGATTGCCCTCAGCGCCCCGCTGACCGACGCGGCAAGCCCGGGACAGTCCGCACTGGAATGGGCCCAGAAACCTGTACTCCTCAGTGGCCGTCTCCTCGAGACCGTCGGGCTGCAGTCACCTGTGCTCTTCCCGGAAACCGCCGTCATCATCACCGTTGAATCCACGGGCGGCCAGGCAGCTCCGCTCACCCCGCCCTCCATCAGGACCAAGGACTAACACATGTTCCAGCTCAAGCAAGGGCGGGCTAAAGCCCTCACCGCCGCCGCACTTGCCGCAACGTTGCTGGCCGGCTGCGCCCCGCCACCGGCGGGAAACGAGGTGACGCTGAATTTCTTTCAGTTCAAACCCGAAGCAATACAGGAATTCGCCGGTCTCATCGACGAGTTCGAGGCCGCGAATCCCGGCATCCGGGTGCTGCAGAACAACGTCCCCGACCCGGATACGGCCATTCGAACCCTCCTTGTGAAAGACAAGACACCGGATGTGCTGACCCTCAACGGAAACGCCAGCTTTGGCCTCCTCGCGAAGGCCTGCGTGTTCGCCGACCTCAGCCAGGAACCCTCCGCAAAAGAGGTTTTGCCCGCTGTGCAGGACATCCTCAACGCCAACGGGCGGTGCAATGACTCGGAGATCAATGGTCTTCCCATGGCGAACAATGCCAGCGGCATCCTCTACAACCCCGAACTTTTCGCCAGGTACGGGGTTTCCGTTCCCCGGACCTGGGACGAGCTCATTGCGGCGGCCGAAACGTTCAAGGCCCATGGGGTCGCGCCGTTTTACTTGACCCTCAAAGACGCCTGGACCACCTCTCCGGCCCTGGTGAATCTTGCCGCCCAGCTGCAGCCCGAAAGATTCTTCGACCGGCTGAACGCGGCCGGCGCGGACCGGGCCAACAGCCCAGTTTCCTTCAGCAAGGATTACCAGGAAGTCGCCGACAAGCTGCTCGAGCTCTTCAAGTACGCCCAGCCGGGCGCGATCGGGGTCGACTACGCCTCGGGCAACAAGGCCTTCGCCGACGGCAAGGCCGCGATGTATCTCAATGGCAGCTTCGCCGTGCCGGCCATCAGAGCCACCAACCGGGACGCAAAAATCGCCTCCTTTCCCTACCCCGTAACGAATGATCCGGCAAAGACCACGGTGGTGTCCGGTGTTGACGTCGCACTGGCCATGGGCAGGGAGACACCGCACCGGGCTGAAGCGCAAAAATTCCTCAACTTCCTCATGTCCAAGGAAGTGATCGACAGGTACGCCAAAAACCAGAGCGCCTTCGCCCCCATCAAGTCAGCTGCCCCGCAACAGGACCCGGCCCTGAAAGGCCTGGCCAGCTACTTCACCGCCGGGAAGGTCGCCGGCTACATGGACCACCGATTGCCGCCCAGCATCCCACTGGTCAACATCACCCAGCAGTTCGTCCTGGACGGAGACAAGTCCCGCTACCTGAACACCTTGGACAACGAATGGTTCAAGATCGCCGCCCGCACACCCAAACAAGGTGACCAGCAATGACGCATTCCCCCAAGGCCTTCTACTGGATGGCCGTTCCCGCGCTGGTTCTTTTCGTTACCCTCCACACCGTCCCGGTGGTCACCGGCATGTTCTTCAGCCTCACGGACTACGCCGGCTACGGAAAATGGAACTTCGTGGGCCTCCAGAACTACTTCAGCCTTTTCAAGGATGACCGGGTCCTGGCCTCCTACGGATTCACCTTCCTGTTCGCCATCACGGCGACGGTAATCGTCAACGTGCTGGCACTTGCCCTCGCCATGCTGCTGAACGCCAAAATCAAGTTCCAGACGGCATTCCGGGGCCTGTTCTTCATTCCCAACGTGCTCGCGATCCTCGTCATCGGGTACGTCTTCAACTTCATCTTCTCCAACTCGCTCCCCCTGCTGGGCCAATCGCTGGGGATCGACTGGCTTTCGACGTCAATCCTGGCCAACAAGGACCTCGCGTGGCTGGGCATCGTGGCGGTCTCGGCCTGGCAGTCGATCGCGTTCAGCGTCATCCTGTACCTCGCCGGACTGCAGACCATCCCCGCGGAGCTGTACGAGGCAGCGGGCCTGGACGGAGCCAGCTACTGGCGGCAGTTCAGCTCCATCACGTTCCCGATGATCGGGGCGTTCTTCACCATCAACATGGTGCTGGCGCTTAAGGGCTTCATGCAGGCCTTCGACCAGATTGTCGCACTGACCGGCGGCGGCCCCGGCACCTCCACCGAATCAGTCTCCATGGTCATCTTCCGCGGAGGCTTCCAAGGCGGGGAATTCGGCTACCAGATGGCCAACTCCGTTGTTTACCTGCTGGTGATCGTGGCGGTGTCCCTGATCCAGCTCCGGACACTCCAGCGCAAAGAGGCGGACTTCTAATGACTACAACCGAGACCGCATCATCAGCCCGAACCGTACCGGATACCCGCGGCCTGCGGCGCCGAGGCCGGCTAAGGGACGGCGTGAACTGGCCGCTGACAGCCCTGGCAGCGGTCCTCGCGCTGACCGTGCTCATTCCGCTGTACCTCACGGTCGTCACCGCGCTCAAGACCCCGGACCAGCTGGGCGGCTCCGGCTTCGAGTTGCCCACCCGCGTCCGGCTGGAAAACTTCTCCGATGCCTGGAACCTGACCAACTTCCCCCGCGCCCTGCTGAACTCCGCAATCGTCACCGTGGGCGCGGTCGTCCTGACCATCCTGTCCAACTCCCTGGTGGCCTACGCGATTGCACGGAACCTGCACAAGCGCTTCTTCAAGTTCCTCTACTACTTCTTTGTCGCGGCACTCTTCGTGCCGTTTCCGATCATCATGCTGCCGGCCACCAAGGAAACCGCACTCCTGGGCCTGGACAACCCGGTGGGACTGTTCCTGCTCTACACGGTCTACGGGCTCAGCTTCAACGTCTTCGTCTACACAGCTTTCATCCGCTCCATCCCCCGCGAGCTGGAGGAAGCGGCGACCATGGACGGGGCCTCCACCTGGGGCATCTTCCGCCGCATCATCTTCCCGCTGCTCACGCCGATGAACGCCACCGTAGGAATCCTCACTTGCCTCTGGGCCTGGAACGACTTCCTGCTGCCCCTCGTCATCCTCTCGGACCCCGCAACGCGCACGCTCCCCCTGGCACAGTACGTGTTCCAAAGCCAATTCAACACCAACTACACAGTCGCTTTTGCTTCTTACCTGATGGCTCTGGCGCCCTTGCTGCTGGTCTACCTCTTTGCACAACGCTGGGTGATTTCCGGCGTCATGCGAGGCTCCATCAAATGACACCGGCCGCTACCCAAGCGGCCGGACTCAAACCCCGCGCGGGCAGCCCCACGCTCCTTGCTTCTCCGCCATAGCCAAGGACCCGCCACCAAGCCACTACTGCACTGCCCCCTTTGTAAATACCGTCAAACAACCAACCACCTGTTCACAACGGCAGGAAGCGAACAAGCCCCCGAGAAAGGACACAACCGACATGGGACCCCAACTCGCACGCCGGGAAGTACGGATTTCTTGCCCCAGCCAGCTCGAAGAGCTATTGAACGCCGCGGAGAACGACTTGCGAACGAGTGCCATTTGCCGTGGAACGCAGGGCATTTTGGTGACCAGGCGCCGGCCCGACCGGTATTTGCTCGAACTCAGTGATCAAGTTCCTTATGGCCTCACTTACGAAAAGGACTCAGCGCTCTAGGGTTCACGGGACGCTGCAGAGAAACAACCTCGAACTGCTACAAGCAACAGACAAAGGAACGTATATGAGACGCGCAAAGATCGTGGCTACGTTCGGCCCGGCAATTGCCAGCTATGAAAACACCCTCGCGGTGCTGGAAGCCGGCGTTGATGTCGCCCGGATGAACATGAGCCACGGCGACTACACAGTGCATGACAACACCTGCGAGAACGTCCGGAAGGCAGCCGCGGAACTGGGTAAGCCAGTTGCCATCATGGCGGACCTCCAGGGTCCTAAGATCCGCCTGGGCCGGTTCACCGACGGCCCGCACGCCCTCGCGGTCGGTGACACGTTCACCATCACCACCGAGGACGTACCCGGCACCAAAGTCATCTGCTCCACCACCCTGAAGAGCCTCACCGAGGACGTCAACGTGGGCGATGCGCTGCTGATCGATGACGGCAAGGTGGCGCTCCGCGCCGTTGAGGTTGACGCCGTCAAGGTCGTCGCCGAGGTGACCGTCGGCGGCATGGTGTCCAACAACAAGGGCATCAACCTTCCAGGTGTGGCCGTCAACGTTCCCGCCCTGAGCGAAAAGGACGAGGACGACCTCCGCTGGGCCATGCGCCGCGGTGTTGACCTGGTGGCCCTGTCCTTCGTGCGCGATGCGTCCGATATCATTCGCGTGCACGAGATCATGGATGAAGAAGGCCGCCGCGTGCCGGTCATCGCCAAGATCGAGAAGCCCCAGGCCGTGGACCAGCTCCACGAAATCATCGACGCGTTCGACGCGATCATGGTGGCCCGTGGCGACCTTGGCGTGGAGCTGCCGCTCGAGGAAGTGCCGATCGTTCAGAAGCGCGCCGTCGAGTTGGCACGCCGCTGGGCCAAGCCGGTCATCGTGGCAACCCAGGTCCTGGAATCCATGATCGACAACCCGCGCCCAACCCGCGCCGAGGCCTCGGACTGCGCCAACGCAGTGCTCGACGGCGCCGACGCGGTTATGCTCTCCGGCGAGACCAGCGTGGGCAAATACCCCATCGAGACGGTCAAGACCATGGCCCGGATCATCGAGTCCACCGAGGAACACGGACTGGAGCGGGTCCCCCCGCTGGGCACCAAGCCCAAGACCCGGGGCGGTGCCATCACGCGTGCCGCCGTCCAGATCGCCGACCAGCTGGACGCCAAGTACATCTGTGCTTTCACCCAGTCCGGTGACTCCGCCCGCCGTCTCTCACGACTGCGCCCGATCAAGCCGGTCTTCGCCTTCACTCCGGTGGAGCAGGTCTGGAACCAGCTGGCGCTGACCTGGGGCATCCAGCCGGTGCTGGTGAAGATGGTGGACCACACCGATGAGATGACCGCGCAGGTTGACCGCAGCCTGCTGGAAATGGACCTCATTGAGGACGGCGACCTCGTAGTTATTGCCGCCGGTTCGCCTCCCGGAAAGGCCGGCTCCACCAACTCGCTGAAGGTGCACAAGGTGGGCGACCTCGCCGACTCAACCCGTGTCGGCGGAACCACCAACAACAAAGAAAAGCTCGGCCCCTGGCCAGAAAAGAAGAAAAGGCCCTAGCCTTCAAAGAACACAAGAGGAGGATCCGATTACCCGGATCCTCCTCTCGCAATGCGAGGAAAGCATACCTGCGTCTGCGAAGGGCATGGTACCTGGCCCGAACCATCGGATGCCGCTCTACGGTCGGAGTCGGAGGAAGGCCAAAGGCATTGCTGATCCCCGGCTAACATCAGACCCAACAAGCGCCGGCGTTGGATCTGGAAGCCTGTGATTCGCAGCGATAAGTGGCGGCGATTTCGCGGCGCTAGGTGTCACCCCCTGGTGCCCGCAAACGGATTCCCCAACAGGAACCGCGACCAGGCACGGGCCGACGTGTTAGCCGACAGGGGTTGCGAGGCGTTGTCCTCGTTCAAATGCTCTGACGTTCTCTACGACGAGCTTTGACATGGCTTCTCGTGTTTGTCGCGTCGCGCTGGCCATGTGTGGAGTGAGTACTACGTTTGGGAGGCCTTGCAGCTCTTCGGGAACCCGTGGCTCGTCGGTGAAGACGTCCAGCCCTGCGCCGCCAAGTTCGCCCGCATGGAGCGCTCGAATGAGCGCGACCTCGTCGACGACCGATCCGCGGCCGACGTTGACGAGGAAGCCATGCGGGCCGAGGGCCCGCAGGATCTCAGCGTTGATGAGCCCGCTGGTTTCCTTCCCGCCTGGGGTGCAGAGGATCAGGGCGTCCGCCCACGTGGCCAGTTCTACCAATGATGGTTCGAAGCGATGGGGGAGATCCGGCTTGGGATGACGGGAGAAGTAGCGGATGGGCATGTCGAAGGCCGAAGCCCGTCGTGCGATCGCTTGTCCAATCCGCCCCATGCCGACGACGCCTAGCCGCGAGCCGGACACCTTGCGCGTCCAGGGGTAACCTCCGCCGGCCCATGCTCCGGACTCCAGGAAGTGTTGGGCTGCCGGGATCTGCCGCGACGCCGCCAGCAACAGGCCCATGGCGAGGTCGGCGACGTCGTCCGTCAACACGTCCGGAGTGTTGCTTACCTGCACGGCATGGTCCGCCGCTGCCTGCAGGTCGATGCCGTCATAGCCGACTCCGAAGTTGGCGATGAGTCCGAGCGCGGGCAGCGACTGGATCCGCTCGCGCGTCACTGTGTCCTCGCCGTTGGTCAGCAAAACCTCAAACTCCGGTGCCCGCGTAGCGAAGTCTGTGGCGGAGAGGCTGTGGAAGTTGACGATCTCGTGGTTCTGGCCAAGCGCGTCGAGCAGCATGTCCGGGAGGGGCGCGTGTTGGAGCAGGGGTGTCCTCCGCGCAGCATGCGACCGGGCCTCGGCTTCGGGGGTCATCGCGTGGGCATCTCATCGTTCGCCGTCTGGCAGTGCGAGTCCGGCACCGCGGGGCCGACCGGGATGGTGGGCTGGTTGTGCGAACGGTGGTTGCGGGTGATCAGGAGCCCCAGCACGCCGCCGACGATCAGCGCAGCCGCGATCAGGAGCAGACCGCCGTTGTAGTTGCCGGTGCTGTCCTTGATGGCACCGAGGACGGGCGGCAGGCCAAGGCCCGCGAACTGGGCGACGGTGTTGATAACGGCGATGGAGGCGGCAGCTGCGACGCCAACGATCTTCTCGGTCGTTACGGCCCAGAACACCGGAGTCAGGGCGAAGGTGAGGCCTACCGCGAGGATCAGCAGGATGTAGGCGACTACCGCTGGGCTGTACGGAGCCAGGGCCATGCAGAGGCCGGCGGCGATGAGCGGCAGCGCGAGGTGCTTGGAACGCTCACCGGTCCGGTCGGAGCTGCGGCCGTTGAAGTGCATGAAGAAGATGGCGGCCAGGAACGGCACCGCGGAAAGCACCCCGACCATGACGCTGCCGGAGCCCGGGACCAGCCCCTTGAGGATCAGCGGCATGAACAGGGTGACGCCGATGGTGCAGAAAGCCTGGAGCAGCCAGACCGCGGAGAGCCCGAGGACGGTACGGTTGGCGATCGCCTTGTACCAGGGCACGTGGGCGCCGATGGTGGCGGTGCCGCGCTCGGCGTCGAGAACGGCGACCAGGTTGTCCGCCTCGTCACGGGAGAGCCACGGCGCCTTGTGCGGGTTGTCACGCATGACGAAGAGGACGACGATGCCCAGAATGACGGCGGGGATGCCCTCGATCAGGAACAGCCAGCGCCAGCCGGTCAGGCCCAGGAGGCCATCCATGTTCAGGATCATGCCGCCGATGGGAAGGCCCACCACGGAGGCACCGACCGAGCCCATGTAGAAGAAGGACATGGCGCGGGCGCGGTTGGCCTGCGGGAACCACTGTGAGAGGTAGTAGATGATGCCCGGGGCGAAGCCGGCCTCCGCGGCACCGAGGAGCAGCCGCAGCGTGTAGAGCTGCCAGGGTGCTTGGACGAGAAACATCAGGGAACTGACCAGACCCCAGGAAATCATGATGCGGGCAATCCAAATTCGGGGCCCGACCCTCGTCATCAGCAGGTTGGAGGGCACCTCGAAAATCATGTACGTGATGTAGAAAACGGAGACGCCGAGGCCGTACATCGTGGCCGTCAGGCCGAGGTCGGCGTTCATATCGAGCGCCGCGATGGAGATGTTGGACTTATCCAGATTGGCGATGAAATAGCAGATGATCACCAGCGGGATGATCTTCAAGTTCAATTTGCGCAGCGTCGACGGCGCGAGTGTTGCATTCATGGGTCACCTCATCGTGAAGGGGAACAAATTTTTGTAGGGCTTGCGATCATTTTTGTAGGGCTTGTGACGGAGAGAAGTTGGGGGAAGTGAGTTACCACTCCGCGACCGAGCCCTCGCGTGACGCCGATGGGACCCTCCCGGACCACCCGATGACGTAATCCGTGTTGATGTCCGAGCCCAGGCCAGGCACCGATGGGATTTTGACGGGGGCGTCTGGGGCGTCGAAAACGTTTGGGGTGCGCGCTAGCAGCAGTTACTCTTTGACGCGCTCGACCTTGCCGACAAGCAGCAGGTAGGAAATGACGCCGAGTACAGTGATCACGGTCATGTAGATGAACGCGGGGGCGAAGCTCGTCTTTGAAACCAGCAGCCCGATGGCGATCGGCGTCGCGATGGACGAGAGGTTGCCTATGAAGTTGAACATCCCGCCGGTCAGTCCGATCAGGCGTTGGGGCGCCAGCGCCGACACCAGCGACCAGGTGATCGACGCCAGGCCGTTACCGAAGAACGCGACCGACATAAACACGATGACCAGCGTGGTGCTGTCGGTGAAGTTCGCACCGATCATGGCGGTCGAGAGCAGCAGGCCGGCAATGATCGGGGACTTGCGTGCCACGCCTAGGCTCTTGCCGCGCTTGATCATCCAGTCCGAGAGCACGCCGCTGACCAGCACTCCGACCAAGGCCGCGATGAACGGCAGCGAGGCCAGGAAACCGGACTTGATGTAGTCCATACCGCGGTAGCTCACCAGGTAGGTGGGGAACCAGGTCAGGAAGAACCAGAGAGTGGAAGTCAGGCAGAACTGGCCCAGATAGATACCCCAGAGCTTGCGTTTGGAGAGCACTGTGCGGGCGTCGGTCCAGGCGAACTTGCGCTTCTCGGTGGCGGTGTTCTCGAGGTCCACCAGACCGCCGCCGCTGCTGATCAGGTCGATTTCGGCCTGGTTGACGAACCGCATCTGCTTCGGTCCCCGGTAGCTGATGTACCAGACCACGCCCCATATAATGCCGACGGCGCCGGTGACGATGAAGACCCAGTGCCAGCTGAGTAGGGTCTGGAGCCAGGAGAGGACAGGCGTCAGCAGGGCCAGGCCGATGAACTGGCCGGAGGTGTAAAAGGCGATGGCGGTGCCCCGTTCCCGCTCGGGGAACCAGGAGGTGGCCACTTTATTGTTGATTGGGTAGGCAGGTGCCTCGAAGCCGCCGACGAGCAGGCGCAGTATGATCAGTGCCGCGAAGCCGCCGACCATGCCCATGAAGACTGTCGCCAGGGACCACAGTATCAGGCAAGACGCGTAGAGCACGTGGGGGCGGACCCGGTCGACCAGCCATCCGCCTGGCAACTGCAGGGCCGCGTAGGTCCAGCCGAAGGCGGAGAGCAATAGTCCCTGTTCTGCCGGGTTGAGGCTGAACTCTTGGGCGATTGACGGGACTGCGATGGAGAGGTTGGCGCGGTCCATGTAATTGATGACCACGGTGACGAAGAGCATGACCGCGATGAGTACTCTGGCCCTGGAAGCCTTAGGGGTGACCGTCAGCCTGGGTCCCTGTGTCTTATTGGCTGTTGTCATTGTCTTCACCATTCCGCGAAGGAGCCGTCGGAGTGCCGCCAGACCGGGTTGCGCCAGCGGTGGCCCGTGGCAGCTCGTTCTATGACGTAGTCTTCGTTGACTTCGATGCCCAGGCCGGGTCCGCTCGGGATCTTGACCATGCCGGCCTCGTAGGAAAACACGGAGGGGTCCTGGATGTAGTCGAGCAGGTCGTTGGATTCGTTGTAGTGGATGCCCAGGCTCTGTTCCTGGATGAAGGCGTTGTAGCAATTGGCATCGATCTGCAGGCAGCTCGCGAGGGCGATCGGACCGAGCGGGCAGTGCAAGGCGACCGCCACGTCGTAGGCCTCGGCCATGTGGGCGATCTTGCGGGACTCGGTGATGCCTCCGCAGTGCGAGGGGTCCGGTTGGATGATGTCGACTGCCCCACTGGCAATAATGTCTTTGAAGTCCCAGCGCGAATAGAGGCGCTCACCCAGGGCGATCGGCGTCGGAGTGTTTCGCATGACGTCCAGCAGAGAAGTGGCGTGCTCGGAGAGCACGGGTTCCTCGATGAACATCAGCTTGTAGGGTTCGAGTTCCTTGATCAGCACCTTGGCCATTGGCTTGTGGACGCGGCCATGGAAGTCCACGCCGATGCCGATGTTCGTCCCGACGGCTTCGCGTACGGCTTGGACATTGGCCAGGCACCGTTCCACTTTGTCCCAGGTATCGACGTACTGGAGTTCCTCTGTGCCGTTCATTTTCACCGCGCTGAAGCCGCGTTGAACGGCGTCCTTGGCCGCGGCGGCTGTCTCAGCCGGGCGGTCTCCGCCAATCCAGGAGTACACGCGGATGCTGTCGCGGACCTTGCCTCCGAGCAGTTCGTGCACGGGCACGCCCAGCGCTTTGCCCTTGATGTCCCAGAGTGCTTGGTCGATGCCCGCGATGGCGCTCATGGTGATCGGTCCGCCGCGGTAAAAACCGGCCCGGTACATCACGGTCCACAGGTCCTCGATGTTCCTGGGGTCTTCGCCAACGAGGTAGTCCGAGAGTTCCTCGACTGCGGCGGCAACGGTAGCTGCCCGACCCTCGATCACGGGCTCACCCCAGCCGGTAATTCCCTCGTCGGTCTCGATCTTCAGGAAGAGCCAGCGTGGGGGCACTGCGTACGTCGTCAATGACGTAATTTTCATGTTTTCTCCTATAGTTCGCCTCAGCCTGTGGCGGAGGCGGTTCATGGTCAGGTGGTGGCGTTCCGCCAGGCGGCTATGAGTCCGGCGGCGCGGTCGGCGACGTCGTCGGCACTGCGTTCGGGCTTATATAGGGTGGAGCCGATGCCGGCACCCCCGGCACCAGCGGCAGCCCAGGCAGCGATGTTCGAGCTGTCGATGCCGCCCACCGGCAGCAATTCCACATCGGCCGGCAACACTGCCAACCACGCCTTCATTCCGGCAATGCCGACGGCGTCGGAAGGAAAGAGCTTGAGGCTGGTGGCGCCGGCCTGCACGGCGGTGAAGGCATCGGTGGGCGTGGCTACGCCCGGGTAGCTCCGCATCCCCGCGGCCACGGTGGCCCGGATCACCTGGGCATTGGTATTTGGCGAGACGATGATGTCTGATCCAGCTTCGCGGGCCCGCAGGACGTCTTCGACGGTGAGCACCGTCCCGGCCCCGACAGAACAGTCTGCAGGCAGCGAACTGCGCATCCGCCGGATGGACTCGAACGGGGCAGGGGAATTGAGCGGAACTTCCACGGAGCGGAAGCCGGCGGTATAGAGGACGCGGCCGATTTCGGGTGCCTCCTCGGGGGTGAGACCGCGCAGGATGGCGATGAGTCCGGTGGAGGAAGAAGACATGACGATCCTTTAGACGGAGGGAATGGAAGTAGCAGAGAGAGTGGCCGGGAGAAGTCCCCAGGCGCGGGCCACAGCGCGCAAGCCGTCGAGCGCGGTGTCCTCCAGCAGCGGCACTGGCACGCCCTGGGCGGACAGGGCCCGCTGGTATAGGGCGCCCAGAGGACCGTCGGCGCACAACGCCATCGGGGCCCCGGAGGCAACGGCCCCTGTGACCATCGCTGCAGTCTCGTCGCCGATGAGCAGACCGGACAGGTAAGACGAGATGCGGGCGGGGACCAGTTCGCCTGAGAGGTAGCGGGTGCGGGCGCTGAAAAGGCGTGCGGCGAACGGTTGACCGGGATGAGTGAGCGAGTGCGCCACGCCGGCGTCGAACGCCGCGGCGTTCGACGCCGTGTCGGCCACGCTGGCCGGATCGGCGCGGCGGGCCGGATCACCCAGAATCGTGGCGTCCAGCAACGCCGCGTGCAGCTCGCCGGTCATGGCCGTGGCGAAGTCGGCGATCTCGCCGCCGGACACGCGCAGCCACTTGGTGTGGGTTCCGGGAAGGATGAGCGTAGCCTCCGCGGGGCCGCCCAGGCGGGCAAGTGCCCCGATGACTTGCGTCTCCTCCCCGCGGATGACATCGCACGATCCCGTCGCATCCGGCGCGGTTCTTAGCCCAGGAACGATGCCGACCGCTGGTGAGGCATCCTGAACCATCATCGGCTCCAAAGCCCAGGCCATGGCCGGGATCGGGAGCTCGAGGCGCGCGGCCGTCATCCAGCCGCCGTCAGCGCCGACCATGCCACAGGCCAGCGCAGGCACGCCGGGTGCACCCAGCCGGGCGGACAGCTCGGCCAACGTCTGGGCGAACGCCTGTGCGGCGTCCATTCGCGAGGCGGCCGCGCGGGCACCGACAGTACGGAGGCCGTCACGGGAGGTCGTCACCGACAGGACGGAGCCGTTACGGTCGAGCGACCACGCGCGGAGGGAAGAAGTGCCCCAGTCAAGCGCCACGAGAGCGGGCAATCCGGGGGAAGTGGGGTGTTCCATGTCACGAAAATAGACAGCGCGTCCCACATTGTTCAACTACAACCCATATAGTGGGACATATGGGTTCCACGACGAAGTCCGATGGCACGCCGAAGGGCGCCCAAACGTTGCTCAATGGCTTATCGCTCGTGCGCCTCGTGGCGAACGGCGCGAGGGACGCCCCGGAGCTCCAGCGAGCCACGGGACTGCCGCGCAGCACAGTGCACCGCCTCCTGCAGGCTCTGAGGAGCGAGGGCTACCTGCGGGAGACGCCAGCGGGCCTTGGGCTGGGGGCCACCCTGATCGAGCTTGGGTTCGGCGCTCTCTACGCCAACCCGTTGCCCACGGTCGCAGGACCGCACTTGGAGGGCCTCGCGGCCCAAGTGCTTGACACCGTACACCTGGCAGTCCGCGAGTACGGGTCGGTTCTCTACCTGATGAAGATCCCGGGCCAGCGGGGCGCGGAGATGCGCTCACGAGTCGGCCTGCGCATGCCTCTGACGCGCACGGGCATCGGCAAGGCGATGTTGTTGGACGACGACGCCGCGGGATGGGTGGAGCGTTGGCGCGCGGAGACCCCAGCAGACGCGACGGCGGCCTCTCCTGCGGCCCGCAAGGCAGGCGCCAAGGCAGAGGAAGACTTCGTCGCGCGCATGAACCACTACCGCAAGGGCGGCTACTCGTACGACATGGAGGAGAACGAACCGGGAATCCGCTGCGTGGCGGCCCCAGTCCGCGACGGCTCAGGGTCCATCGTGGGTGCCATCAGCGTTTCAGCAACGGCCCCCTACATGCCGGCGGACCGCATGCGCGAACTCCTCCCGCCGGTGAAGCAAATTGCGGCAGCAATTTCAGGGGAGATGGGCTACAGACCGGCACGGTAATCCGTCGCCTGGTTCTCTCGTGTCGAATTTGTCCAGCAGTGCGCACCGAACATCGAGTAAGCGTCGACTTCGAGTGCAGTGGCCGTGGCGACCTCGCTTCGGATGTCGTTCGACGGGTCGCCGGCAGGGACATCACTTCTGACCTCGACTCTTGAGACCTGCCCTGCTCATCGCGGGCTGGCTCCATTCCCTTACGACCCGCCCGAGAACAACCCCAACCGATCTGAAGTCCTGCTACCAGTAGTCTAGAAAAACAACAGCTTTTAAAGACATTTCATCCGGCTCGCCTGGAGCCGGGCAAGTCGGCGGAAACTGTGACTTTCGGCGTTATTTGGCGGCGTTCTGTGATCGATAGATGGCGCGTAGAACCACCACGGAGCCAGGCCACGTCATCGAGGCAGCCGCCAGCACCCTGGTCATAGGTAACTGACGACAAAGAGCGCCACCAGAACACCGCCAAAGAGCTCCGAAGTCCACACTGGAAGCCGGTAACTTTGGCGCCGTCAGCCTGAACTATACCCAAACCTGACACCAAAAGCGCCTGACATGCGCTTGGAATAGTCGAAATAGCCCTACGAAACCGGACTTGGCGAAGTCGATTGGGGCAATGAGCGTGGCAATGTCACATGTTGTGGCTGGGTCGCGACCTCCGAGAACGAGGCGAAGCTCCGCCTGTAGACCAATGTCCTCCCCTGAGTCCTCGAGCATCTTCTCCAGCCGCAGGACCTCTCGGGAGCGTTCATCGATGATCGCTGTCCGTGCCCGGGTTAGGTCGCGGATCCGGCGAATATCGGCCGGCGGAACAAAACAGCCGCGGACCAGCCCGTGAGCGCCGAGTTGGGCCAGCCACGCCGCGTCCGAGACATCGTCTTGTGACCGGGCAGGTTCCTGGCATCCCGGGCGTTGACCAACTGCACGTTGAGCCCGGCCTCCTCCAGGATGAAGTAGAACTGACGCCAGTAATCGCTGGTCGCCTTAAGCACGAGCCGGCCCACGCGTTCGGAAAGCAGGTGACGGGCCAGTTCATGTACCTGGTTCGTCATCGAGGTCCATGTCGTGATCGTCTGCATGATCTTCGGACCGTCCGCAATACGCACGCAGGCCTTTGCGTCGCGCTTGGACACATCCAGTCCCGCGCACCGTTTGAATAGAACATCCATGATTCCGGCCCTTCCGCCGTTGTCGGATCGTAGTGTGTGTCCCGGACGAGAGGGCAAGGAAAGGCAGAAATCTAACGTTCGTGCTCGAGGCAACAGTCCACGGTCCCCGCGGACGAAGGGCCCTCCGCCACCAAGCTAATACACGGGCTCACAGGCACCATAGGCAGACCAGGGACGCATCCGGAACACGCCACAAGTATCAACCCGCCTGCTTCTGCCCGGAAGGTCTGAAGTAAACGAAACGGCGAGGCGGGCACTCGTTTTCTCCTTCCACGGAGGGCCGCGGCAGCGGACCTGGGGAGCTAATACGGATTTCTGATTTCAGCAGGAACCCCTACGAGACCCGTTGCCCCGAAACGTTGCGCCCATCCCCCGGTCTGGCGTCGTCGAAGATCGTTTCGCAGTCAGACGCGGGACCGGCCACGGACGAAGTCGATGATCAGCACGACCACGCGACAACCAACAGAATGTGAATAAGCCCGCCCCCGATGTTGGCAAGCAGGGCACCTGAGAGCTGGCAAGGTCGCCGCGGCCACTCAGCGGCGGTCACTGCACAGCCAAGCGGAAAGACCACGACACCGGACGCAAAGCGGGATCCGTCCCGGCAACGGCCTCTCGCAGCTGCTCGACTGTCGGTTACGGGACTGGTAGATCAGCAGTGGCCGCCCGGGACAATGACACAGGTGAAGATTTGATAATTGCTGGTCACAAACGGCTTACCTTGCGGTAGCTTGAGCTCATGCTGACAGGTTTCAAGAATTTCATCATGAAGGGCAACGTCGTAGACCTTGCCGTCGCCGTCGTGATCGGTGCTGCCTTTGGTGGGGTAGTTACCGCCCTCGTTCAAAGCGTCCTCATGCCCTTCATTGCAGCCCTGGTGGGCTCACCGAACTTCGACAGCTTCGGTGTCGTCACCCTTAACGGGAACGACATTAAATTCGGTGTGCTGCTCACCGCTATCGTCAACTTCCTGCTGGTGGCAGCAGCCATCTATTTCGTCATCGTCATGCCTATGAACCACATGATCGAACGACGCAACCGCCGCCTGGGTATCAACCAGGATGTAAAGGAAGAAGCAGCAGAGGACCCACAGATCGCCTTGCTCACCGAAATCCGCGATTCCCTCCAAGGCCAATCCCGCAACTAGTCCCCGACACGGGCCGTTGACCATAACTGTTGAACTTACCGGCAGCGCAGGCCCGGATAAGACGGTGGAAAACCGCGTGGGACACCTCTCCGCGGGAACCACCGTTACCGCCCACCACCCCAAACCTTGGGGCCACGGCGGACTGCGCACCCCCATCCGCCGATGAAAGGACGAAAGACATGGCTGTCTCGATTGAACTGGGCAAAGCACTCGATAAATCGCTTGAGAATGCAACACTGGACGAGGTCCTAGCCGCGCCGCCGTCAGCCCTCGCAGGTCTCACCGCAAAACATGACGAACTCCTGGCAGGCCTGGGCATCAAAACGATCCGCGACCTCGGAAGCAACAAATACTTCGCTACAGCCGGGGTGCTCGTCGCCCTCGCCGGCAAAGTCGGTTAACCACCCAACGAAACGAGCCCGGCGGCTGAAACCGCCGGGCTCGTTGCGCTTTCGCAGGAAGTAACTTCACCTGCACAATGAAGATCTCGATTGATACTAATAATGATCGACCCGATATTGCCCATAGCCGAGGCTTCCACCTTGCCCTACGCCCTTACGTTCATCGGAACGCTTGTAGTGGCCCTCCTGCTTTTCCTGTTCCAACTGGCCGGCCTTCATGGTGCTTTTGTGCATGGCCGCGGGAGCGAAAGCTCTCACTTTTGCGTTGCACACGGCGAGGCGGCGGGTCAGACCCTGAAATCTGGTCACAGCACACAGCACACAGCACACAGCACACAGCACACAGCACACGCCCCGACCCTACAAGCCACTGCTGTCGCTAGCCGTTGGTTTTGAGGGCTTCCATCATCAGCTAGTCCGGACGGTTAAAGTCGACGTTAGGCGATCCCGTCATTGGGTTTTGCCACCCTTTACGTCTTTTCAGCAGCTCAATGTCCTCCAACTCCAGTTGCCCCGGGTCGATGTCGGCAGTGCGGTACTTGCATCGCCATATTCCCCGCCTTTTGCCGCGCCAGAAATTTCTTCCACCGGACGAGGTACGAGGGATTAAGTCGATGTTTTGCCGCTGGCCGGCTCGGTTACGGCGAATTCCGTGTACTGGTTGGGTTGGCCGACGAGTAGGCCGCCCCACATCGTGTAGATGTGCTGTCCGGATGGGTCCAGGCGGGCTCATTTCCCGGCCGTGCCACGCTCAGGTACGGGACGTGTTCGTTGATGTGAGACGACTGCGAAACTCTTCGATCCGGTTTTCCCGACGAAGAGACGCGGTCCGGATGGGTCGAGGGCTATGCCGCCCGGGACGAATGGCGTGTGGATCCGGGCCGCCAAGGTGTTCTTCGTCGTGTCGATGACCTGGATATCGTCGGCGTTGCCGCTTGCCGAGGTGAAGTACAGCCGCGTGCCGTCCCGGTTGAGGAGGTTGTTTCGGGGGGTCGTCGGCAGGCTTAGCTGGGCGATGCTTGTGCCGGTGGTTGCGTCGGTAACCGAGAGCCCAGAGCGGCGGGGAATGTACAGCCGAGTGCCGTCCTTGCTGACTTCCATTGGACCGTCGGCGTCGGGGCCGACCTTGACGGTGCTGGTGACGACGTTCCTGCCGGCATCGATGATCGACACGGTGTTGCGGCTGATCGCGTCCCCGCTTCTAACATAGACACGGGTACCGGCGCGGTTGATGGCGACAGCGTTCGGGTGCGGTGCCAGCGGGATCGTTTGGTGACCGTCCTGGTCCTCGTGTCGATCACGGAGAGCGATGCGGACCCTTCGTTCGCCACGTAGGCACGGGTTCCCGCCGGATTGATCTTGAGGTCAGTAGGGTTCTTCCCCACTGGGATATGGGCCGCAAACGTCCCGGTCGGGCTATGTAGGCCTGCGCAGGGGCCGGCAAGGCTGGGGTGCTTATCGCAACGGCAAGTCCCGCAACAGGGCAGTGAGCGTACGGACCCGTCGGCGCCTGCGTTCGCCCAGGGCTTGCCATTGCAGCGTTTCTGCAGGGCCGATGGTCAGTGATTCCACTATGGTCGTCCGTTCTGGTTGCGCCAAACAGGACGAGAAGAAGCCCACAGTCCCCCATAAGACGTGAAGCTACCACCGTCGGCCGGAGATTCCCTTCGTTTCGTGAACTCTTCCTGGCGCCTATCGATAGCAATTTCAAGACCGCGGCCGCGGAGGGCTGCCCTGAGGGGTCCGATCCGAACGGTGAGCGCTTCAGTTGCCGCATCATGGTGGGCTTGCGGAGCACGCGGTGAGGGAAAAGCCGTTCGGCGTTACGAGCTGCTTGCTGGGCTGGCCCGGCAGGGACGTCTATGTAGCCGCGTGCGGGCCGCCATCGGACGGTTTGGCCGCCGTCGCCGGGGCGGGCTGGGCAAATGTGCGGGCGGCCCGTGAGCCGGCGATGGTGCTTGCCGTGATGGTGATGAGGGCTCCGAGGATCATGGCCGCGGCTTCTCCGGGTTCCAGCAATTGCAATTGGGTGCCGATGGTGGCCGCGGCAACCGGCACCCCTAGCTGGGATGCTGCAAGCACCGCCAGTGGCAGGGGCTGGCCGTGCAGCCGCAGGCTAGAGTGGACCAGCAGGGCTCCGAGCCCAAGGCAGATGCCGAGGAGAATCATTCTGGGGCTTCCGGCGAGGGTGCGCAGATCCAGTGATGCGCCCAGCCAGACGAAGAACACCGGCCCCAGAAAGCCGTCGCTGACGGCGAAGAGTTGATGCGCCAGTCGCCGGGGTTCGCCCACGGCTGCGACCACGAGGCCGAACGAGAAACCGGCGAGCATGATGGACACGTGGCCAGCGACGGCAAGCCCGGCGAGTGCGAAGAGCAAGGCCAACTGGATCCTCAGCTCCAGGGCGAACTTCCGGTCCTCAGACACATCATGCACCCGCGCCCGTGTGCCGCTGCGCTCCAGCCAGCGGAGCACGACGAACAACACCCCTGCACACGCTGCGACAACGGCTGCCCCGAGGGCTGCCCTCGGCGCATTGGGTGGGTCCACGGCAAGGGGAAGGGCCACGATGCAGGCGATGTCTGCTGCCGCCACTTGCGCCGTCGTCGTCAAGACCTTTGGTCCGGTCAGGCGTAGCGAATCGACGATCGGCAGGACCAAGGCTGCCGAAGAGGAAGCGAGCAGAACGATGTAAAGGGGAGCATGTCCGGTGCCAAAGGCAAAGGCAATGAGGCTTCCGACGGCGGCCGCCAGCGCCGCTGCGATGCCGGCACGCAGGGCGCCGCGGCCAAGTGCAGGGCGGATGGCCCGGTCCCGCACGGGGACGTGCGTACCGGCGACGAACATGATCAGGGCGAACCCGACGTCAGCGACAAAGATGAACGTGGGATCCGAGGAGTCCACCAGGCCCAGGCCGGTGCGCCCGATGGCGATACCAGCCAGCAACTGTCCCAGCACCACGGGAAGGTGCCATGCCCGCGGCAGCGCCAGCAGCGGCCCGAGGAGCCCGACCGCGGCGATCAGCGCAAGCTGAAGGAATGACACGTTCCTCCTTCTGCCGGCAGTGCGGTTGACTTGGGTCGGTTACCGGGGCGCGTCGGCCAGTTTGAGTGGAATGCCGGTGTTTTCGTCCGTGTAGTAGCTTGCGCAGACCCGGTGGTAGCCATCGGCCACCTGCGCGGGTATGCCCCGGGTCAGGTCGCCCCTGACCATCAGGATGGGAGCGAGCTTCTTGCCGTCCTTGATTTTCTTCAGGTCCGAGGCCACGTGGGCGTTGTCCTCGGGCAGCAGGACCAGCCGCGCGGCACGGAGAATGTCCTTGGCCTTGCGATGCTGGATCGGGGCGTCCATGAGCGAGGCGACAATGGTGGCAACGACGTCTTCAGAAACAAGTAACGAAAGATACTCCGCCGCGCCGGGATAGTCTTGCACCTCAGGTTCCGGCAACCAGCGGACCTCGCCTTTGTTTTCGTCAGGCATGCGTTGCGCTCCTTGGCCAGCGGTATCGGCGTGCCCTGGCGGTGCGGAATCCGCGGTCAAAGCTGCTCGCGGAATTGCTGCCCATATTTCTGCCTCCATGGCGCGGATGGATAGTAGGCTCACAGTACTCATGCCGTTTGCACACGGTCAACGGCGTCGTGCGCAGTGGGTTCCACAGTCAGCCGGGGCCGCCACGGATGCCGGCTGCATCAGCCCCATCCACATGAGGTGCAGCCTCCGGTTCTCCTTGGCCGGCACTGGATCCACCGGCGGTTACCCCACCTTCCGCCCTCGCTAGTGAGCGGGTCCTGGCGCCCGGGCGGCGACAGGCGATGAAAGCCTGAAGGCCGAAGGTCAGGGCGACCAGGCCAAGTCAGATGTGAAGCAGGCCGGCGAAAAGGTCAAGGACGCTTTCAAGGAATAGCCGCCGTTAAGCCGGAGGGTGCGATCCGGGTGCGGGTCGCACCCTTTCCTTGGCACTGAGCGCAAAACCAACAGCTATCCCCCGGTGCAGGGAGTTTGTGGCGAACGGGAATGAGAACCGAATGGACCGGCGGCGAACGCCAGGATAAACCACGGCGGCGATTTCGTGGGGGAGCCAGTCTTCCGCGACTGAGTTAGCTGCCCCTCAGTTTTTCCGTCGGCGAAGACCTCCGCTGACGGGAACAGGGGCCGGGGTAAAAGCGCGAGACCGTCACGGGCGGCGTGTTCGACAAGGAGTGGGACAAAGTCCCTCACCCTTCCGCTGTCCAGTGAACGGTGCTCCTGCTGGACGACGTCCTCGATCTGTTCCTTGGGCACTTGGGGGAACTTCTCCGCGAGCCGGTTTACAACGCCAGTCAGGGCCCGCAACTCTTCAGTGGCTCCCATGGTGAATTTTCGGCCCGGCCCTCGGTACGGTCAACACTTGACCTTTTGGTGCTCCTTCGACGCCGCGATCGTAACGTGCGATGTGGCCGTGCTAGAAGGCGTCGGGGGTTTCCAGTTCCGGGAGGATCATGACGGGGTCTCCGGCCAAAAACATCCTGCGGGGGGCCTTCCCGTCGACCCACACCCATACTACCGAGCCGTCCGGCGTCATGTCGTCGATGACCCCGGTGCCGGGGGCATGGCCGGCCTCCCTGACCTGGACTTCCTGTCCCCGCTTAAAAGTCCCCGCCCAGCCGGGCGGAGGCACAGCGTCAAAGTCGTTGCCAGCGTTCGTGTCCATACCCCAATAGAACCATCCCCGGACGAACAGCCGGTGAAGGCGGACCGTGGAAAGAACGTGCGCCCACGGCCACCAGGCTGGCTTCTGGCCCGGTCACCTGCGTTCGTCAGCAACTGCCGACGATGACAGGGATCGTCACGATGCTGTGCTCCCGAATCCACAGGAAACGCTCACCCGCCGTTCACCGGGCGGCGATAGCGTGGCAGGTGCCAGCGACACCGAAGTGGAGGAGCGAATCAGATGCCGGTGATCACGACGTGGAATCTGGAGAACTTCTTCCGTCCCGGAAACCAGTACGGCCCCCGGACCCAGGCCGTCTACGAGGCGAAACTGGACTACCTGGCCGGCCGGCTCACCGCACTGGCCCCGGACGTGGTCGCCGTGCAGGAAGTGGGCGACCCCTCTGCCCTGGATGACTTGGCCGGCAGGCTCGGGGTCGGCTGGCACACCGTCCTGTCCCAGCATCCGGACACCCGCGGGATCCGCGTCGGGTTCCTCAGCCGCACACCGGTCACCGCCGCGCTGGACCTGACGGCACTTCCGGCGCCGCTGGTCCCGGTCCAGGTCGGAGACGCGCCCGCCGACACCGCGGCGTCGATGGGCCGCGGAGCCCTGCACATCAGAACCACCGCCGCCGGTGGCCGGGACCTGGACCTGATCACCGCGCACCTGAAATCCAAGCTCCTGACCTACCCGGGCGGAAGGTTCAACCCCTCCAGCGAGGATGAACGCGCCCGCTACGGCGCTTACGCGCTCTACCGGCGGACCATGGAAGCTGCTACGGTGCGGATCTACGCGAACAGCGTGCTGGCAGCAGGAGCCAGGAACCTCATCGTCCTGGGCGACATGAACGACACGGAACTGGCCGCCACCACCCAGCTGCTGTACGGGCCGGACGGGTCCCAGATCGGCACCCCGGGATTCGACCGGCCCGACGCCGGCGACGCCACACGGCTATGGAACATCGCCGCAAGGATCCCCGCGGAACACCGCTTCTCCCGCCGCCACGGCGGCGAGAAGGAACTCATCGACCACATCCTGCTCAGCCACGACCTGATCCAGAACCTGGCCGGCGCCGACACCTACACCCAGGACATCACCACCATCGGGAACACGCCCTCCAGCCGCCGCGACGCGACAGTACCCGATCACGCACCCGTCACCGCCACCATCAACTAAAGACCTGTCGCACCCGAACCGGCTGGGGCCTGCTTAAGAAGACGGGGCCGGCCTAAGAACACGGGTATCTGGCCTGCGGCCGGCGGCTGGACGTCCTTCTCTCGTGGCGCCGTCACCGTAGCTTGTGGGATGGGCCGTTGCCTGCGCTGCAGGGGACGATGAGGACCGGCAGATTCTGCTGGCGGGTAAGGACCTCGGATACCGAGCCTTCAAGGAACCGTTCCATGCCTGCGAGGAGACCGGTCCGGGGACCACCGACGACAAGAAGGGACGCGCCGGAGCTCCTGGACAGGCGGGCAAGTGACGGCGCGACGGCGCCGTTGAGTACCCGGAAAGTCCATTCCCTCCCGGCCGGACCGAGGACCGTTTCAAGTCTTTGCCGCAGCATTCCCGCCGGGAAGGCGGCTTCGTCGCTGACGGTCGGATCGAGGGATTGGGCCTCCCGCGGCCCGTCCTGGTCCAGCTCGGTCAAATAACTGCCCGGGTCCACGAACGCGCACACAAGATGTACTCCCAGCGCAGCCGCGAGCCCGGCGGCCGCAGCCACCAGTTCCGCCGAAAAATTCCATGCCACGCCCAGGACCAAAGGCCCCCTGGGCCAATACTCACCGTCCATGAATCCGGTGGCACGCAGCCGACGCAGCAGGCTGTTCGCACTGCACGCCCGGTTGAACAGGTTCCATACGCCACAGGATAGCGATAACCGGAGACACCGGGCCCGGTGGTGGCGTTCGGGAACGGAGGCTCAGGCGCTCCTGCGCTCACCGCCAGCAAGGAACCCGCTCAGGTCACCGCCTGGCAAGGCTCCGCCGTCCAACCCGCGGCATGAGTCGCCGGCCACGGACTGTACATTCAAAGGGTGGCTGATGTTCCCTACCGTTCCCTGCTGGACCCCGGACAGCGAGTCCCCTTTACCGGCCGGCTCGCCCTTCCGGAGGCTCCTGGTGTCTATGCATGGTGGGAAATCCGGGACACCACGGAGGCTGAAACCAGCCCTGAGGGCACTGACCGTCCGCTCTATCTGGGAGCTGCGACGAATATCGCTGGGTCCGTTGAAGCTGACGCGACCGGCCGCCGCACGTCAGCCCTCCGAAAATCCCTGGTGGCAGTCCTGGCCGCCCGGCTCAGGCTCCGGCCCCGGACGGGTTCGAACAGGCCCCCGCTGAACCGGGACGAAAACGCCAGAATGACGGAATGGATCAGCACCCACCTGCTGATCAGCTGGAGCGAACTCCCCCAGCCCGACACCTACCACCGCGCCCTGACCAGCGCCCTGGACCCGTACCTCAGGCCCTGGCGGCGCGTCAGGAACCATCCGGCAGACCGGCGCCGCTCACCGCTCCTCCCGGTTCCCGCCAGCCCTGTTCTTTGGCAGGAGGAGCCAACACCTCCGACTGCCGGAGCGCGCCGAACCATCCAGCCGATGGGAGCAGGAACAGGAGCAGGAGCGGCATCGGCTCAAGGCCATCGGGAGGAAGCTTAGTCCGGACAGGGTGACGACGGCGACGCCGGTTTACACGGGCCCAGTTCCGTGCAGACCGGCGCGGGTTGTGGTTTCTAGAGCTTTGGGGATGGGAACTTCTTCCATTCCGTGTGGAATGTGGCCTCCGCTTCCAGGGCTGCTGTTTGTTCCAGGGCGTGCAGACGGCCGTAGCTGAAGCCGTTCTCGCCTTGCAGGAAGGATTCCGCGCCGAGGCGGCGCAGCAGTTTGCGGGTGACGATGCTGTCCTGGTGGTCGCCGAGGATTTTCTGGACGCTGTGCGCTGCGTCGGCGAGATACGCAGCCTTCTTTCGGTCAATAGGGGCGGCGGCTTCGGCGGCGTAGCGTAGGCGCTTGCCGTCTTTCCGTGCCTCGTGCAGTGCCGGGTGGTCGGTGATGCCGGCGGGATTGTCCCGGGCTTCCAGGACGGCAGCGGCGAGCCGCTTGACGTCTTTGTGGATGAGTTTGGGGATGACCTTGTCAGCCCGTTTACCCGCCAAGGGTGTGAGGCCGGGTGTGGCGAGCAGTGCGTCCAGGGTGTCGAGCAGCCGGAAGTAGCGCTGCCCGTTAAGGGCCTCGAGTACGTTGGCGTGCGCTTTTTGGTAGTCGGCTCCGAGCTCAATATCGATCCGGCGGGTGACCGGGCCCAGGATGAGTTCGGCCGGTTCCTGGGCGATCATGTCCTTGAGGCGGGCGTGCATGACCTCGGCGTCCCGTGCTTCTCCCAGGACTCCGGCCAGCCACCGTAGCTCGTCGCGCACGAACCTGATGCTGTCGGCGTCGCGAAGGAGTTTGCGGTAGGTGGCCAGGACGGAGCGCATGCGCCGGGTCGCGACGCGCATCTTGTGCACTGAGTCGTGGGTATCCAGCCGCACCAGCGGGTCCTGGTCTTTGAGGGTCTGGACCTGCTCGCGCACGTAGGCGAGCAGGACAACGCCCGCGGTGTCTTTCCGCTTGGGCTGTGGTGGTTTCTGCGGGCCGGTGGCCGGTTTGATGCCCAGGGCCCGTGCCAGCTTGGAGCCCTGGGCGGCTGGCCTGACGCCGGCGGCGGCGAGCAGCTTGTCTCCGGCGTCCAGGAGGTCCCGGTCCCCGTCGATGAGTTCAATTTCCCATTCCCGCCAGCGGCGGGTCGCCTGCGGAGGCAGGAGAGTTTCGGCCTCCACCCGGTCATCACACACTTCCGCGAGCAGGCCGTCTTTCTTTCCGCGAAGGCGGTGCACTGTGCGCTTGGTGGTTAGCCGCGCGACGGGGAGCAGCTTCCGGTCCCTGGTGTGCACGCGGATCAGGTCAAGGAGGGCGTCGGGAATGGTGTCGGTTTCCTTGCCGAGCGGTTCGGGGTGTTCGTGCCGTTCGTCCACAGTTGAGGGAAGTTTTAGGTGCCACCCGGCGTCGTCTCCGCCGGTCCGCCGTCGCAGTGTTATGTGGTGCGATACCAGTCGGAGGTCTTTGGTATCGAAATACTCAGCACTGAGCTGGTGCTCTACCGGCGGCCCAACACCTCGGACCCCGGGCAGGTCCTGTAATGGCGGCAGGACGGCCGAGTTTTCAACGTCGTATTTGCGTTCGATTTCAACAACTGGTGCGGTGCCCATGGCCGCATTTTACGTCCGGCCACACCCGGCGTCAGTAAGAAAAACATGTCCCAATTTTTCATGCCGCGCTGGTCGGGGAGACGGGATGGCAGCCCGGTCAGGGGCGAGTGCGCAGGGAGCAGGCCTGGGGTGAGGGTCAGCTCTCGGCGGGCCGGCGGGCGAACTCGCGGTCCAGGCGGTCCCGGGCGCTGTGTTCGACAAGCGTGGGAATGTAGGTGCGGATCCGGCCCCCGTCCAGGGCGTCATACTCGTCGTCAACGACGTCGGTGATGTGCCTCCGGGGGGCTTTCGGGTAGCGAAGGGCAAGGCGGTCAACTACGCCTGAGACGATGAGTTCCCTGTTTTCAGTGCCCTCTGTTTCCACGTTCACCCACCCAGTGTCGGGTCGGGAAGCCGGAGGGTCAAGACCGGGGCCGGACCTGATCCGGCCCCGGTAATCCGATGGACCGTATCCCACCCGTGCGCTCCGGCGTATCATCGGCCGCATGCACGGGAACGACGACGTTCTGTTGCGGCGTCGGCTGGACGAGCTTGGGGCGTTCTTTCGACGTCTGGGGGATCAGACGCGTGGGACCTACGAGCGGGCAGGGATACTCGCGGCCATGCCCGACGTGTCGTTCCCCATTGCTGATGCACGGTTCACTCGCCGGGAGGACCGCATCTCATACTATTCGCGCGGGGCGGTGTACTTCGGCGTCACCCGCGGTGGTGAACTGACCCTTTCCGGCCAGAAGGACGGTGCCCCGCTCGCCAGTGCCCTGATCCCGTACGTGCAGATGGGACGCCTTCAGGATCTTCAGGGCAGCAGGCCCGAGGACTCCCCCACGGAGTGGTTTCCGCCGCCACGGCTTCTTCTGGACACGGAAACCTCGGACCTCTTCATCGCCAGTGTGGGACGAGGGCGGGGCCCCGACTCGAGAACGGTGTTCGTGCCGCTGGAGCAGTACATCAATGAACGTGCCCGGCTCTTCGTCGAAGCCTTCAAGGCGTCGGACTGACCAAGGATCGCGGATGCCCTGGCAGCCCGCGCGGAAGCTGCACGGGAACCCTTTCTGTGGGCGGCGCGACAGTGCGCAGGCCACCTGACGTTCAACTTGCACCGGTAGCGTGGATGGGGTGCGTTTCTTTCAAGCCGAAGTACTGATTAATGCCCGCGCCTCCACGGTGTGGCACGTCATTACCGACGGCACGAACTTCGGCGTCTCGGAATCCGGCATTCTGGAAGCCGACGGTCCGGTACGTGCCGGCGATACAGTCCACATCACCCCGTCCGGCGGCCGAAGGCCCGTCAAGCTGGCGTGCAGCAAATCGAGGGCGAAGTGATGACCTGGAAGCGCAGCCTGCCCTTCCGCTTATGGGCCAGGACCCGGACCTTCACCCTGACCCCAGAGGCCGCGCACACACGCCTGAGAGTCACCGAAGACCACCGGGGACTGCTGATTCCCTTCTCAAAGCACCCCGACGCCGATCCGTTCCTGGACAAGTTCACCGAAGCTGTCAGGACCCGCTCGGAGATACCCGACCGGGCCTCCTCAGGACCACAAGGTACGCGGCCGCGCAGCACATCGCCGCGGCGGAGGCCGCAGACCGGGACCTGCACGCGGAACACGCCGCAGCATCCAAAGGATCCGCCAGGCGCGCGGTGCCCCGGACTGAAACGCACGTATCAGGTGCTTGCCACGGTCGAGGCCACCGGCCGCTACCCGTCGCGCAGTGCCCAGGACAAGACGGAGAGGGATCTCGCGCAATGCCTCAGCCGCCGCCGTGACGCCGAGGCAGGCGTCCTGAACCCGTCACCCAGAAGGCCTCGCCGCAGGCCCCCGCTTCCCCAGGTGTCAGTGCAACTGGTCCTCCCAGTCGTCAGGCACGCGTGGGGCGGGTCCGGGGGCCGTTTGGTCCGCCGGATGATGCGGCGGGGGCTCGCCAGTTCCGGGCCGTCAAAATAGGTGGAGCTGCGGTAGTCCCAGAACCAGTCCTCGCCCGGTTCGAAGCTGCGGATGACCGGGTGCCCCGTGGAGCGGGCGTGGCCGGTGGCGTGCCGGGAGGGCGAGTTATCGCAGCAGCCGATGTGGCCGCACTGCGCACACCGCCGCAGGTGCAGCCACCAGCCCCCGCCGGCTTCACATTCAAGGCAGCCGGTCCCGCTGGGCGGCACCGAAACGTCGATGCCGGGGGTATCACCCATGGCCGCCTCCTCGCTCGGGTGCGCGTGGAACAGGGCCAACTTTACGCCCGCGGGCCCGCCCCGGGGAGCGGCCCCCCGGGTCCACGGGCCGGCGAACGCCGCAACCTGTCGGGATTCGTCTCGAGCGCGGCCCAGTCCCAGCGCCCGGCTTCCGCTGCGGCAATGTAGGTGGAATGCAGGAACTGCAGCACATGCTGGTCGGGGTCGGCCGCGCGGCGGACGGCTTCATAGGGCAGCAGATAGAGTCCCAACTCGTGGTCGTAGACTGCGTCGGCTGGTTCCACCGGGTACCCGGTGAACCCTGCCGGCTCCGGGTAGGCGTAGGCATAGAACGCACCCTCGTCCCCGCCGCCGGGCCAGAAGCCGCTGCTGCTGACTTCGTGGGAGTAAGCCTCCTCCATGACCCAGTCGGCGCAGTTCGGGACCCGTCCCGGGTGTCTGGGCGCCGGCCGGCCGGAGAACCACGTGCAGGCCAGATCCATTCCTCCCCAGAAGAAGTGCACAGGGCTCACCTTGCCCCGGAAGTGGGACCGGAACACGGTGAGCAGGCGGTCCGCCTGGATCAGTTGGTGCCAGAACAGCCGGACGGCCTCGCTGTCATAGGAGGCATGGAGGTAGTCCTCGGCGAACGGTATGGCCGGTTCGACCTCGTTCGGCACTGCCCGGATGGCGGTTTCGATGCCGAGCCGGCCCAGGGCATCGAAGGTCTCGGCATGGAATTCGGCCACAGGCTTCGGGCTGAGGTTGACGTTGGCGCTCAGACCGTTGCTGGTGCGCAACCGCAGGACGTGCTCGCAGAAATCGAATTCCATGTCGAAGGCGTCATGGCCGTAGGGGATGGAAGACGTCGTCAGCCCGCGCGGGGTGACGTAGAGCGTCACCTGCCACCAATGGTTCAACATCGGCGCGTGGGCCATGCGGATCTTGCCGACGATCTGGGTCCACAGGTGCAGGGTATCCCGGGTCCCGGCCCAGTCCTGAATCCTGAGTTCCGGCCACGCGCTGCCGGCACCCTTCAGCGCAGGGACTTCCATTGCACGGCCTCACTTCCGGTCCTGCCCGCGGCCGCCGCCCCTGCCGGAGGTTCATCCGGCACGACGCTGGCGACGCGTCCGCTCTCAGGCTATCTCCCGTCCGCGGCCGCAGCCGAGGAGCGATCCCCGGCTAGAACGGGAACTCGCGCAATGATTGCGCCGGCGGCGCAGGGACGCCGACCCGCCGACATCACCCGCCAGAAAAAATGGCACGACCGGTTCCAGGAACTCATCGCTTACCGGGCCGCGGGGAACCCGTGGCCGCGCAGCACACCCGCCGTCACCGGGCAAGAACGTGAACTCGGGATCTGGCCACTGCCAGTTCCACCCCGCAAGGGCGCAGTCGCTCGAGGACGCACTGCCAGGCTGGACCACCGGCCGGAAACCCTCCACACCCCGCAGCGCCATTAACCCCACACTCCCCATCAGTGGCGCCCCGGACAATCGGGAAACCCCGGCACTGTCGGGCGAAGGCGGCGGCTCCCGGTCAGTGGCGTGGCCGGGCGGCGTGCCGGGTTTGACATCCGGAGCCAGACCCACTGAACTGGGTCCATCCGTGCGATGACGCAGCCCGTTGGCGGTCCACAACTTCCGTCCCGTCAAACCATGAACGGGCCGTAGAGAACGAGCCGCGCACGATGAATAACGACGCACACAATACAACCCGGCTCAAGGCCGTGCGCCCCGGGGACGTCCTCACCCTGCAACGCCAGCGCTTCCGGGTGCTGACCTCCCAGCAGGACGACGGACTGATAACCCTGGAACTCGAAGACACGCCCGACCACCCAATAACGCTCATCGGAGTCGCCAACATGCACGTGGCCATTGAGAGCCGGCACTGAACGGAACAGTTGGCTTCGCCGGGTCGATGGGTGACCGGACAGCCGATTGCGGTTGCCGTGTCAGCGACGACTCGTGTATAGGGTCCGCAATAACCTAAGAGCACGTTGTGCTCTTGCATTGGCTGACTCCATGGTTACGAACGCTGATAGCCGATATTATGTGAAGCTGTTAATATGACCGGACATAGTGTACGACTTCCAGTTTACCCTTTTCTTTATGGTTCTGGCCATCCCCGATCGGCCAGGGCCCCGCCCTCGGGTCTCCGTCGATGCTGTGGGAGACACGGCAACCACGCCGAGCGCGACGGCGAGTCTCTGGACCAGTGGGCCAGCCATCGTGTTTACGGTCTCCGGCGGAAAAGTGACCGAGGCCCTCGAACTGCAGGAAGACACGGCCTAGCTGGCTGACTTGTGGTCCTGACTATCTCAATCTAGGCAGCCTGTTAGCTAATTGATGGCAACATATTCCCTTGGCGAATTCCAAGGCACTTGGCATGGACAAGGAAGACAGTCAGCGCCAGATGAATATGAAAAGCAGCGCGTATTTCCTAAAACTGCGTTGATCTTGATCTTTCCCTGCGGCATTCTTGAGCATAAAACTATATGGGCGGAAATTGTGAACTAAGGGTTCGCCAGCGCGTCCGCACGCCGCGTTGCAGTAAAAGCCTCTTGGCTATTGCCCAAGCGCTGATAAATGTTGGCCAGGACCCTCCATGGGGTGTCCAGTGCAGGGTCAAGCGCTGCGGCATGTTCCAGGTCACTGATTGCCTCCGCCGGATGGCCGAGGCCGAATTGTGCCACCCCGCGGTGAATGTAAAGCGCCGTCGCATCGGGAGCTTCGGCGATCAGCGCATCCAGCAGATCCTTGGCTTCATGCACCTCACCGCTGTAGAGATGGCCAAGGGCCAGGGCCGTGCCCGCTTCCTGGGAGTGCGGCGTCCGTTCCCGTGCGAGGGTCCCCCACTCCACGGCATAGCGCGCTGCCTGCTGCTCCCCCTCGGTGGCCGGCCCGGCAAAGGCTTGGGCCGCAAGCAGAGCCGTGTCGCTGTCCCAGGACCTGAGTTGCCAGGCCTGCTTGAACGCCTGCTCGGCCTGGGCATAGTTCCCTCCTGCGGCCGCCCTGGCTCCGGCGCCCATGGGCCATTCCGCTGCCGTGGCGGGAACAGCAAGCCCGAGTCCGGTCAGAACCAGCAACGCCCCCGCCAGCCGGGGAACGGCCCGCATTTTCCCGTCGGCAAACGTTGGGAGGAAACCGCTAGCGGTTGGAGTTCCGGCAGCCGACTCGTGCCCCGCGAGCCCGCCGCAGAGGAAGGCCACAAGCGCCGTGGTGCCGATGGATGTGAAGTGCGTCAGCAGCGCCACTGCGTACGCCGCCACCGTTACGAGCATCACGGCCAGGTAGCGCCGGTCGGAGGCAGATTGCGAGTCCCTGATCCTGCGGACCACCGCCGCCACGGAAACCGCGATCAGCAGCACCACAAATAGCAGCAGGGGAAGGCCGCCTGCGGCCAGCGCCTGCAGCGGCCAGTTATGGGGCGAGTCCGCCGGGTAGCTGTCCCCCACGGTACGCGCCCATTCAGTCACCAGATATCGGGGCAGGGTATCAACAAAGCCGCTCGGACCGACACCGGAAAGCGGGTGGTCGGCGATCAGTCCAAGGGCCTGGTCCCACAGCAGCCACCGCCCGTCCACGGTTCCGGGTGACAGCAGCCGTTCGCGGGTGCCCGGGGCCAGCAGGACGCCGACGGCGGTGGCCGCCACCGTGAACGCGGCCCCGGCCGCGATTTTCGGCCATGTCCATGACCTGCCCTTCATCCAGGTGCAGGCGCTGAACAGGGCCACGATCAGCAGCGCGGCCAGCGCAGCCCGGGAGCCGGAAAGAACAGCTGCCCCGGAACCGGCGAGCAGTCCGAACCTGCGCAGCCACACCTGCCACGCCCTGTCCGGCTCAGCCTGGGCGGCCAGGACTCCGGTGATAACGACGCCGATCAGCCCCTGGTCGGTGGCGTTGCCCAGAGTCGCTCCGGGCCGGACATCGACAGCCCCGCCCAGTGGCCGCAGCCCGGCGCTTTCGAGTACCGCGATGACGAACACCAGAATTCCGGCAGCTGCCAGCGACATGGCAAGAAGGGTACGCCGTCGACTGCTAGAGTGGCCGCCCAGGACCTTGGCGCCCACGGCGAAAACGGCCACGTAAACGCCGAGCATCAGCAGGCCCTCGTACCGCGGCCAGCGTCCGGCCATGCTGACCAAAGGCGCGTCGGAGAGAAGCATTGCGACGACGATCCACACTGCGCAGGCGGCAAGCGCAGTCTTGACTGCCAGCGGAAGCCGGGCACCTGGCGGCGAGAACAGGCCAGCGAGGACGGCAATCATGACCACCAGGACCTTGATCCAGACAAACCGGAACAGCCCGCCCGGCTGCACGGCCAGCAGTGAAGCCGCCATCAGGATGGTGCAGAGGCCCGGCAGCCGGGCAGCCAATCGTTCCATGCGCATACTGCAGCCCTCTCCCCCAACATCTTTCAAACCAACCCTATCCGTTGAGCTGCATTCGACTGGATCAATAAAAACTTCATGTATGTCCAGCATCTTTAGTAAAGCATTGGGGAAATGTGAATCCGCGGTTAGACTGAGGCGTTCTTTGATAATTTAAAGTAGCGGCCGGGCCGTTTGCTGACCCATGGGGGGTAAAAATGCTCGTTAAGAGCAGGCGATTCCATTTACGGATCGCGTTATTGTTATCGGTTCTTTCGGCGTTCATAGTTTCAGGTTTGGCGCCTGCCAGCGCCGCGGACCTGTCCAACGCATCCATCAACGGCAAGCTCACCGCACCGGCAGGCGTTAACCTCGCCGCTACCCAGGTCTACGCGTACACCGCCGACAGCCACTCCTGGGCCAGCTCCGGCCAGGTCAACGATGACGGCACGTACTCCGTGAGCGGGCTGCCGGCAGGAAGTTACAAAGTCCAGTTCAGCGGAAGCAACGGAACCGGTGCACTGGACCAGTGGTATGCGGGGGCCACATCGTACGAAACGGCCACCCCTGTCACACTCGGGGCAGGCCAGAGCCTGACCGGAATTAACGCCGCCCTCGTCAAGGGCGCCTCGATCGGCGGCCGCGTCACGGCTCCTGCAGGCGTTGACCTCACCGGCGTGTACGTCTCCGTGGAGAGCACCGGGACCGACTGGTTTTCAACATCCGGGTCTGTCAGCCAGGATGGCAGCTACAAGGTCCTCGGGCTGCCGGCAGGCAGCTACAAGGTTCAGTTCAACGGCGGAAACTCGGGCGCCGTCACGCAGTGGCACCCTGGAGCGGCATCGCGTGACACTGCTACACCGGTAACGGTCACCGCGGGCCGGGACCTCACCGGTATCAACGCGACACTGGTGCGCGGCGCTTCCATCAGCGGCACCGTTTCGGTGCCGGCCGGGTTTGACCCAAGCACCATTTATGTCAACGCCGTCCAGGACGGCGGCAGCAGTGTGGGCTACGGCTTTGTCAGTGCCGGGGGCGCCTACACCGTTAACGGGCTCCCTGCGGGAAGCTACAAGCTCGAATATTCCGGCTACACCAGCGGGCTTTTGAGGCAGTGGTATCCCGCCGCAGCAAGCATTGACAGCGCCACCCCCGTGGCCGTCACGGCAGGACAGGACCGCACCGGGATCGATGTCACCCTCGTCGCGGGCGGTTCGATCAGCGGAAAGGTCACAGTCCTCGCCGGAACCGACGTTTCGTCCCTTCAAGCCACCGTGTACGAGGCCGGTGGAACAAACCCCAACTACGTGGCATCCTCATCACTGCAGGCTGATGGAACCTACAAGGTGAACGGGCTCCGCTCCGGAAGCTACAAAGTGCAGTTCCTCGGAACGGACACCGGCCTGCTGGAACAGTGGTACGAAGCTGCCTCATCGTTTGGCACAGCTACGCCCGTGGCTGTGACGGAGGGCCAGGACCACGGCGGGGTAGACGCTTCCCTGGCGAAGGGCGCGTCCATCAGCGGCAAGATCTCCTCCGCCGCCGGGGTGAACCTGGGCGGAGTCCAGGCCTACCTCTACCGCGCAGACACCCTCTCCTATGTGTCCTCCCACCCGGTCGGTCCGGACGGGTCCTACCAGTTCGCAGGCCTCACGGCAGGGTCGTACAAGGTCCAGTTCAGTGCAGGCAGCTCAGGCGCCCTAAGTCAGTGGTACGGGGTCACCGCCACGTCGCCTGCCGGCGCGGATATCGCTGTCAGCAACAGCCAGGACCTGGTCCTCGCTGACACCGTGCTGGTCAAGGCTGCGTCCATCAGCGGTAAGGTCACGGCGCCCGCCGGCGTGGATCTTTCCGCGGTGTCGGTCTATGCGTACAACGCGGACAGCTACAGGGCGTACCCCGCCTCCGCCGCCGTTCAGGCTGACGGCACCTACAAGCTCACGGGGCTGGCACCAGGCAACTATGTGGTCCAGTTCACGGGGTACAACTCCGGAGCGCTCGATCACTGGCACGCGAACGGTACGTCCCGGGAAACGGCGACCGTGCTGGCACTCACTGCCGGTCAGGATGCAACCGGCATCAACGCCGCCCTGGTCAAGGGCGCAAGCATCAGCGGAAAGATCACTGTCCCGGCCGGGGTCAACCTGTCCGGGGTGAACGTGTCCGCCGCCGGAGAGGGAGGCCCGTACGGCTTTTTTGGCAGCGTTAGTCCTGACGGCACGTACAAGGTCAAGGGCCTGACGGCCGGAAGCTACAAGGTCAAGTTCTCCAACTACAATTCCGGAGGGCTGGACGAGTGGTACGACAACGTCCAGACGGAGGCCGCGGCCACCCCGGTGGTGCTGACTGCAGGCCAGGACAAGACGGCCCTTGACGCGACGTTGGCCAAGGGCGCAGCGATCAGCGGCAAGGTCACACTTCCGGAGGGCGTGAGTGCCTACAGCGTCCAGGTCAGCCTGTTCAAGGCGGCAGATAATGCGCCGGTGAACTCGGTCCAGCTCAACGCGGACGGCACGTATGCGCTCCGCGGACTCCCGGCCGGAAGTTACAAGCTGCAGTTCGGCGGGTACGGTTCGGGCACGCTGACGCAGTGGTACAACAAGGCCGCCTCCCTCGCCACCGCCACTCCGCTGACCCTCACGGAGGGGCAGAGCCTGGCAGGCATCAACGCCACCCTTGCCAAGGGCGGCGTGATCAGCGGCAAGATCACGGCTCCGGCCGGCACAAACCTGTACGCATCCCAGATCCTCGCCACGAAGACCGGAACGGTCGATGCCCAGTCCGTCTACGGCAACCTCAGCGGGGACGGAGCCTACAGCATCATCGGGCTGGAATCAGGCACCTACAAGCTCCGCTTCCTCGGAGGCCAGAGCGGAGCCGAAGACCGGTGGTACGGAGGGGCGACGGTCGAAACGGCCAAGGCAGTAACAGTCACGGCCGGGCAGACCGTCATCGGCGCGGACATGGACGTCACGACGGGCGCGACCATCAGCGGCAAGATCACCGGCACGGGATTGTCCAGCTACTACCCACTCAGCATCCTGGACGGCACTGGCAAGCTGGTCAAGAACGGCTACACGGACGGGACCGGCAACTACAGCGTCGTCGGCCTGGCAGCGGGCTCCTACAAGGTGGCGTTCAACCGCTCCAGCGGGTTCACCCAGGACGAGGCGCAGTACTACCAGAACCAGCCCGAATCCGTCGGCGCCGGGCAGGCCAGGGCCGTCCCCGTAACCGCAGGACAGGCGGTGCAGAACATCGACGCCACCCTCACCGCGGGCGGTTCGGTGACCGGTACCGTGCTGGACAAGGCCGGGAAACCGGCGGTCACTGCCTTCATCCAGGCCTACACCCCGGACGGTTCGCTGGTCACCCGCAGCGCGTCCACCGACGCCGCCGGCAAGTACACCCTGAAAGGCCTCACCACCGGCAGTTACACCATCAGGGTCCACGGCGGAACCCCCGAACGCGGTGACCTCTACTCCGGCAACGCGACCACCGAGGCCACGGCCACCAAGGTCAGCGTAGTCAGGGGCAGCACCACAACGCACAACCTGTCCTACGCCGCGGTGGTGCAGAACCTCACCGCGCCCACCCCGACGGTCAAGGGAACGGCGAAGGTCGGCTACACGCTGACCGCGGTCCCGGGAACCTGGGGCCCGGCACCGGTCACCCTGAAGTATCAGTGGAAGGCCAACGGCGCCCCCATTACCGGTGCCACCGCCACCACATTCAAGCCGACGTCCGCCCAGGTGGGCAAGACCCTGACGTTCACCATGACAGGCACCAGGACCGGCTACACCACCGCCACCAAGACCTCTGCGGCCACCGGAACGGTCATGGCGCTCAACCCTGTCCTGACGGCGCCGATCCCCAAGATCACCGGAACGGCCAGGGTCGGCTACACGCTGACCGCGGTCCCGGGAACCTGGGGCCCGGCACCGGTGACCCTGAAGTACCAGTGGAAGGCCAACGGCATCGCCATCACCGGTGCCACCGCCGCCACGTTCAAAGCCACCGCGGCGCAGCTCGGCAAGAACCTCAGCGTCACGGCCGCCGGGTCCAAGGCCGGCTACAACACGGCGGCCAAGACCTCGGCACTCACCCCAAGGGTCGCCGTCGGGACCCTCACTGTAGCCGTCCCGAAAATCACCGGAACGGCTAAGGTGGGCTACACCCTGACGGCGGTTCCGGGTACCTGGGGCCCGGCCCCGGTCACCCTGAACTACCAGTGGAAGGCCAACGGGATCGCCATCACCGGTGCCACGGCCAGTTCCTACAAGCCGTCGGCGGCAGTGATAAGCAAAACCCTGAACGTCACCGTCACCGGTTCCAAGGCCGGTTACACCACGGCGGCCAGGACATCGGCAATCACCGCAGGGGTCGCCGTCGGAACCCTCAGCGCCCCGGTCCCGGTACTCAGCGGCACCGTGGCGGTGGGCTCGGTCCTCACGGCCACGGGTGCGTGGGCGCCGGCTCCGGTCACGCTCAAGTACCAGTGGAAGGCAAACGGGGCCACCATCACCGGCGCCACGTCAAGCACCTACACGCCGTCAACGGCGATGCTGGGCAAGACCCTGACAGTTACCGTGACCGGGTCCAAGTCCGGCTTCACCACCGCAACCAAGACCAGCGCGGTTTCGGTCAAGGTCGCGCCCGGGGTACTGACAGCACCCGTTCCCACCATCTCAGGCACTCCGACGGCAGGATCGGTTCTCACCGCCGTGCCCGGGACATGGGGGCCGGCACCGGCACCCTGACCTACCAGTGGTACGCCAACGGCATGCCCCTCAGCGGGGAAGTCAACAGCACCTACACGCCGATGCTCCCCGGCTACGCGATCAGCGTCAGCGCGGCCGGTACCAAGTCCGGCTTTACGACGGCGGTGAAGACCTCCGCGGCGACGGCACCCGTGACCTGACCCACGTCCAACAACGCCGAGCCTTCAACCGGTCAGGCCGTTGCAACTCCACGAGTAGCAACGGCCTGACTGCGCTTAGCGGTCAGCGGGCCACTGCCATCCACGACGCCTGCCGTGACCACGGCCAAAAAGGGCCAGTCCCGCCATAAGCAAGCGCTTGCAGTCGGCGTTGCCGGGCGTGGGTCGGCTGGCGCTGGCCCGGCACCACGTCAGTGCAAGTGCAACTGTTATGCCGGGTGCATAGATCGCAAAAGTACTGGCAGTGTCCCGTGTAACTCCCCCGGGATGTCATGAACAGCGTGCCGTGATCGGTTTCCGTGGGGGCGCTATAGCGACATGGCTGCGAAAGCGCGTGAGCACCGTTCCTTCCGCGGATCCCGACCGTGACGAGCCCCGAAAAACCCTGACGGGGTAGGGAAAAGAACATGGGTGCTCCTATCATCATCTTGAGGTCTCGTCTCGGTCGCCGGAATAACCCCGGGGCTATCAGCTTTTGGGGGATGCTGGTTTGTCAATTTTCATGAGTGTTCCGCGGCTTGTGGGCCGTACGGTTTTTAGCATCCTTTCCGTCGTTTTGGCTTTGTCGATGGTTCTGGCAGTTATTTCCGCCGGGCCTGCCCGGGCGAACGTCCCGGTCGCGACCTCGACGTCCGCCGCGGCCATGAGCGTGCCTGGTTCGGCGGGTTTCGGTGAAGCCGAGATCGACCGCACTATTGCTGACGCACGGAATCTCTTTGGTGTGACCTCCACAGATGATGACCTTCGGCGGGTCTTTAACTCCCCGCAGGGAGCCGGGCTCAAGGCGTACGCTGTCCACGTGGGGGTAACCCGGGGCATGACCAGCCCGAGCGCAAGCGAGGACCGTTGCGGCGCACGCCGCCGGCCGTGGGCCTGGGACCGGCCACAGGCCGTGAGGTTCCAGGCCCGCGGCTTACCCAAGGGGAGGGACCCACATCATGGCAGCACCACGTAAATCAGCGCAGCAGCTGGCGGCCCGGGAGAAGGCCCGGGCCAAGGCGGCGGCGTTGACGGAACGTCACGAGAAACTGATTGATCTGGCGGCGGAGTTTTTCGAGCAGCAGGAGCAGGCGGACTTCATCCGCACTGACGCGCGGCAGAAAGCCGATGCGCTGCTGGCCAAGGCCGAAGCGGATGCCGAGAGCGCCGTCCGCGGTGCAGCCCAGAAGGTTCGGGCGATGTTGGAGGCCGGTGAAGGAAAAGCCGCTGTGGCCGCCCGTCTGGGGTTGAGCGGCGCCGAGGTGAAGCGGATGGCTGACCTGGTCGCCCGGCACGCGGAGGCCGCCACGGAACCAATCGAGGAACCGGCTGAGGAAGAGGTTGAGGAACAGGCCGCCTGAGGGCGCGGTCGTGTGACTTAAAAGTGAAGGGGCCGGCGTACGCCGGCCCCTTCTGGTTTTCCTCGGACAAATGGCTGACCGAGCAAACAACCGGCACAGTGAGTTGATGGCCAAATGATCAGCTCTCCTGACCTCATCTCGGCTCTAGACAAGATCCGGGCCCAACACGCGGGGCTGACCAGGGCACGAGGCCTTCGGGTCATCCGGCAGATCCGGCATATGTATGCCTCCTGACCGTGGCTGCCATTCTGGACCTTGCGTCAGAGGGGATACTCGGGGCACCCAGGCTCTCATCTAGCCGTGCTCAGGCGGTTCAGGTGTGGGCTGGCTTTTCCTGCGTGCGGAGCGGGCGCGCCAGACCACCACGGCAATAATCGCGACCACGACGGCGACGGCGGTGATGTCCCGGCCCACGGTTTTGGCAACAGCTTCGTACGAATTGCCGGCCAGATAGCCCAGCAGCACAAAGCCCACACCCCAGGTCAGTCCCCCGACGGCGTTGAAGGCCAGAAACCGGGGATAGTGCATGCGGGAAATGCCGGCAAGCGCAGGCATCACCGCCCGGAAGAAAGCGATGAAGCGGCCCAGGAAAACGGCCGAGCCGCCGCGCCGGCGCAGGAAGTCCTGTGCCTTGTCCACTTTCTCGCGGTGGCGGTTCAGTGCTCTGGTTTCAAGGAGCTTTGTCCCGACGTGTTTGCCGACCTCGTACCCCACGGAGTCGCCGATGACCGCGGCCAGGACCACCAGGCCCATCATGAGCCCCAGCTGCACCGGGCCCCGGCTGGCAACAACACCGCCGAGCACGGCAGCCGTTTCGCCGGGAATGACGAAGCCGATGAAAAGGGCGTCCTCGGCGAACACGAGCAAGACAACCAGGGTGTAGGCCAGTGCCGGGCTGACGCCCAGAATTCCATCGATGAATCCGCTCACGCAACTGCCTCCGTTCAGGCTGCCGTCCGCAAACCTTGCTCGACGGCCCTGGTTCAAGTGTGAAGGCGGAATGCCAAGAATTTTCCAAGAAAATTTGAGTGCCGGCGGCAACTGGCACCCGGGGGGCATGCTGTTGCCGCTACGCTAGGTGGCCGGCAGTTCCAGGCTGATCGCTGTTCCTTTGGCCCCGGTTTCGGCCACTGTCACGTTGCCGCCGTGGCGCAAGGCGGCGTCCTTCACAAGTGCCAGTCCGATTCCGTAGCTGTGCCGTGCAGAGTCGTGCGCGGCATGCCTTCCGCGCGCGAACCGCTCGAATACGCGGTTGGGCTCGATCCCGATGATGCCCGGTCCTGTGTCCCGGACCATGATGCGGACTTTCCTGCCGCCGGCTGACACAGTGATGTCGATCCGGCCGGACTCGGGGGTGTGGGAGATGGCATTTTCCACGAGTGCCGTGACCATTCGCCTCAGCAGGTGGGCGGGAATGCGCACGCACGGCGGTCCCGCAGCCCCAGTGGTAACCGAACACTCCAGCCCGACCCGGGCCTCGCTCGCGAGGAGCCGAAGGTCGTCCGTCACGGCCGGTACCAGCGCGGCCACGTCTGCGGGTTCCAGGTTGTCTGTGGTGGCGGGTGCGGACATGAGCAGCAGGTCGTCCACCATTTCCGCGAGCCCGGCGCTGTCTTGGCGGAGCCGGGCCAGCGTCGGGGCGGCAGGGCTGTCCGGCCCGGCCTTGCGCTGGGCTAGCTGCAGACGGGCGTCGAGTACTGCCAGCGGGGTCCGCAGTTCGTGGCTTGCATCCTGGACGAAGCGCCGCTGGACGGCCAGGGCCTCGCCCAGCGGCTTTACAGCACTCCTGGCACTGACCAGGCCGGCGGCTGCTGCGAGCACCACGCCCAGCGCACCGCCAAGGATCATTGCCAGCAGGCCGTCGGCTTCATCAATGTAGATCCGCCCGGCACCGGCAGGGTGCTGCACGAGTTCGGCGGGCTGGGAGCGGTACAGCGCGAACAGCACCAGCGCCAGGATGACGACGGCGACGCTCGCCGCGCATACGAGGGCAATCTGGGCGCTCACCTTACGGGCGGCGGTCCGCAGGATCAGTCGGTCTGCGTCGGACGGATTCACGATGAACCTCCCAGCTGGTATCCGGCGCCGTGCACGGTGCGGATGATGTCGCGGCCCGCCTTCCGACGGAGGTAGTGCACGTAGGTGTCGACGGCGCCCGGCTGGTCCGCTGCCGAGAACACTTTGTCGAGGAGCTCCGCCCGGGAGAAAACCCGCTCCGGTTCGGCCGCCAGCACCTCAAGGAGTAACCCCTCCTTCGGGGAAAGCGATACGCGGTCACCGTAGGGCGAAAGCAGGAGCCGGGCGGCGGCGTCGTACGTCCATTCCCCGAGCGGTAAGGTCCGCAGCGGCGGGAGGAATGTGCGAGTCAGTGCCCGCAGCCGGGCGGCGAGCTCCGCTGCGTCGAACGGCTTCACCAGGTAGTCATTGGCGCCAGCATCCAAACCGTCCACTTTGTCCTGCACGGTGCCGAGGGCGGTGAGGATCAGCACCGGCGCGGTGACGCCCTTCTCGCGCAATGCGGTGACCAGCGCCGCGCCATCGAGCAGCGGGAGACCGCGGTCCACCACCAGCGCATCCCACTCCCGGGTGAGCCCGAGGTGCAGCCCCTGCTGCCCGTCACCGGCCAGGGTGACGTCGAAGTCATCCCCGATGAGTTCGGCAATGAGGGGTCCGAGCTGCCGGTCATCTTCCACCAGCAGCACGCGCTTCTTCCGGTTCGCGTCCATGACTGCCATTCTGTCCCAATCCGACCAGGACGGCGCCGTACCCAGGCGCTGTGCTCAAAACGCGGTAAGGACGCCGTTGGTTAGGTCGCCGGGCCCGGCACCGGTCCCAGCCGGGCCAGGAACGGCAGGCGTGCCAGCACCACCAAGCCGTACTTGTTCCACAGCCCCGTGATGAAGGACGCCCCGGTCAAAGAAGTAAGGAACGACGCCGCAACGTCAGTGGGATAGTGGACGCCAAGGTAGACGCGGGACAGGGCAACCGTCACGGCCACCGCCGCTCCCAAGACCAGGACGGGCCACTGCCAGCGGGTGCCCCGCGCCAGCAGGAACAGGGCGATGACCAAGGCTACGGCGAGGGCGGTATGCCCGCTCGGAAAGCTGTCCGTGCCGGGTTCCGGTGTGAGGGGGTCGAAGAGGGCAGCGGAGTCGGGCCGGTGCCGGGCGACAACCAGCTTGAACAGCTCGCTGCTGACCCACGAGCCCGCGGCCACCAGCCCGGTGGCGACCGCATTCACCGGGCTCCGGCGGACCAACAGCAGGAACAGGCAAATCGCGGCGATCATCACTACGCCGACCGCGGGACTGAACACCTCGTTGACGAGCAGGGAGACCGCGGTCAGCGCCGGCGTATGGTCGTGGCTCAGCGCAGCATCGACGGAGAAGTCGGCGGCCGTCAAGGCGGGTACGGACCGCATGGTCAGCCCCGCGGCCACAATCAGGACGGCAAACACCAGCGGCAGCACGATCCAGTGCCGCAGCTGCGGCAGCCTCGCCAACCGCATACGCTCCGCCATGATCCCACTTGCCATATCCGACCTGCCCACTGGCCATTCCCTTCTGTTGCCCCAGCAGAGCTCATGCCTGCCTCATCCAAGTGTGGAAGCCGGCTGCCAAGAAATCTCTAAGAACCTGTTCACGTGCCACACAGAGATTTGACGCCTATAGGAGCATCGTCGGTAATACTGGAAAAGTCCTTGAGCCGGCGTGGCCCAGCCAAAAACTGACGCGCTTTCCGGCACTGTCTTTCCGACGATCTGTCAGCCGGCTCAAGGTCCGTCAAAGGGTGTCGAGCCAGGCGGACATGACTTCATAGGAGCCTGATTCGACCAGTCCCATTACCGTTTTGTCTGCCCACCTGGCCCGCGCCCGATCAATCAGCATTCGACGCGACTGAGGGGCAATTTCAATCTTGGCAAACGAAGCAATCAAAGTCATCGCGGGTATCGACACCCACGCCGACACACACCATGTGGCCGTGATCAACGAACACGGCAAACCCCTCCCGGACCGGGAATTCCTGGCCGTGGGCTCCGGCTACCGGAAAATCGTGGACTTCATCACCAGCTACGGCACTGTCACCGCCGTCGGTGTCGAAGGAACAGGCTCCTACGGCGCCGAACTCGCCCGGACCCTCCGGGCCGCTGGGCTGACAGTGTTGGAAGTGAACCGCCCGAACCGGGCCGCGCGCCGGCTAAGGGGCAAGTCCGATCCGCTGGACGCCTACCAGGCTGCAAAGTCGGTACTCGAGGGACGCGCGACGTCGGTACCGAAAGCCAAGGCCGGGCCCGTTGAATGCCTGCGGGTCCTGCGCGCCGGGCGTGCCTCCGCGCTGAAGGCCCGCACCGCGGCAATCAACCAGATCAAGGGCCTCCTCGTTTCCGCCCCCGACAAACTCCGGGCGAAATACCGGTCAATGGCCACGTCCGCGCTGATCACTGCCCTGCAGCGCACGAGACCTTCGGGACACACGGCCGACCCGGAGTAAGTGACCCTCCGGACGCTGAAAGCCCTCGCCACGCGGTGCCAGTCCCTGGCCGCCGAGATCGCCGCCGCGGACGCAGCGCTCCAGGAAATCATCGACGCCTACGCCCCGATGCTCTGCGACCTGCCCGGCGTCGGCACGGACGGTCGCTAACAGGACACAGCCTCCGGCCTCCACGACCCGGGGATTTGGGTCTACGGTCACCGTGTCAGATAGATCTTGAACCGAAGGATGCTGCCGTCCTCGGAGGGTTGACGCTTTTGTTCAACCGGTCCTATTCTAAAACCGTAAGGTTATAGAACAGTTAGGTTATGGTTCTGATGGTTGATGGATTGAGTGCGGTGTTCGGGGCGTTGGCGGATCCGACCCGGCGGGCAATTCTGCAGCGGCTCGCGGAGGGCGACGCGCAGGTTTCCGACCTCGCGGCGCCGTTCAGGATCAGTCAGCCGGCGATTTCGAAGCATTTGAAGGTTCTGGAGAATGCCGGGCTGATCTCCCGGAACCGGGTGGCAACTGCCCGGCTCAGTCATCTGGAACCGGACCGGCTCAAGGAAGCGAGCGAGTACATGGAACGGTATAAGAAGTTTTGGGGTGAGTCCTTCGATAAACTCGACGGCGCCCTGGCCGCGTTTCAGCGCGACGCCACGCAGAAGGGCGTGGGACGAGATGTCTGAGGGCCGCCAGCAGGAAATCACAGCCCGTGATGTCTTCATTTCCCGTTCCTTCGCAGCGCCCAGGGACACGGTGTGGCGGTTCTGGACCGAACCCCAACTCCTCGCCTCATGGTTCGGACCAGAAGGAGTCAACGTGCCGGTCGACAGCGTCACGGTGGACCTCGTGGCCCAGGGCCGGTGGGAGCTGACCATGGTCGACAACGCCACCGGGGCCAGTCACCCCATCCAGGGCCGCGTCGTGGCTTTTCAGACACCGGAATTCCTGGACATCCAGCTGACCGCCCTGACCGCTGCCGGGCCCGTTGACGACGTCGTGCTGCGGCTTCAGTTCCACGATCACGGCGACCGGACGCGCATGACGCTCCACCAGGGCCCGTTCACGGACGAGATCCGGGACATGACCCGCGCCGGTTGGGTCCTGGCTTTCACCAAACTCGACACCCTTCTCGAAAGGCCCACAGCATGAAAACCGCATCCCCCCAAACCCAGGTCACCCAGATCACCTCTACGGACGGGACCCGCATCTCCGTCGAACATATCGGCACCGGCCCCTCCCTGGTACTGGTAGACGGCGCCTTCTGCGGCCGGTCCTTCGGGCCCGCCCGGCCACTGGCCATGAAACTGGCCGATTCCTTCACCGTGTACTTCTACGACCGTCGCGGCCGTGGAGACAGCGGTGATACCCGGCCATACTCGGTGGAAAGGGAAATCGAAGACCTCGCCGCCGTCATCGCCCATGCGGGTGGAAACGCCTTTGTCTACGGCATCTCTTCCGGCGCCGCCCTCGCCCTCGAAGCCGCAGCCGCCGGTGTCCCGATCCTCAAGCTCGCCGTCTACGAAGCCCCCTACACCGGAGTCGGAGACGCCGAAGGAGTGCCGATCGACCACGCCGGGCACCTGAACGCACTGCTCGCCCAGAACAAACGCGGTGCGATGGTCTCCTACTTCCTGGTCAAAATGATCGGGGTCCCGGCGTTTGTGCCTGTCATGCTCCGCCTCATGCCCAAGGTCTGGAAGAGCCAAAAAGATGCCGCCAACACGCTCCCTTACGAGATCGCCGTTCTGAACAACTTCACCGCACCCACGGACCGGCTCGCCACCATCACTGTCCCGACCCTGGTCATGGTCGGTGGAAAAGCCGCCCCACCCATGACCTCAGCCCAATCAACAACAGCCGCTGCCATCCCCCAAGCCCTCCACCGCAGCCTTGAGGGCCAAACCCACCAGGTCTCAGACGCGGCAATGGCAGCAGAACTCCGCGGCTTCTTCACCGACTGACCGGCCGCCGAAGCTCACCGAATGTATTTCGCCCAACAGACCGGAGTAAGCCATGCCCAAAATCGGCTATCAAGTGGGACGTCAGGGATCCGGGCCGGCCCCGTCCGCTACCTCTGCGACGCGGTTACTGCTGGCCTGCGGCATCGCCGCCGGCCCCCTGTACCTGCTGGTCAGTTACGCCCAGGCGCTTTTCCGTCCGGGCTTCGACGCTGCCCATGACGACCTCAGTGTCCTCGCCAACGGCGACCTGGGCTGGATCCAAACCACCAACCTGATCCTGACCGGGACACTGACCGTGCTGTCCGCCGTCGGATTCCGTCGCGTACTCCACCCTGGACGAGGGGCCACGTGGGGACCGGCCCTGATCGGGCTCTACGGGGCCGGCTTGATCGGTGCGGGGATATTCGCCGCCGACCCTATGAACGGGTTCCCGCCGGGCACACGTCTCGGACACCCGATCTCCGGGTCCCTCCACGGATTCCTTCATTTCATTACCGCCGGAACGGGTTTCGCCGCTCTCATCGCCGCCTGCTGGGTTCTCTCCCGCCGGTTCTACACTTCCGGGAACCGTAGGCTCGGAGCATTCTCCCTCGCCACCGGAGTCTTATTTCTTGCCGCCTTCGCCGGTATTGCCAGCGGGTCAACATCGGCCGCCGTCGTTCTCAGCTTCACCGCTGCCGTGATTCTCGCCTGGACTTGGCTGGCAATAACCGCCGCCCACCTACGACAGGGCCGCCCACTGCCTCTCCCTACCCGACCCGACTGATCCCCAACGACACGGACCGGTTCCTTCTGCCGTGGCCGGTCGCACGAAACCGTTTGCGGGCCCCACTGCTTGATGAGAGGGCGGCGTGATCGTGACGGCCGCGGCGGCCCGCCCGTTCCCCTCGAAAGCGGAGCGGGCCACCTACGAAGCCATAGATCATCGAGGGTCGTTGTGACGACGGTAGGAGGCATGATACGCCAGCCCAATCAAGGGACCGGAAACGCCACCGACACAGTTGGATGAAGGGGATGGTTCGACGTGAGATCAAGCAACGGTGATTTGCGGTTTTCGGATTGTGGTTTCTATAGCTTCGGGGACGGGAATTTTTTCCACTCGCGGTGGAATTTTGCCTCGGCTTCCAGGGCTGCGGTTTGTTCCAGGGCGTGCAGGCGGCCGTAGCTGAATCCGTTTTCGCTTTGCAGGAAGGACTCTGCGCCGAGCCGCCGCAGCAGGTTGCGGGTGACGATGCTGTCCTGGTGGTCACCGAGGATCTTTTGCACGCTGTGCGCCACGTCGGCCAGGTGCGTGGCTTTCTTGGGGTTGACGGGAGTTGCGGCTTCGGCGGCGTAGCGCAGCCGCTTTCCGTCTTTGCGGGCCTCGTGCAGTGCCGGGTGGTCGGTGATGCCGGCGGGGTTGTTCCGGGCCTCCTGGACGGCAGTGCCCAACCGTTTTACATCCTTGTTGATCAGTTTGGGTATGACCCTGTCCGCGGCTTTGCCCGCCAGCGGTGTCAGGCGCGGTGCGGTGATTAGTGAGTCCAGGGCGTCGAGCAATTTGAAATAGCGTTGCCCGTTAAGCACCCCGAGCACGTTGGCGTGTGCTTTTGAGTAGTCGGCGCCAAGCTCGAGATCGACCCGCCGGGCGACGGGACCCATGATGAGTTCGGCCGGTTCCTGGGCGATCATATCCTTGAGTCGGGCATGCATGACCTCGGCGTCCCTCGCTTCGCCCAGGACCCCGGCCAGCCACTTCAGCTCGTCCCGCACAAACTTGACGCTGTTGCCGCCGCTGAGCAGTTACCGGTAGGTGGCCAGGACAGAGCGCATGCGCCGGGTCGCCACGCGCATCTTATGCACCGAGTCGTGGGTATCCAGCCGCACCGGCGGGTCCTGGTCCTTGAGGGCCTGGACCTGCTCCCCCACATAGGCGAACAGGACATCACCCGCAGCGGCTTTCCGCTTGGTCTGTGGTGGCGTGCGCGGACCTGTTGACGGTTTCCTGCCAAGCGCCTGTGCCAGCTTGGAGCCATGGGCCGAGGGCATGACACCGACGGCGGCAAGCATCTGGTCTCCGGCTTTGAGGATGTCCCGGTCCCCGTCAATGAGTTCAATTTCCCATTCCCGCCAGCGCTTGATTTCCCTTCGGGGGGACGAGTGTTTCAGCCTCGACCCGGTCGTCACTGACTTCGGCCAGCACACCGTCTTTCTTGCCCCGGAGCCGGTGCACTGTGCGCCGTGTGCTCAGCCTCGCCACCGGGACCAGCTTCTTGTCCCGTGTGTGTACGAGGATCAGCCTCAGGAGAGAATCGGGGATGGTGGCGGTATCTTGGCCAAGGGGTTCGCGGTGTTCGCGCCGCTCGTCCACGGATGAGGGAAGCTTCAGATGCCACCCCGCATCCTCGCCGCCACTTCGCCGCCGCAGTGTTATCCGCTCCGAAGCCAGGCGCAGGTCTTCGGTGTCGAAATACTCCGCGCTGAGCCGGTGCTCCACTGGCGGATCCACCCGTCGTACGCCGGGCAGGTCCTGCAGCGGGGGCAGGACGGCCGAGTTTTCGACTTCGTACTTCCGTTCAACCTCAACAACTGGTGCCGCACCCATAGCGTGCATTTTACGTCCGGAGCTGCCCAATCGTCAGAGGCAAAACAAAGCAAACGCACACCCCATGTCAATAACGCCAACGCTGGTCGGGAGCCGGTCGGGAGCCTGATCACCGGGTCGCCGGAGAGCAGAAACCGGGCGCACGACGGAGGGTTAGTTTTCGTCTCGCCGGCCGGCAAACTCGCGATGCAGGCGGTTGCGTCCGGGGACCGTACTGGTTTCCGGACGGAAGAAATTCTTTAGATTCCACGTCATAATCACCGGCACCTTATCGGGTCCTCCGATTCGGGCCATGTGACTCCCGCCATGCTATAGCCGCACGGTGATATGCCGTCAGGTTACAGGCGCATGCTGTTTCCTGGATGAAAGGCGGGCGAGCCCCCCCGCCGTAGGCTGCAGCTTTAGCCCGGGGCCGTTGCCGCAAGTGCTTCACAGGATGTTCATTCGGGGATGGATCCATTCGTGCATGGATGCGAACGCGGGCAAGGACTACGATGCTGAACCCCAAGCCGGCTGGGAGACGCTTAAGCCGGGACAAGGAGTCCAGGTCAGGGATGCCGGTCATGCCGCCGGCACCGGGGTCGTCGACAACATGATCCCTGACGGGTCGGTCGTGTGGGTTGGATCGACGGGAAGTCTCCCCGGAGGATGTTTTTGGCCGGAGACCCGGTAGTGATCCTCCCCGAGCTGGGAACCCCTGACTCCTTTTAGGGCGCCTCACGGGACGGGCACGCAGATGGGCCCAGCAGGCCGTCCGCCTCATACGGATCCGCCGGATTTCCGGCTGGACGGAACGAGTGCATTGACGGTACTGCCAGTCGTTCGCGTGGGCCAGCAGCGCAACCCAGGTCTCCGGGGTGCTCATCAAGGGTGCCGGAGAAGCCGGGATCGGGCTTCCTTCACGCGGCCGTCTCACTCAGGACCTCGGCGGATTAGACCAGGGACCTGACGGCGGATAATGGCTCCCAAAGGCAACGGCCTCGGGGCGTCCATCGGGGAGCGGCCGGGCCGTGTGCACGGGGAACGTGCGCCCTGGGAGAAGCGGCGCGTTTATCCGGGACGCCTCGCCCAACCACTGTGAGGTACCGGATGGACTTCTCGTTGGACCCTGCCGAACCGGCGTGCGGTGACTGTCCCGTAGTGTTTGGTGTCCCTTGGGCCTGCCCGGCACAGCTGGTCAGGGCGGCCGCCCGCTTCGCCTGTTCAGTGGACGCTCATTTGGTGTGCGCGTTCGTTGACCCTGCTGGCTACTTGGCGGAATGGGATCCTCCACGGTCCCGGCACGCGGCGTCGCTGGACCCGGCACGCAATGTTGAGGCCCTGTTCCCTGCCACGGAAGTAAGAGAGGGCCTCGTGCTGTGTCTGGGACCGCCCTGGGCTGAGTGGACCTTCCGGGTGCTCAGCGGTGCCGTCGCACCGGCACTGGCCCGTCTCACGGCGAGCACAGGAGCGTCCCTGCTGATCCTCGGCGGTCCCCGGCCCGGCGTCCTCGCCAAGCTTCAGCGCGTGGTGGAAGGAGCCGTTGCCGATGAGCTGCTCCGGATCCAGGACCGTCCGGTACTTTTCCTCCCGGCTGGGTAGCTCTCACTACCCGGTCAGCCGAACAGTTCGGCGCTTTCTTTCATGGCTCTGACGTAGTCGGCGAAGGATGTTTCCGTGTCCTGTACGGGTGTCCCATGAGTCCGGCCAGAGGGATCCGGGCGAGAAGATGTTGATGGGAAGGGCAGTGACGTTCCGCTGAGCGCGGGGGTCCGCGTCAGTGTTGTATTCACGAGCGCGCTCCGGCATTCGGCAATGGCTCCGCGTGAAGCATGCCTCCCCTTCCCCGCTAAGCATGCTTACTTCCTTTGGTCGTTTGCCGTTTACGTGTGGTTCATGATGGGCCTCTAGCCTCAGCGGTGCATGGGATCCGGTCGTCGGACAGGTCAGCGGTTCCGCCTCAATTTTGTGCTGTGTAGCGGAGTCCCGCCCTGCCGGGCGACCTACGGGACCTGTGCATGATGCGAAAGCCGGCCACCCCCTGAGAAGGAACGATTGGATACCCATGCATTATCTGGCACCACGATTGACCCGTAAACGCGTCGCCGCCGCCACCGGCGCAGCTGCCCTGGCTGCTTCGGCACTGACCGCCGGAGTGGTCGGCTTCGCGGCCGGCCCTGCCTCCGCCGTCGAACACCGCAGCGGCACCGCGACGCCGATCAAGCATGTGGTGGTGATCTTCCAGGAGAACGTCTCCTTCGACCACTACTTCGCCACGTACCCCAAGGCGGCCAACATCGCCGGGGAAACCCAGCAGGGCAGCGGCACCCAGGTGGCCGCCTTCACTGCAGCGAAGAACACGCCCGGGAAGATCAACACCTTGTCCGCTGCCGGCTTGTTGGGGCCGAAGAACCCCAACTCGGTGCAACCGGCCAGGTTGTCGCCGTCCCAGGCTGTCCCTTGCAGCCAGGACCACAATTACCTCCCGGAGCAGCAGGCCTACAACGGTGGTGCGATGGACAAGTTCGTCCAGTTCACCAGCCGCGACGCCTGCGGTCCTAACCAGTACGGACGTCCCGGGTTGACGTTGGACTACTACGACGGGAACACCGTCACCGGCATGTGGAACTACGCGCAGAACTACTCGATGAGCGACAACCACTTCAGCACCGGCTTCGGCCCCTCCACCCCGGGCGCCCTGAACCTGGTCTCCGGCCAGACCCACGGCGCCAAGGAGTACACGGCCAGCGGACAGCCCGTCGCAACCCCGGCCACCGGAAGCAGCACCGTCCGCCAGCCCGACGCCAAGGGTGTGGGCACCGTCATCAACGACCCCGACCCGGTCTACGACGACTGCTCGAACAACAGCCACACCAACACCAAAAACTTGGCTGGCATGACGGGCAAGAACATCGGCGACCTGCTCAACACCAAGGGCGTGTCATGGGGCTGGTTCCAGGGTGGCTTCACGCCGACCACCGCTGCGACGGCCACGTCGCCTGCGTCTTGTATGTCCAGCCACACGAACGTCGCCGGCGCCAGCGTGGTTGACTATTCCCCGCACCACGAGCCGTTCCAGTACTACGCGTCCACCGCGAACCCCCACCACCTGGCGCCCGCCAGCGACGCCGAGATCGGCCATAACGGCCAGGCGAACCACCAGTACGACCTCACCTCGTTCAACAAGGTCCTGAACACCGACAACCTGCCCGCGGTGTCCTTCCTCAAGGCAGGCATGTACCAGGACGGGCACGCCTCGTACTCGGACCCGATCGATGAGCAGAACTTCATCACCAGGACCGTCAACCAGATCCAGCAGTCCAAAAACTGGAAGGACACGGCCGTCGTGCTCGCCTACGACGACTCCGACGGCTGGTACGACCACGCCGCCGCGAAGGTAAAGAACTCCTCCAACACCGCCGACGACGCCGCGTGGTGCCAGAACGCCGCAGCCAGCGGCATCCCCATAGCCGGCGGCTACGCCGACCGCTGCGGCCCGGGCCCGCGCCAGCCGCTGATCGTCATTTCCCCGTATGCGAAGAAGAACTTCGTGGACCACACCCAGACCGACCAGGCCTCGATCCTGCGCTTCATCGAAGACAACTGGCACACCGGACAGGTCGGCGACGCCTCCGCCGACGCCACCGCCGGCTCCGTGAATGCCATGTTCAACTTCCACCACCAGCGCAACGACAAGGTCCTGCTCAACGAGCAGACCGGCGCCGTCGCGTCGATCACGAAGACCGAAAGCGACGACAACAACTCGGACAACAACGGCGGCCACAACGACGACGACGGCCACGACTCCGGGCATTAACCGCCCATACCGGACCGTCTCTGACGGCCAATAAGAGCGCACTCTCAGAAACGCCACCTGGCGAGACCGCCGGGTGGCGTTTCTGTGCACGCCGGAACCAGGTCCTCGACAGCGTGACCCCGGAGGGCTCGGTCCTGTGGGTGTGGAACGACGGGCCGTCCCCTCGCAGGATGTATGTGCGGCGGAGATCCTGTGGCTTTCCTGCAGGAACCAGTTCCCGCCTTTAGGGCAGGTCCAAAGTCCGGGGTTGTCCGTCGGGGACTGCGCGGCTGGTGCGCCAGCCTGGCAGGGCCGTGTTCAGTGCCTGGGTCCTTGCTGGAGAGAGCCCGCCGTGGCGGAAGCCGAACCTTTGACTTCGCAGCCAGACACCGCGCTCACGTTCCGGCCCGGTGGCCGCGGGGCCGGTGCGGGGCCAGGGCGTCCCGCGGCGCGGTAAGCGGCGAGCTGTTGCAGCCGATCCTGGAATTTTTGCTCGTTAGCGATCTCGCGGGGCTTGCGTTCCCAGTCGGGCAGGACGGACAGGCCCTCCCTGATAACCGGGTTCAGAAGGCCCGCTTCCGCATCTCGGCGACGGCGCCGCAGCCATTGTGCCAGTTCCCGCTCCACCTTGTCCTCGGCGTTGCGGGAGGGGTAGCGGCCGGTTGCCTCGACCATGGCGAGCACCTGATACAGGCGTTTCAGGCCCGGCGCCGTGCGGCGGCCACTTTCTTCGGCCGCTGCCCGGTGTTCGGTGCGCAGGCCTGGATCTGCCGCCTTGGCTACGGAGAGGTGGTACGCGACGGTCGAGACTTTGACCCGTGCCAGTTCCGCGATTTTCTTCCGGGACAGACCCTTGCGGTACATCAGAATCCACTCCGGATGGGGAGCAGCTATGTTCCTTGTCCTGGCCGCGGCGCCGACCGTCGACCCGCGGGCGCCTTGCCGTGCGCCTGAAGTCTCTGGCGGCAAATCCTGCATCGTCAGATCGTCCGGTCCAGCAGTTCGGCGCGTTCCTTGGCCGCGGCCACGAAGTCGTCGAGGTCCTGTCTTGTTGCCGGGGAGGACCAGCGCAGGAGGGGCCCGGTGGATTCTTCGGTGACTTTCAGAAGAGTCCGTCCTGACTCCGGGATGAGGGTAAACGAGCGGACGGCCCGGAACAGCCACAGCGGCAGGGTCCAGGTCCAGGTCATGACCTCCGCTGGCTTCTGCTCAATACGTACCCGACGTGGGTGGCCGCGGCGGCCCGTCGTGAGGCGGACCGTTTCCCCGTCCCGCAGGTCCCCGTCAATTGCTGTGATTCCCGACTCCCAGACGCTCAGGTTATCGGAATCGGTGATGACGTCCCACACGGTGGAGGACCGAGCGTTGATCAGCGCCTCGGAAGACAGGAAAACCATGGGCCGAGGATAGCCACGGGCAACCCGAATCCGTCCCCTGTTCCCGGACGCTTCATCCAACGTTCATCTTCAGCGGGCCGGCGGTGCCCCGGGGGAGCACCGGGGCTAGAGCCTTCAGCCGACCTGCGTGTAGCAGGAGCCATGTCTGGCCGGCCCCTGGTGATGAGTTTCCCGGCGGTTGGGGGAAGAGCCGGTACCGCCAGCGCTTCATGTCCGATCCGGGCCCCTGGCGCCGTGGGGCGGCGGGTTCCTTTCTCCTTTCATGGGCAAGCATTTGCCGGAGCGCAACCGCTCGGTCCGGGCGTCCACTGAGCGGCTAATTGACAGTGATGCGGTCAATGCCAGCGAAAACGGCATTTTGTTGCGTTGCGTAGGCGCCTGCCGCAACAGGAACGCTGGTCCGAGCTCCCGAAAAAAGCCTGAAGGCCACCTCCTCAGAGGTGACCTTCAGTCTTGGGGTGGCATGTGCCGGGCCGTGGGTTCTCAGCCTGGTCCGGCGCATGCCGGTGGTGATCGGCGGTCCTCGCCGGTCAGGGGTGGATCAGCCGTCCTCGTGGTCGGCCGAGCCGGCGGGGATGCCCGGCACGTTGTTCGGGCCGTAGATCTTGGTATCGCCAGGGTACGGGGAAGACCAGTTGTGGGTCTGGTACCAGGTCCAGCGGTTGAACAGATGCGGGTTCGCGGAGTCTTCCTTCGCGCCGTTGCCGGTCAGGTGCTGCTGCTCGGACCACTTGTCCCACTGTTCGGCGGTGTCCTGCATGGACGCCGGGACAGCCACGGCCTTGGCGGCGTTGGTGTTCACCGCTGCGGCGGCGGCGCCGGTCTGGCCGAGGGTGTCGGTGCCGCAGGCGGGGGCGGTCTTGACGCCCTCGGTCAGCGGGACCTGGTTCGGGACGGAGTTGTACGGGGTCAGGTTGGCCTTGTTGGTGAAGGCGTCGAACATTGGGGTGGCTGCGGCGATCTTCTGGTTCAGCGGCTGGGCACCGAGGATCTGCTGAATGGTCCGGACCATGTTGATCTGGGAGTAGAACGTGCTGACGGTCCGGCCGTGCACCGCGTAGGGGCTGATGACCTGGACCGGGGCGCGGTGGCCGTCGACGTGGTCGGCACCGTCCTGGCTGTCGTCCTCGGCGATGAAGATCGCGGAGTCCTTCCAGTACTTCGAGTGCGAGATCTCGTCCACGATCTTGCCCACGGCGAGGTCGTTGTCCGCGACCTGGGCTTCCGGGCCGGCGGTGCCGCCGGTGTGGTCGCTCGAGAGCCACGTCATTTGGAAGTTCTTCGGGCCGTTCTTTTCGAAGTCCTGCTTCCAGGTCGCGTACCGGTAGATGTCCGGCACCGACGTGTCGAACGGCGCCGCGTTCGGGTCCGTGATCGCGTTGAGCGAGGGGATGTCCGAGCTGGCGTGCAGCTGG
>NZ_JBFTLC010000028.1:0-66707 GCF_056396245.1 Arthrobacter sp. 05T423
GGCGGCCTGGCGGCCTTGAGCAGCGCGGCGGACCTCGCGTCGTGGCCCAGGGCAGCCCACGCCGGCTGGGCAGCCTGGGCTGCGGTTACCGCTCGCTCCAGGTCTTCGACGGTGTGGACCGGTGCCTCGCCAACGGGCTTCCCGGTGGCGGGGTCGAGGATGGTCCGGGTCTCGCCGGAACCGGGGGTGATGGATGCGAGGAGGGCATCGTAGGTTTCCAAGAGGTACTCCACTTCGAGTAGGTCTGTGCGCTCGGCCGGTCGGCGAGGCGGGCATACCTAAGTGTTGTCCGGGCGCGGACCCGATGGCTTGTCTTTGGGTGCAGAACCCTTGACTTGGGGCGAACTGACCGGCTGAAATGCCTGCAGGAGCTGCCGCTGGCCGGGAAAGCGAACTGGCCGGAGCGGACCAAAAGGGTCCGCTCCGGCCAGCCGGACGTGTTGGTATAACGGGCTAGATTTCGGCGGCCGCCTTGGCGGCGTCGGCCGGAGCGGCCCGGCGCCGGTCGAAGACGGTGGCGCCGACCTCCTGCTCGGCCTGGTTGTTGATGCCCAGGTCGATGTCCCTGCGTTCCCGGATTACCAGCACCGCGGCCGTTGAAACGAGGGCCACGATGAGCAGGTAGACGGACACGGAGGCTGTTGTTCCGGTGGCCTGGACCAGGGCCGTGGCGATCATCGGGGCGAAGGCACCGCCGACGATGGCGCCGAGCGCGTAGGAGATGGCGACGCCGGAGAACCGGATGGAGGCGGGGAACAGTTCACTGTACAGCGCCGCCTGCGGCCCATAGGTGAGGCCGAGCCCGGCGGTGAACAGTGCAAGGCCAAGGAACAGCGCCCAGATGTTTCCGGTGTTTACCAGCCAGAACAGCGGGAAGACCGTGACAATGAGGCAGCCGTAGCCGATGAGGTAGGTCTTCTTCCGGCCGAGGCTGTCCGCCAGGTAGCCGGAGATCAGCGTGAACATGAACCACAGGGCAGCGGAGCCGGTCACTGCGAGGAGCACTTGCGTGCGGTCCATGGCCAGTCCGGCGGGATTGGAGCATAGCTGAGGATGTAGCCGCCGGTGGTCATGTAGCCCGCGGCGTTGTTGCCGGCGAAGACCAGGGCCGCGATGATGACCAGCAGCCAGTGCTTCTTGAACAGTTCCACAACCGGGACCCGGGTCTGCTGCTTCTTTTGGGCGATCTCCTCGAAGACCGGGCTTTCCTCCACGCTGCGGCGGACCATGAAGCCCACGACGATCAGGACGAAGCTGAGCAGGAATGGGATACGCCAGCCCCACTCCACAAAGGCGGCACCGGGGGAGACCACACCGGACATCAGGGCCAGCACGCCGGAGGCCAGCAGCATGCCCAGGGGGACGCCCAGTTGGGGGAACGCACCGAACAGGCCCCGCTTGCCGCGCGGCGCATGTTCAACCGCCATCAGGACGGCGCCGCCCCATTCGCCGCCGGCTGAAATGCCCTGCAGGATGCGCAGGAGCAGCAGCAGGATGGGCGCCACGATACCGGCCGTCTCGAAGGTCGGAAGCACACCAATGAGGGTGGTGGCCGCCCCCATCATGGCCAGCGTGATGACCAGCATGGCCCGGCGGCCCAGGCGGTCCCCGAAGTGTCCGGCCAGGAAGGCGCCCAGCGGGCGGAACAGGAAGCTAAGTCCCACCGAGGCGAAGGAAATCAGGATCCCGATGTCGGCGCCGGCGGGCTCGAAGAACAGCTTCGCGAAGACCAGGCCCGCGGCGTTGGCGTAGATGAAGAAGTCGTACCACTCGATGGTGGTTCCGATGATGGTGGCGAACGCTACGCGGCGGTTGTCCGTCGCCGAGCCGCGCTGCCCATGCTGGACAGTACTCAATGTTTTTCCTTGCTGTGTGGACACGTCGCTAGGTGCTAGCCCGCGTAGGGGTCGGCGATGCCGATGTACTGGGTGGTGGTGTATTCGGCGATGCCTTCGGAGCCGCCTTCGCGGCCGAGCCCGGATTGCTTGACGCCGCCGAAGGGTGCGGCGGCGTTGGAGATGACGCCGGCGTTGAAACCGACCATGCCGAATTCGATCTGTTCGGCCACGCGGAGGAGCTTGTTGAAGTCGCGGCTGTAGAGGTAGGAGGCGAGGCCGTATTCGCTGGCGTTGGCCAGCCGGATCGCGTCGTCCTCGGTGGCGAAGGTGGTCACCGGGGCGACGGGGCCGAAGATTTCCTGGCGGAGGATGTCGGCGTCGTTGGGGACGTTGCCCAGCACAGTGGGCGGATAGAAGTAGCCGGCTCCCTCGACCGGGGCGCCGCCCGTGATGGCGGTGGCTCCGGCGTCGACGGCTGCACTCACCAGGGCGTGCACGTCGTTGCGGGCGCCGGCATCGATCAGGGGACCGACCTGGGTGTCCGGTTCGGTGCCGCGGCCGGTGGCCAGGGCGGCCATGGCCGCGGCGAACTTGGCGGTGAATTCGGCGGCGACGGTTTCCTGGACGAGGAACCTGTTGGCGGCTGTGCAGGCCTCGCCCATGTTCCGCATCTTGGCTGCCATGGCCCCTTCGACTGCCTTGTCGAGGTCGGCGTCCTCGAACACGATGAAGGGTGCGTTGCCGCCAAGTTCCATGGAGGTGCGCAGGACGTTCTGGGCGGCGTCGGCCATGAGCCGCTTGCCCACCGGTGTGGAGCCGGTGAAGGAAACCTTGCGCAGGCGGGAATCTTTGAGCAGGGGCCCCGAGATGCCGGAGGCGGACGAGGAGGAGACGACGTTGAGGACGCCGGCGGGCAGGCCGGCGTCGAGCATGGTCTGGGCAAAGTACTGCGCGGTGAGCGGGGTGAGTTTGGCGGGCTTGAGGACCATGGTGCAGCCGGCCGCGACGGCGGGGGCGACCTTGCGGGTTGCCATCGCGAGCGGGAAGTTCCACGGGGTGATGAGCAGGCACGGCCCGACAGGCTTGTGCTGGACCAGGATCTTGTTCTTGCCCTCGGGGGTGGTGAGGTAGCGGCCGTGGTCGCGGACGGTTTCCTCGGAGAACCAGCGCAGGAACTCGGCGCCGTAGGTGACTTCGCCGCGGGCTTCGGCCAGCGGTTTCCCCATTTCCAGGGTCATCAGCAGCGCGAAGTCCTCGGCGCGTTCGGTGACCAGGTCGAAGGCACGGCGCAGGATTTCGGCCCGTTCCCGCGGTGCGGTCCGTGCCCAGGACGCCTGGACGGCGTCCGCTGCGTCGAGCGCGGCGAGGGCGTCCTCGCTGGTGGCCGAGGCCAGGGTGGCGAGCACCTCCCCGGTGGCGGGATCCTGCACGTCGAACGTGCCGCCGTCGGACGCGTCCCGCCACTGGCCGTTGATTAGCAGGCCGGTGGGCACGGACGCGAGAAGTTCGGCCTCACGTTCGGGAGAGACGGAGGCCGGCGAGACGGCAGGGGAGAGTACGGGCGAAGTGGTCATGCGGGGTCTCCTCGGGAGTGGGAAGGTCTGAGGGTTGGGTTTAGTAGCTGGCCGGGGAGTCGGCACCGGCCGCTCGGACGTATTCGGCGGCGAGGGCCTCGGAGCCGCGGGCCAGGAGGGCGACGTCGGCGCCGACCAGGATGAAGTCGGCACCGGCCGCCAGGTAGGAACGGGCCGTGGCGGGCGCGAAGGCGTTGACGCCCGCCGGTTTGCCGGCCGCTTTTGCGGCGGCGAGGCAGTGTTCGACGGCGGCACGTACCTCGGGGTGTTCCTGCTGTCCCAGCAGCCCCATGGAGGCGGCGAGGTCTGACGGCCCGACGAAGATGGCGTCCACGCCGTCGACCTTCAGGATGTCCTCCACCGCTTCAACTGCGGCCGTGGATTCGATCTGGATGGTGACGCTGACGGTGTCCGATGCCCGGGCGAGGTAGTCCGGAACGCGGTTCCAGCGGGCCGCGCGGGCCAGCGCCGAGCCAACGCCGCGGACGCCGTGGGGCGGGTAGCGGGTGGCGGCCACCGCGGCCTCCGCCTCGGCCACGGAGTTGACCATCGGGACCAGCAGGTTCTGCACGCCCAGGTCAAGGTACTGCTTGATCAGCACGGTGTCGTTCACCGGTGGCCGGACCAGGGTGTGGACCGGGTAGCCGTGGATGGCCTGGAGCTGGGCCAGGAGGGATTCGAGCCCGTTGGGGCTGTGCTCGGCGTCCACCAGGAGCCAGTCCAGGCCGGACCCGGCGCAGAGTTCGGCGATCAGCGGGCTGCCGGAGCAGACCCACATCCCGGCAAGCGGCCTGCCTGCTTTACCGTTTTGACTGCGCAGGGCATCCCGGAAAGTGTCGTCTATTCGAAGCGGCATGTCACGCTCCCCAGGGGTCCGTAGTCGGCGTGGACGGTGTCGCCCTTGTACACCCAGAGCGGGCGGGTGAAGGACCCGGCCAGGATGATGTCGCCGGCCTTCATGCTGTCTTCGTGTGCGGCGATCTTGTTGGCCAGCCAGTGCACGCCGTTGGCCGGGTGGTCCAGGACGCCCGCGGCGACGCCTGTTTCCTCCACGGTCTGGTTCTTGTAGAGGATCGCGGAGACCCAGCGGAGGTCGACGGCGTCCGGCTTCACCGGGCGTCCGCCCACCACCATGGCGCCCATGGCCGCGTTGTCGGAGATGGTGTCCACGATGGTCCGGCCCTCCATCTCGATCCTGGAATCGAGGATCTCGAGGGCCGGAACCACGTAGTCGGTGGCGTTCAGGACGTCGAAGATGGTGCAGCCCGGGCCCTTGAGCCCGTCCTTCAGGACGAACGCCAGCTCCACCTCCACCCGCGGATGGGTGTATTTGTCCCATTCCACGGAGCAGCCGGTTTCCAGCACCATGTCGTCAAAGATGGCGCCGTAGTCCGGTTCGGTGATGCCGGTGGCGGCCTGCATGGCCTTGGACGTGAGGCCGATCTTGCGCCCCACCAGGGTCCGGCCGGCGTCCTCGTTGCGGCGCCGCCACAGCTGCTGCACGGCGTAGGAGTCCTCCACAGTCATGTCCGGGTAACGGGCAGTCAGGCGGGGCACAGGGGTGCGGGTCCGGCCGGCGTCCACCAGCTCGTCCGCAATGGCCTCGATCGTCTTCGCGTCCAGCATCGGTTAGACCTGGGCTCCCAGCTTGAAGCCCACTGCGTCGGTGCCTGCGGAGGAGGTTTCGTCCTTGCGGGTGTAGGAGAAGCCGTCGGCTCCGACGGTGACGGCCATTTCGGAGGCGTCGGTGCGCTCGATGACCGGCTGCGGGTTGCCGTCCAGGTCCAGGACCAGGGAGGCTTCGGTATACCAGGACGGGACCACGGGGTTGCCCCACCAGTCGCGGCGCTGGTTGTCGTGGACGTCCCAGGTCACGGTGGGGTTGTCCGGGTCGCCGGTGTAGTAGTCCTGGGTGTAGATCTCGATGCGGTGGCCGTCCGGGTCCAGGATGTAGAGGTAGAAGGCGTTGGACACGCCGTGCCGGCCGGGGCCGCGTTCGATCCGGTCGCTGATGCGCAGGGCGCCCATCTTGTCGCAGATCTGGATGATGTTGTGCTTCTCGTGCGTGGCGAACGCGACGTGGTGCATGCGCGGGCCGTTGCCGCCGGTCAGGGCGGTGTCGTGGACGGTCTGCTTGCGGTGCATCCACGCGGCGTACGTGACGCCGTCGGAGTCCTTGATGTCTTCGGAAACGCGGAAGCCCAGGTCCTCCAGGTAGGCGCGGCCGCGGGGAACGTCCGGGGTGACCTGGTTGAAGTGGTCCAGGCGCACGAGCTCGCCGGCGGAGTAGAGGTCGTAGCGCTGGGTGAGGCGCTCAACGTGCTCGGTCTCGTAGAAGAACTCGTAGGGGAAGCCCAGCGGGTCCTCGACGCGGACGGAGTCGCCGATGCCCTTGGTGAAGCCTTCCTTGCGGCGCTCAACCCGGCAGCCCAGTTCCTTGTAGTAGGCCTCGGCGGCGTCCACCTCGGTGGGGGACTTCACCCGGTAGGCGAAGGCGGCCACGGCGGCGATGGGGCCCTGGCGGAGCACCAGGTTGTGGTGGATGAACTCCTCCAGGGAGCGCAGGTAGATGGTGTTCTCATCTTCTTCGGTGACGTGCAGGCCCAGGACGTCGACGTAGAACTCGCGCGACTTTGCGAGGTCCGTGACGACGATTTCCATGTAGGCGCAGCGGACGATGTCCGGTGCCGGGACGGTGGGCGTGGGAACGAAGTTGGTCATGATGTTCTCTCTTCTTTGAAAGGGGTGGCTAGCGCTTACGCGCCGAATTTAGGGGTGTGGACGGAGCCGAGTGTGATGTGCACGGCCTGCTGGTCGGTGTAGAAATCGATGGAGCGGTAGCCGCCCTCGTGGCCCAGGCCGGAGGCCTTGACACCGCCGAACGGGGTGCGGAGATCGCGGACGTTGTGGCTGTTCAGCCACACCATGCCGGCTTCCACGTTCTGCGAGAAGTTGTGGGCACGGGTCAGGTTCTGGGTCCAGATGTAGGCCGCCAGGCCGTACTTGGTGTTGTTGGCCAAGGCGAGGGCTTCGTCGTCGTTCTCAAACGGGGTGATGGCGACGACGGGACCGAAGATCTCCTCCTGGAAGATCCGGGCGTCGGGGGAGACGTCGGCGAAAACGGTGGGGGCGATGTAGTTGCCCTCCGGCAGGCCTTCGGGCCGCCCACCGCCGGCCAGCAGCCGGCCCTCGGACTTGCCGATCTCCACGTAGGAGGCCACCTTCTCGTAGTGCTCCGGGTGCACCAGGGCGCCCACCTGCGTCTTGGGATCGTGCGGATCTCCGACGACGATGTTCTTGGCGCGGGCAGCGTACTTCTCGCAGAACTCGTCGTAGATGGCGCGTTCCACCAGGATGCGGGAGCCGGCGGTGCAGCGCTCACCGTTGAGGGAGAAGACGCCGAAAAGGGCGGAGTCGACGGCGGCGTCCAGGTCGGCGTCGGCGAAGACGACGCAGGGGGACTTGCCGCCGAGCTCCATGGAGAGGCCCTTGAGGTTGGCGGCGGCGTTGCGGAAAATGGTCTGGCCCGTGGTGGTCTCGCCGGTGAAGGAGATCAGCGGGACGTCAGGGTGCTTGACCAGGGCGTCGCCGGCTTCCTCGCCCAGGCCGTTGACGAGGTTGAAGACGCCGTCGGGCAGGCCTGCCTCCTTGAAGATGGCGGCCCAGAGCGATGCGGACAGCGGGGTGAATTCGGCCGGCTTGAGGACCACGGTGTTGCCGGTGGCCAGTGCCGGGGCCAGCTTCCAGGACTCGAGCATGAACGGGGTGTTCCACGGGGTGATGAGCCCGGCAACGCCGATCGGCTTGCGGTTCACGTAGTTGATCTGTGAGCCGGGGACCTTCATGGCGTCGTCGAACTGCGCCACGATCAGGTCCGCGAAGAAGCGGAAGTTTTCCGCGGCGCGCAGGGCCTGGCCCTTGGCCTGGGTGATGGGCAGGCCGGTGTCGAAGGTTTCGAGTTCGGCGAGGCGGCTTTCCTGGGCTTCGACGGCGTCGGCAATCTTGTTGAGGATGCGGGCGCGCTCCCGCGGCTTCATCTTGGGCCACGGGCCGTTGACGAATGCTTCGCGGGCGGCGGCGACGGCGAGGTCGATGTCCTCCTTCTGGCCTGCCGCGGCGGTGGCGTAGTTCTGGTTGGATACCGGGTCCAGGACGTCGAACGTCTTTCCGCCCACGGAATCAACGAACCTGCCGTTGATGAAGTGCTGGATGTGGGTGGGCAGGTCCTCGGGAACGTAGTGCTTTGCTGCTGTTTCTACAGGGGTCGTCATCGTTGTTTTCCTTACTGTCTAGAGAGACGCGGGGTCAGTTACGGCCCAATTCGGGGCCGTTATTGGGCGCTAAGTGACCCCGCGTTGGTTTGGGAGAGGTACGCGTCCAAGGTGGCGCTGCGGTGGAGTCGAGCTGCTTTTTCGATGGTGTCGGCGTCGGCGCCGGCTTCAATGAGCCGGAGCAGGGCCTCGTGTTCGTCCACGGACTCATGGGCCCGGCCGGGGACAAAGCGGAACGTTGAGGATCGCAATGACGCCAGCCGGTTCCAGCCGCGGTGGACAAGATCCAGGATGTGCGGGTTGGGGCAGTGCTCGAAGAGGACGCTGTGGAAGTCCTGGTTGAGCCGGGTGAACCGGACGGGGTCGAAGTGCTGCAGGCACTCGCGCATCTCGGCGTTCACGGCGCGGGCCCGGGCAATGTCCGCTTCGCCCACCAGCGGTGAGGACAATGCCGTGGCCGCACCCTCCACGATGCTCAGCGTCTGCATCGTGTAGAGGTACTCGGTGGGATCGATGCCCGCCACGGTGGCCCCAACGTTGCGTTCGAAATTCACCAGGCCTTCGGCCTCGAGCCGGCGGATCGCTTCGCGGACCGGGACCACGCTGAAGCCGAGGTCCTTGGCGATGGCGGCCAAAACCAGCCGGTAGCCGGGCGTGTAGGTGCCCTCCACGATCCGTGCCTTGATGGCCTGGTAGGCCTGCTCGGACTTGCTCCCGGCGGTGCTGCCGGAGGCGCTTGCGGAGATGCTCTCGGCGGCGTGGGCTGTTGCCGTTTCAGTCATTGGCCTTGCCTGCTTCCCATTGCTCATACTTGGCGCGCCACTGCGCGTTGAGCGGGTAGAGCCCGTCCACCCCGTGGCCCTGCTCCACCATTTCGGCGATGAAAACCTCTTCGCGTTCCTGGGCGATCGAGTCGTTGGCGACTTCCTCGGCGATGGCCGGCGGGATGACCAGGATGCCGTCCGAGTCCGCCACGATGATGTCCCCGGGCTGCACCGTGGTGCCGCCGCAGGCGATGGTGATGTCCGTATCCCACGGGATGTGGCGGCGGCCCAGCACGGCGGGGTGCGGGTTGGAGTAATAGGTGGGGAGCTCCATGGCGGCCACGGCGGAGAAGTCCCGGACGCCGCCGTCGGTGATGATCGCGGCGGCGCCGCGGACCTGCGCGCGCAGGGCCAGGATGTCGCCGATAGTCCCGGTGCCCTTCTCCCCGCGGGCCTCCATCACCAGGATTTCGCCCTCGTTGACGGAGTCGATGGCCCGCTTCTGTGCGTTGAAGCCGCCGCCGTGCGTCTTGAAGAGGTCTTCACGGTTGGGCACGTAGCGCAGGGTCCGGGCCAGGCCTACAACCTTGCGGTCCGGGCGGGTGGCGGTGAGGCCGTCGATGCTGACGTTGTTAAGACCGCGCTTGCGCAGCTGGGAGGACAGCGTGGCGGTGCAGACGCTCTCCAGCTTGGCCTTCAGCTCCGGGCTCAGGACGGAGGCGGCAGCCTCGGAAGACACGGCCGGAAGTCCTGCAGCTTCGCGGGAGCCGTAGGCTTCCTCCCGCTGCAGATCATCGGCCTTGGGCAAGGCACCAAAGTCGGCGAACGGCGTCGTGCCTTCGGTGACCGTGGTGGTGAGCCGGCCGGTAGTGAACGAACCGGCGCTCACCTCCACCTCCAGCACGTCGCCGGGCACGGCGACCGAGGCGCCGGCCGGTGTACCGGTGAGGATGATGTCCCCCTCCTCGAGGGTGAGGAGCTGGGACAGGTCCGCCACGAGCCGGGCGAACGGGAAGAGCAGGTCTTCGGTGGTGTCGTCCTGGACGAGTTCGCCGTTGTGCCAGGTGCGGAGGCGCACTTTGGCGGGGTCGACGGCGTCTGCCGGAATCAGCGCCGGGCCCACGGGGGTGAAGCCGTCGCCGCCCTTGGACCGGAGGTTGGAGCCCTTGTCCGCGTAGCGGAGGTCGTACACGCCGAGGTCGTTGCTGGCCGTGACGGCGGCGACGTGGCTCCAGGCGTCTTCGACCTCGACGCGGCGGGCCGCCTTGCCGATGATGATGGCGATCTCGCCCTCGTAGCCGAGGAGTTCGCAGCCTGCCGGGCGCTCGACGGCGGCACCGGTCAGGGACAGCGACGACGACGGCTTGAGGAAGTAGGAGGGCTGCGCCGGTGTCCGGCCGCGCTGGGCTGCCCGGCTGGGGTAGTTGATGTGCACCGCGATCACCTTGCGCGCTGCTGCCAGGGTGTCGTCGTTGACCTGCTCCAAAGCGTTCTCCTCATCAGGTACGAAATCGTATACGAAACATCTTGGACCCCCTCCGGCAGCTTCGTCAACCCCCGCCTTCCGATAAGGGGGAGGTGGTTGTAACCCGGGTCATATGTGACGTACAGTACTGAAGCATAACCACAATTTCTATTATCGAACCAGCTGTTCCGATATAGAACACATGATTTGGCGAAAGCCAGCCACACACTGAAGTGAGGAAAGCCCGTGCAGTTCCACCACCACGGTTACGTTTCCGGTGACCCGCGCATCCAGCCGGCCGCCGGCGTCGGCATCAACCGCCCCGAAGAGCTGCCCGACGAGGTCGACGTGCTCATCGTGGGCTCCGGCCCTGCGGGCATGCTCGCGGCCGCCCAGCTCTCCCAGTTCCCGGACATCACCACGCGCATCGTGGAGCGCCGCGGCGGCCGCCTCGCCATCGGCCAGGCCGACGGCATCCAGGCCCGCAGCGTCGAGACCTTCCAGGCCTTCGGCTTCGCCGAGGAGATTACCGCAGAGGCCTACCGGATTACCGAGATGGCGTTCTGGAAGCCGAGCGCGGAGAACCCGAAGCACATTGTCCGCGCCGCCCGTGCGGTCGACGACGAGATGGGCATCAGCGAATTCCCGCACCTCATCGTCAACCAGGCCCGCGTGCTGGACTACTTCGCCCGGGTCATGGCCTTTTCCCCGACCCGGATGACGCCGGACTACGGCTACGAGTTCCGCAGCCTCGACGTCGCGGATTCGGGGGAGTTCCCCGTTGCCGTGACACTGGTCCACACCACTGGCGAGCACGCAGGCCAGGATCGCGTTGTGCGGGCCAAATATGTGGTGGGTGCTGACGGAGCGCGGAGCAGGGTCCGTGAATCGATCGGCTGCACGCTCGCCGGTGACCAGGCCAACCATGCCTGGGGCGTCATGGATGTCCTCGCGTCCACCGACTTCCCGGACATCCGCACCAAGTGCGCCATCCAGTCCCACGACGGCGGCAGCATCCTGCTGATCCCGCGCGAGGGCGGCCACCTGTTCCGCATGTACGTCGACCTCGGCGTCGTGCCGGCGAACGACAATGGCGCCATCCGCAAGACCACCATCGAGCAGATCATCGCCCACGCGAACCAGATCCTGCAGCCCTACACGCTCGACGTCCGCAACGTCGCCTGGCACAGCGTCTACGAGGTGGGCCACCGCCTCACCGACAGGTTCGACGACGTCCTGCCCGCCGAACGGGATACCCGCACGCCGCGCGTGTTCATTACCGGCGACGCCTGCCACACGCACAGCGCCAAAGCCGGCCAGGGCATGAACGTGTCCATGCAGGACGGCTTCAACATCGGCTGGAAGCTCGGCCACGTCCTTGAAGGACGCAGTCCGGAATCGCTGCTCGCCACGTACTCCGCGGAGCGGCAGGTCGTCGCGAAGAACCTGATCGATTTCGACAAGGAGTGGTCCACCCTCATGGCCAAGAAGCCCGAGGAGTTCGACGACCCCTCGGAACTCGAGGACTTCTACGTGCGCACCGCCGAATTCCCGGCCGGTTTCATGACCGAGTACGCGCCGTCGATGATTGTTGCTGAGGCGAAGCACGCCGGGTTGGCCACGGGGTTCCCGACCGGCAAGCGCTTCAAGTCTGCCCCCGTGCAGCGCGTCTGCGACACTAACCCGCTGCAGCTTGGCCACCAGGCAACGGCGGACGGGCGCTGGCGCATCTATGTGTTCGCCGACCCCGCCGAGGCCGGCGCCGCGTCGCCGACCACCGACTTCGCACAGTGGCTGGAGAACGCCCCGGAGTCCCCGCTCGCGGCCACGCCGGAGGGTGCCGACGCCGATGCCTGGTTCGACGTGAAGGTCATCTACCAGCAGGACCACAGGGGCATCGACATCAATGCCGTCCCGGCCGTGTTCAAACCGGAGGTGGGGCCGTTCAGGCTCACCAACCTCGAGAAGGTCTACGGCACCGACCCGAAGGCCGACATCTTCGAACTGCGCGGACTGGACCGCGGCGGCGTCGTGGTGGTGGTCCGCCCGGACCAGTACGTGGCGAATGTCCTGCCGCTGACGGCGACCGCGGAGCTCGGAGCGTTCTTTGCGCCCCTGCTGCCGGGCCGACCGCGGAAGCCGCTGCAATCCGAACCGCTTCGGACCAAGCCGCTACAGTCCGCTGGCTCGGGGCTCGTCGCCAACCTGGCATAAGAGCAGGTCTGCCGGGGAATCCGGCAGCCTCCCCGGCAAAACTTTGGCTCCTGGAGTCCGGATCCTTGCACCGAGGATCCGGACTCCTTTGTGCTCCGGGGCTTTGCTCGGGCGCGCTTCAGGCGAGCCCGCGGTGTGCGGCCCACATCGCGGCCGCGTGGCTGGCAGCCTCGGCGATCAGTGCGGCCAGTTCCGGCCGGTCAGGCACGCGGAACGAGACGTAGGCCCCCCGGCCGCCGGCGATGGGGCGGCCGTAGGCCTTGGCGGCAAGGTGTCCGTCAGGCAGGAGCCGGACGTTCAGCGTGGTCAAAGTGAACTCCTCGCCCCTCCTGCTGTCCGTCCAGCGGAGTGCCTCCGGGATGGTGACATTGATGGCCAGGGCGCTCACTTCAAGAGCGGGATCGCTGCTCATGGACACATGGTCTCACGCGGGTGGGAGCCGGCGGCAGCAACGTCCTTGACCTCGTGCGGACACCCGCGGGATCCTCTGAGAGGAGGCTTCCTCAGGACACGGGCAGTGCGCTCAGGCACAACAACTGATCGCTGCCAGACAAGCCCCCGGCAGCCCGGGACTGCCAAGCTGGATTTACGGTGCGAGGCCATTGCCAGCACCCCTCTCCAACGCTCATGACCGTTAAGAAGGATCCAATGAGTATTTCAAATTCCGAATCCCGGACTGCAGAAGCAAGTCCCCGCAAGGAGCAGTCCACCGCCCTCCGCGCCGGCAGCATCGGCGTCCTGGGCATTCTCTTTTTCGTCCTTTCAGCCCAGGCCCCGCTGACCGGCATCGTCGGTGCGGCGCCCCTGGCCGCTGCCCTCGGCAATGGCGCCGGGGCACCGGGCGCGTACCTCGTCGTGGGCATCGTCATCGTCATCTTCGCCGTGGGGTTCGTGGCGATGAGCCGTAAGGTCCAGGCCAACGGAGCCTTTTACGCCTACATCACCGCCGCATTCGGCCGGAAGATCGGAGTGGGTGCAGCCTGGCTGGCACTCTTGGCATACAGCACCGTGCAGGCCGCCATGTACGGCCTCTACGGCACGGCCTTCTCCGGTTTGCTGGCTTCCGCCGGCGTGGCGGTACCGTGGTGGCTTCTGGCCGTTCTCACCATGGGAGGCGTGCAGGTGCTGGGATCGATGAACATCGAACTCGGTGCCCGCGTCCTGGCGTTCCTTGTGGGCCTGGAAGTGGCGATTCTTCTGATGTTCGGCGTCACCGTCCTGCTGAAGGGCGGAGGCCCGGAGGGCCTCAACGTGGCAGCGTCGTTTTCCCCCGAGGCGATCGCAACCGGAGCCCCCGGAGTGGCTATCATGTTCGCCGTGGCGTCCATGTTCGGCTTCGAGTCGACGGCCATCTACTCCGCCGAGGCCAAGGATCCCCACCGGACGGTGGCGCGGGCAACGTACCTCTCGGTGGGCATCATCGCCGTGTTTTTCGCCTTCATCACGTGGATGCTGGTGAGCTTCTACGGGCCGTCGCACGTCATGGACGCCGCCGGCGCCGCCCTTGAGTCAGGGGACGCGACCTCCTTCGTCATCGGGCCGCTGGTTGAGCTGTTCGGCCCCTGGGCCGGAGTAACAGCCGGAATCCTCCTGGTGACGTCCCTCCTGGCCGGCATCATCGCCTTCCACAACGGCATCAACCGCTACCTCCACTCGTTGGCCCTGCGCGGCTCCCTGCCCGCCGTCCTGGCGCGGACCAACAGGCACCAGGCACCCGCCTCGGCAGCCTGGGTCCAGACGGGCGTCGCCGTGCTGCTCGTTGCGCCGTTCGCGGTACTGGGAATGGACCCGGTCCTGACGCTCTTCTCGTGGTTCAGCGGGCTGGCTGTTGCGGCGCTGTTGGTGCTGTACATGCTCTGTTCCCTGGCCGTCGTCGTATTCTTCCGCCGCGAACGGGTGCAGGGGCAGCACTGGCAGACCCTGGTGGCGCCGGCCCTTGCCTCGCTGCTCCTGGCGTGGGTCCTCTACCTGGTGGTCAGCAACTTCACGTCCCTGATCGGCGGGAGCGCTGAAACGGCCGTCGGGCTGCTGGTGGCCGTCCCCGTGATGTTCCTGGCCGGCGTGCTGGTGGAAATCGTAGTGGAGAAGAGGGCGGGGACACTGGAGCCGGAGCTCGCCGGGTAACGGGCGTTCGACGACGGCAGCACCTGTTCCGCTGCGGCGGCCTCGCCACGCGAGGCCGCCCGCCAGCACCAGGAGTGTGGCAAGGCCGGCCCCTGCGGCCCCGGCCGCCGCGATGCCGGCCGGCCACTGCCCGGTAATTCCCAGGAACGCCGGCACAGTGGCCGATGCCTGGCTGGTGAGGACAAGGGACCAGCCAACCAGCGGCGTCAGGCGCGCGATGCCCAACGCCAGTTGAAGGAAGAACAGCAGCCACAAGTAGGTCCAGCAGAGCCAGAGGGCGGCAAGCAGCGGATCCTCGCCGGACCAGGCCGCAGCCAGAAGGATGCCGCAGGCGCCCACCATCCCGCAGAACCAGCCGAGGCCCGTGGACCCCAGTCCCAGCAGGACATCCAGGCCAACGTACACATAGGTCAGCCCGAAGAGGAACATTCCGGACGCCGTCAGCAATGACTGCGTCCCGGCGGCGGCGGTGACAGCCAGATGGGTAACGCCCAGGATCAGCTGGGCGCTCCCGATGACCAGGCTGAACACGGCAGCGTCCCGGCGGGGGACCAGATCCAGCGCGGCCAGTCCGTTGATCAACAGTGCGGCTCCGGAGAGGAGCAGGCAGAGATACGGCATCAGAGGCTCTTCCTGGCCCAGGGCATTGAGCACTTATTTCTCGTTCTACGGAATTCTTCTGTCACATTACGGAGAATAAGGGAGATGACGCCGGCCGCCTACCTGGCTGCGGTCTTAATCGGTTAGGTTGAAAGCTCAACTATAGGCGGCTGAAAAATCCTCTCCGGCCGTTGCCCGCGGAAGTAAGGACAGTTTCATGGATGCAAGGCTGGAGGCCGTCAGGGATACGGTACTGGCGCGGAACCCCGGCGAGGCTGAGTTCCACCAGGCGGTGGTCGAGGTGTTCGAAAGCCTTGGCCCCGTGCACGACCGGCACCCCGAGTTCCTTGAAGCCGCCATCCTGGAACGTCTCTGCGAGCCCGAGCGGCAGATCATCTTCCGGGTGCCGTGGACCGACGACTCCGGCCGGGTGCAGATCAACCGCGGCTTCCGAGTGGAATTCAATTCCGCTCTCGGCCCCTACAAGGGCGGCCTGCGGTTCCACCCCTCCGTTTACCTCGGCATCGTGAAATTCCTCGGCTTCGAGCAGATTTTCAAGAACGCGCTCACCGGCATGCCGATCGGCGGCGGCAAGGGCGGCTCCGATTTCGACCCCCGGGGGCGCAGCGATGCCGAAGTCATGCGCTTCTGCCAGTCGTTCATGACCGAGCTCTACCGCCACATCGGCGAGTACACAGATGTGCCGGCCGGCGACATCGGCGTGGGCGGCCGCGAAATCGGTTACCTCTTCGGCCAGTACAAACGCATCACCAACCGCTACGAATCAGGCGTCCTGACCGGCAAGGGCATCTCCTGGGGAGGTTCACTGGTGCGCCCCGAAGCCACTGGCTTCGGCACGGTGATCTTCACCGAAGAGATGCTCAAGACCAGGGGCTCTTCCTTCGACGGCCAACGCGTGGTGGTTTCCGGCTCCGGCAATGTGGCCATCAACGCCATCGCAAAGGCCCAGGCGCTGGGCGCCACCGTGGTGGCCTGCTCTGACTCCTCCGGGTACGTCGTGGACGAGGCGGGGATCGACGTCGGGCTGCTCCGCCAGGTGAAGGAAGTGGAGCGCGGACGCCTCAAGGACTACGTTCTGCGTCGTTCCGGCGTTTCCTACGTGGAAGCCGGCTCTGTCTGGGACGTCGACGCCACCGTCGCACTGCCGTGCGCCACGCAGAACGAGCTCGACGGCGATGCTGCCGCGCGGCTTGTCCGCAACGGACTGCTCGCCGTTGGCGAAGGCGCCAACATGCCCTCCACCCGGGACGCCGTGGCAGTGTTCCAGGAGGCGGGAGTGCTGTTTGGGCCCGGCAAGGCCGCCAACGCGGGTGGTGTGGCCACGTCGGCGCTGGAGATGCAGCAGAACGCGAGCCGCGACTCCTGGTCCTTCGAGCACACGGAACAGCGCCTCACGGACATCATGGTGGGCATCCACCACCGCTGCGCCTCCACCGCGGACGAGTACGGCGAACCCGGCAACTACGTGCTGGGCGCGAACATTGGCGGCTTCGTCAAGGTGGCGGACGCGATGCTCGCACAGGGGTTGATCTAGGTGCAGGCTCCCGGCACTAGGTCAACGGCCCCGGGCCGGCGGCGCTGGCAGTCAAGCGCCGCGCCGCCAGTCGCTGGGTGATTCGCCGAAGGCGTCCCGGAACGTGCGGCTGAAATGCGCCGCGTCAAGGAATCCCCACCGTGCGGCCACCGCGCCCACGGAGGTGCCCGTGTGCAGCGGATCCCGGAGGTCCCGGCGCACACGTTCCAGCCGGCGGCTCCGGATCCAGCTGGCAACGGTTGTGCCGGACTCGTGGAAGACGTTGTGCAGGTGGCGGGTCGAAATGAAATGGGCTGCGGCAATGGTGGCCGGCGACAGTTGCGGATCGGCGAGGTTCGCCTCGATGTATTCACGGACCGACGTCGCCAGCAGCGTCTGCGGCCTCATGCTGTCGGCAGCCAGATCCAGTTCCGAATGGAGCATGGTCGAGACGAGGTCGAGGGTGTTGGCCGCCAGCCGCGAGCCGCTGGGCCCGCTGAGTGCCTCCATGTTGCCGGCGAGCTGCGTGATGAAGGGCCCCACGATGCCCGCCAAGCCGGTTCCGCCGGCAAGGCGGACCGCCGACAGCTGTCCTACATAGTCCGGTGGCAGCGACAGCGAGTCGTGCGGGAACATGACCACCATCATGCGTGCCTGCTCCTCGAACGCAAGCGTGTAGGGGCGGTTGGTGTCGTAAATGGCGAGGTCGCCGGGGCGCAACACGGCTTCACGGTTGTCCTGGATCAGGAGGCCGCTGCCCTCCAGTTGGAGGTTGAGCTTGAAATAGCGCTGGTTCGACTGCGCGAGCAGGGCCGGCGTGCGGTGGACGCTGTGGCCCGAAGCCGACACCTCCACGATGCACATCCGGTCCAGCACCCGGGACCGCATCTGGCCGCGGAACAGCTCGGGCCGGTCCGTTTCGGCAGCCAGCGGCACAAAGGACTGCGCCACGAGATGCCTCCAGTGGTCAAAGGAAGTGGCCACGCTGGAGGTGAGGGTCTGGTCCGCGGTGCGGATTGTGGTTGCTGGCATGAACGTTCCTGACGCCGGTTGGGTGTCTCTTGGCGGATCCCCCAAGCTGTGTCCTGGAACACATTAATTTCAGGTTAGCGGCGAAATGCAGCCCTGTCATCTTTTTTCAACACATGTCGAAAAAAGATTTTTTCAGCAAAAGCGCCCCGGCCCCTTACTTGTTCTTGCCCCGGGCCGCCACCGCCCACCGGTCCACCAGTTCGCCGCTGCGCACCACTGCGACGTCGTCCACCAGGTTCATCGCGAGGCATACGTGGTTGGGGATGACGCGCAACCTGTGCCCGATGGCCGGCACGGTTCCGCGCTCGGGCCACTCGACAGTTGCGTGGTGCTCCGACAATGCGGTGATCCTGGCGTCGGGGTGGTCCATCAGCCGTCCGAAGCCGGTAGCCCACGCCGGCCGGTCGCTGCCCAGAACCTTGCTGCCGGCGTCGATGATGAACCGGGCAGGACCGGCCGCCGGGGTTCTGTGGTGGCTGACCACCGTGGCCGCCACCGTCAGCGCGATGTCCTCGACGGCGCACCGCCCCAGCTCGAGCTGCTGGGCGTCGCCAAAGACGTACACGCCCGGCCGGACCTCGGTGGCTGCCGAATTCCCGGTCAGCATGGCCGTCGGAGTGGAGCCGCCGCTGCGGCAGCTGATGTCGAATCCTGCCGCGTTAAGAACCTGGGTCGCCTGGTTCAACGCGTGCTGCTCCTGCCGGGCCGCTTCGACGGGCATGCCCGGTGCGTAGCTGTGCCCCGGGAAGGTGAAGACTCCCGCGACTTTCAGCCCGGCCTGCGCCGCTGCTTCGGCCACGGTGACCACCGCCTCTGGCTGGACGCCGCTGCGGTGGTGGCCGCTGTCGACTTCCACGAGGACGCTGATGCTCCCCGCGGCACTTCCCAGTCCGGATCCCAGCATGGTTGCCCCCTCCGCGGAATCCACTCCGACGGCGATCCGAGCCGTTTGCGACAGCCGCCGAAGCCGCTCCGCCTTTTGCGGCGAAACCCAAAGGGGGTAGGCAATGAAGAGGTCGTGCACTCCGGCAGCCGCGAACACCTCCGCTTCGCCGATGGTGGCCACGGTCAGTCCTGAGGCTCCGGCCGCGATCTGGCGGGCGGCGATCTCCGGGATCTTGTGTGTTTTGGCGTGCGGGCGCAGGCGCAGGCCTTTCGCCCCGACTGCCGACGCCATGCGCTCGATGTTCCGGTCCAGTATGTCAACATCAACCATGATTTCCGGCGTATCGATTTCCTTCGGGATGGTCACTTCCGGTGTCTCCTGGCGGTTCTCGCGGATCATCTTGGATCCTCTCGGTTAGGCGGGGCTGGGGTGCTTGGGGCGTCCGTGCTGGCAGGCGGGCAGTCCTAGCGGGTCAGCAGGGCCAGGTAGCCCTCGAGTTGCCCGTCCAGGCCGAGCTCCGTTTGGCCCTCCGGGAGCAGTGCTGCCGCGATCTGGGCGCCCAGCAGCATGTTGAGCAGCTGGCCGGCCAGGCTCGCGTCGTCGACCACGATGGTGACATCGCCGTTCTCCCTGGCCTCCGCGAGGTAGCGACGGATCGCATCCAGCCACTGCTGCATCGATTCCCGGTGGATCTGCGCCTTGCCGGGGTCGTTGATGGCCTTCTGCCAGAAGGGGATGACGATCCGGGCTTCATTGATCCGTTCCTCGTCCAGCGGAAGCACTTCGACGCAGAAGGCCCGGAGGGCGGCCAGCCCCGAGAGCCCCGCGGTGACTTCGGCGATGCGCTCATTGGTGCGGTTGAAGACGTGGCCAAACGCGAAGGTCAGCAGCGTGTCCTTGGTAGGGAAGTACGGTTTGAGGGCGCCATTGGCGAAGCCCGCCTCGGTGGCGATTTCCCGCATGGTGGCGCTTTCGATGCCCAGCCGCGCGATGATCCGCCAGGTCGCATCCACCAGTTCCAAGCGGCGTTCGTCGTGGTCAACAATCTTTGGCACGCAGCCGCTCCCCAGTAAATATTTCGCCCAGACTCTTGTGAGTCATCTTACGTTCGCTTATTCTCTACAACTATAGAAAATAAACATCCGACCCGCCAGGGTCCCGGACAGAAGGCCGCTATGACGCCCTCCATCACCCAAACAGCCAGCCCCTTCCGCCTTGCCACCGCTGGGGAAATCAGTGAGGTGCAGGGCATTCTTCGGTCTGCGGGCCTCCTTGGCGCGGACAAGCGCATTGCCTACCTGGGCCTCCTCGACCCGGCCCGCGGGTCCGGCCCGGGCACGGAGGACCGGCGGTTCCGGGCGTTCATCCACGACGTCTCTGGTGCCCGGCCCCACGACGTCACCGTTTCGGTCTCCAGCGCAACGGTGGAGTCCGCCGTCGAACTCGACACCGCGGCCACCGGCGAACTGCCGGTCCTCGAAGAGGAGTTCGAGGTGGTGGAGCAACTCCTGGCCACCGACGAGCGGTGGCTGAAGGCCCTGGCCGCGAGGAACCTGGACGCCAGCAAAGTCCGCGTTGCCCCGCTGTCCGCCGGCGTTTTCGAGTACGCGGAGGAGAAGGGCCGCCGGATCCTGCGCGGGCTCGCGTTCGTGCAGGACTTCCCGGAGGACAGCGCCTGGGCCCACCCCGTGGATGGGCTGGTGGCCTACGTGGACGTGGTCAGCAAGGAAGTCACCCAGGTGATCGACACCGGAGTCTTCCCCGTCCCGGCAGAGCACGGCAACTTCACCGACCCCGAGCTCACGGGCCCGCTCCGCACCACCCAGAAGCCCATCAGCATCACCCAGCCCGAAGGCCCCAGCTTCACGGTGACCGGCGGCAACCACATCGAGTGGGAGAAGTGGAGCCTGGACGTCGGCTTTGACGTCCGCGAGGGCGTGGTGCTGCACAACATCGGCTTCCGGGACGGGGACCGGCTCCGGCCGATCATCAACCGCGCGTCGATCGCCGAGATGGTGGTCCCGTACGGCGATCCGTCCCCGGTCCGGTCCTGGCAGAACTACTTCGACACGGGGGAGTACCTGGTGGGTCAGTACGCCAACTCGCTGGAACTGGGCTGCGACTGCCTCGGCGACATCACCTACCTCAGCCCCGTCATCAGCGACGCCTTCGGCAACCCCCGCCAGATCCGCAACGGCATCTGCATGCACGAGGAGGACTGGGGCATCCTGGCCAAGCACAGCGATCTCTGGTCCGGCATCAACTACACCCGCCGTAACCGCCGCATGGTGATCTCCTTCTTCACCACCATCGGCAACTATGACTACGGCTTCTACTGGTACCTCTACCTCGACGGCACCATTGAATTCGAGGCCAAGGCCACCGGCGTCGTCTTCACGTCGGCATTCCCGGAAGGCGGCTCGGACAACATCTCCCAGCTGGCACCGGGGTTGGGGGCGCCGTTCCACCAGCACATCTTCAGCGCCCGCCTGGACATGGCCATCGACGGTTTCACCAACAGGGTGGAGGAAGAGGACGTGGTCCGGCAGGTGATGGGCCCGGGCAACGAGCGCGGCAACGCGTTCACGCGGAAGCGCACCGTGCTGACCCGGGAGTCGGAGGCCGTCCGCGAAGCGGACGCACGCGCCGGCCGCAGCTGGATCATCTCCAACCCCGAATCCCGCAACCGGCTGGGCGAGGCGGTGGGCTTCAAGCTGCACGCCCACAACCAGCCCACCCTGATGGCCGACCCAGGGTCCTCCATTGCCCGGCGGGCCGCTTTTGCCACCAAGGACCTGTGGGTCACCCGCTACGCCGAGGACGAGCGCTACCCGACCGGCGACTTCGTCAACCAGCACTCCGGCGGCGCGGGTTTGCCCGCTTACATCGCGCAGGACCGCGACATCGACGGCCAGGACATCGTCGTGTGGCACACCTTCGGCCTGACCCACTTCCCGCGCGTCGAGGACTGGCCCATCATGCCGGTGGACACCGTCGGGTTCAAGCTCCGCCCCGAAGGCTTCTTCGACCGCAGCCCGGTCCTGGACGTCCCGGCCAACACCGGCCAGTCCGGCTCCCACTGCCACGGCTAGGCTCGCTCCATGACCGCACTGCAGGGATGGGGCCGCGCCGCCGGTCCCATCCCTGACCCTGTTCCCGGCATCAGCCACCCTGTCCCTGGCGGCAAGCACATCCTGCACGCCCGCGCCGTCTCAGCCGTGACCGCGGGGTCCTGCGCGGTGCACCTCTGGCTTGCCGCCGGAAACCACCATGGCCCCTGGCTGGGTGCCATGATGCTCGCGATGGTGGCGGTTTGCCTGCCATGCGCCGTGCACCTGTGGCGCGGCGCGCGGGAGCGGTCCCTGCGCCAGGTGATGGGCTGTGCCCTGGCCATGACGGCCTTGCATGCCGTCCTGTTGCTGGGAACCGCCGCCTTCGCAGGGGGCGGCGCATCCGGCCACAACCATTCCGCAGCTGCGGCGGCCAGTGCGGCGGCCGGAGCGGGTTTCTTTGGGTCCGGCACTGAAGGTTTGCTGGCTATCGTCGTCCTGGAAATTACGACGGCGTTCCTCGCCGCGACGCTCCTCGCCCGCCTTCGCTCCGTCCCCCGGACGGCAAGTCTGTTCCATGCTGCAATGGAGCCCTAAGGAAAGGCCCGTTTGCGGAAGATGGAGTGCGGATGATCCTTCTCGATTCACTGGAGCGCCGGATTGTGGCTGCCTTGCAGCTGGACCCTCGCTGCCCCTGGCGCAAGATGGCCGCCGTCCTGGGTGAGCCGGAGCGGACCGTTGCCCGCCGCGGGGCGCAGCTGCTCGAATCCGGCGCTGTTGCCGTCGCCGCCGTGCGGCCCCATCCGGCGTCGATGCTGGTGGAAATGCGCTGCACGCCGGGCACCGCACGCGCGGCTGCGCAATCACTCGCGCAGCGCTCCGACACCACATTCGTCTACACAGTCACCGGAAATGGCGACTGCGTGGCCGAGATCCTCACGGACCCGGACAAGATGGGGGACATCCTCTCCGACGAACTGCCCTCCACCATCGGGCTGCGGCACTCCGTGAGCTATCCGGTGCTGCGGTATTTCCGGACCATCCAGGGCTGGCGGCCGGAGATGCTCACGGCGGAACAGGCCGACGCCCTGCGCTCGCCGGTTGCTGCGGACTCGGGTGTGTCGGCAGTCCGGCAGACCCTGAACCGCCAGGACACCGAAGTCGTGGAAGCCCTCTGCGCCGATGGACGCATCAGTTTCGAGGCTCTGGCCCGGCGCGTCGGGGTCTCGGAAGCAACCGCCCGCCGGCGCTGCGAATGGCTGCTCGCCAACAACCAGATCCAGCCCCGCGTGGTGGTGGAGCCGGCCGCGCTGGGGCTCGGCGTCGAGGCGCTGCTGTGGATCAGGGCCGCGCCACACACTGTGGAGCAGCTCGGCAAGAGCCTGGCCGAGCTGCCCACCGTGCGCTACGCGGCAGCGCTTGCCGGTGACTACCAGATCGTGGCCGATGTGACAGTGCCCGACCTGCCGTCCCTGTACCGCTTGATCACAGCCTCCGACTGGGCCGCTCAGGCTTCCAGCGTTGATGTGTCCCTGCTGCTGGACGCCCGTAAACGTGGCGGCCGCGTCATGCGCCCGGCGCGGCCACCGGCTTGAGGCCGCCCAGCTCCGGCGCAACCGCAGCGTACCGGGTCTGCTGCTCGAATGCCCGCGCCCAGCGGAGCAGCTGCACGTCGGTGTAGTGGTTGGAGGCCAGCTGCAGCCCGATGGGAAGACCGGAGCCGCCGAACCCGGCGGGCAGGCTCAGCACCGGGAGGCTTGTGGCGGAGAGCAGGCAGGCCGACCTCATCCAGTCCAGATACGTTTCGGAGCGGACGCCGGCCACCTCCGGCGGGTAGCGCAGCGAGGCATCGAACGGCAGGACCTGCGCGCACGGGCTGGCCAAGAGGTCATAGCGCGTGAAGAAGTCCTGGACGCTGTATTCAAGCCGGGTGCGGGCAGCGCGGGTGGCAATGATGTCCTCCGCGGTGAGGGCCAGGCCCTTGCCGACGTTCCACCGCACCTCCGGCTTGATGAGGTCGCCTGATTCGGCCACCAGCCCACCCAGCCCGGCCGCGAAATCGAGTGCCCGCATGTTCCCGAACACCAGGTCCGCCTCGCTGAAATCCGGGCAAGCCTCCTCCACCACTGCGCCCATTTCCTCAAACACGGCTAACTGGCCTTCCAGGTGGTCCGCGATTTCCGGTTCCACCGGCACGCCGATGCCGAAGTCCCGTGTCCATCCGATCCGGACGCCGCGCATGTCGGTCTCGAGCGCGGCCCTGAAGTCTGCCGGATCCACCACCTGCGGGTGCGGCACGCGCGGATCCCGTCCGGCGGTGACGGACATGAACAGGGCGATGTCCTCCACCGTGCGCGCCATCGGGCCGGTGCGCCCCAGCCAGGACCAGGCGTTGACATCGGACGGCATCGGAATAACCGCCAGTGAGGGCCGGAACCCGACAATGTTGCAGAAGGACGCCGGGATCCGCAGCGAGCCGCCCATGTCGCTGCCGTCGCCCATCGGCTGCACACGGGAACCCACGACGGCGGCCACCCCGCCGCTGCTGCCGCCTGCGCTGAGGGTGGGTGCGTACGGGTTGGTGGTGGTGCCAAAGAGCTCGTTGAACGTGTGGGAGCCAGCCCCGAACTCGGGAACGTTGGTCTTCCCGGTGCTGACCACGCCGGCGGCCTTGAGCCGGGCGATGATCAGGTCATCCTTGGCGGGCACGAGGTCCTTCAACACCACCGAACCCAGGGTGGTGCGCATGCCGGCGGTGTTGTTGGTGTCCTTGTGGGTCAGGGGCAGGCCGTGCAGGGGCGGCAGTTCTGCTCCGGAGGCCGTGAGCTCGTCAGCACGGGCTGCCAGGTGCGCGGCACCTTCGGCGTCGAGGGTCACCACCGCGTTAAGCAGGGGATTCACCCGGGAAATGCGTTCGAGGTGGCAGCCGAGGGCTTCCCGGGCCGAGATTTTCCTGTTCCTGATGGCGGCGGTGAGCTCGACGGCGGAAAGTTCGCTGATGGCGTCAGACATGGTGCTCCTTCGGGCGGCGCTTGAACAGTGCGCGGTTGTACTTCCCTGAAGTGTGGAGGACCCGAAGCGGGAGCGGAAGGCATCCGCGGATGAAACCCCCGCATGACCGATCCGGCCAGAATTCTGGCCGATTCCGCCATCCCTTGCCCTCCCAAGCCGGCGTCCCGGACAGTATTCCTAACCTGCTGGCCGATCTGGTCGGAGGTCCAGATTCAGCGGCGTGGCGGTTCGGGCCCGCGGCATCAGCATCACGGCCCCAGCGGGGCCCTAACCAGGAGGATCGCATGCACGCACCCATGGCCCCTACCGGCTCCACGGACATCCTTTCAATCGCCAACGCCCCCATCCTCTGGCTCTGCGTGGCCGGCGTCTTTGCAGTCATCGTGGTCCAGTCGCTGATTTTCCTCCGTGCCGTGCGCCGGGCAGCTCCCTCGGTGCTGATGACCCCAGGTGACATCAGGACGTCGTTCCGGTCCGGGGCTGTCTCCGCGATCGGCCCCTCACTGGCCGTTTCGCTGGTGGCCATCGCGCTGCTGGCGCTCTTCGGTGCTCCCGCCGTACTGTCCAGGATCGGACTGATCGGATCCGCGGCCTACGACGTCTCGGCGGCCGGCATCGCGGCCGGCACGCTCGGCGCCAAGCTGGGCGACGGGAGCTACACCCAAAGCGTTTTCGCGGTGGCGTTCTTCGCCATGAGCATCGGCGGAGCCATGTGGATGATCGCCACGCTGATCCTTACCCCGTTGCTCCGCCGCGGTGACGCCAAGGTACGCGCGATCAACCCTGCGGCCATGGCCATCGTCCCTGCGGCCGCCCTCATCGGAGCCTTCGCGTGCCTGGGCTTCACCGAGCTGCCAAAGTCCGGCACCCACGTGGTCACGTTCGCCGTGTCCGCGGCCGTGATGGCGCTGTCGCTGCTGCTGGCCAGGGTTCTCGGCAAGACCTGGCTGCGGGAGTGGGGCCTGGGCATCTCGATCGTCGCTGCCCTCGGCGCCGCCCTTCTGGCGTCGGGCAGCTGACCGGCGCTCCCGGCACATACCCCGCCGGACCCCCGGCCAGAACCAGACATAGACCCCAGAACCAGACTTAAGCAACGACAGGAACACGGCAATGACAGCCACGAGCACCGCACCGGCCACAACAGACCAAGCCATGGCCGAGTTTGACCGCACCACCTCCCGCTGGGGACGCGCCACGATGATCGCGGGCCTGCTGGTCTCCGTCGCCGGCCCTTTGTACCTCGTCTCCGCCGGGGGACTGGACATCGCTCCGGCGCAGCTCTGGATCGCCTTCGCCGCCGTCGCTGCCACGTTCGGGATCATCTGGATCGTCGAGCCGCTGACGTATTACCCCATCCTCGGACCCGCCGCCATGTACCAGGCGTTCATGATCGGCAATATCTCCAACAAGCTCCTGCCGGCGGCCCTGATCGCGCAGACCAACATCGGCGCCAAGCCCGGGACCACCCGCGGCCAGCTGGCTTCCGTCGTGGCCATCTGCGGTGCGGCGGCCGTCCACCTGGCCTCACTGGCAATTTTCGTGGGGCTGCTGGGGAGCTGGCTCATCAGCGTTATTCCGCCTGCCGTCATGAACGTGACCCGGCTGTACGTGCTGCCTGCGGTCCTCGGCGCGGTGCTGGTCCAGGCCATCGTCTCCATGAAGCAGCCGCGGACCACGGTCATCGCCCTGGCCGTGGCAGCCGCCGTCGTCTTTCTTGTCCTGCCGGCGGTTCCGGGACTGGCCATGGTTTCCACCGCCATCTCGGTGCTGGGGACCGTGTTGCTGGCGTGGTTCCTCCGGGGCCGGCAGCCCGCCGCCGACCGGCCGGCCCAGCCGGTGCACCTCGAGTAGCAGGCCCACCAAAAGTGCGTCCGTCCGGGATTTCCGGCCGGGCGCACTCTGATTTAAGCCCCTGGCCTCGCTAAGGAGCCAGCCGGCGGAACTCCGAACCGAAATGCACAAGCGGGTCCGGCGCCTCGGACGGTGCCGCCCCGCTGCCCATCGCCATCACCTCGCCCACAACGAGCAGATGTGTCGCCGCAGGACGGACCGACACCGTGCGCAGCTCGAAATACGCCAGGCAGCCGTCAACCACCGCTGATCCTGTGGCCGGTCCGCGCCGGTAGGGGACCTGCGCGAGCAGCCCGTGCAGCGGTGTCCCCGGACTGGCCAGCCACGCCGCCGTGCCCTGGTGCTTGCCGGACAGCACGCTGAGGGCCCAGGTGCCGGCCTCTTCGACAGCCTCGCCAATGCGCGACTCCGCGTACAGACTGACCAGCATGGTCGGCGGGTCGTAGGAAACAGAGAGGAAGGCGCTGACCGTTGCGGCGTAGTCCCTGTTCCGCAGCCGGGTGGAAACCACCGCGACTCCGGCGGTGATGTCGGAGCTCAGCCTGCGGAACAGGTCAGTATCGGCTTCCGACGGCGGCCCCTCGCCCAACAGGCGTGCGTCGAGCGGTCCAGAAGTTTCCATGTGGCCCATCGTGCCACGTGGGGCCGCTGTTGAGCCTGTTAATGGAGTGGCGGAACCACTACGACTGTGGGGCAGCTAACGCAATGGCAACCCAGTATCTGTAAGCCAATGGCCCGCCGTCGTTAACCCTGCGTTCACCTGCGACCCCAAAACTTGTTACCTGCGGCCCATACCTTCAGTGAAGGTACAAAAAGTACGCATCGCACGTTCGGACGTCTCCGGTCCGCACCGCATCAGAAACCCTGGAAGGGGTACACCCAGTGAAGGCACTCCGCTTCGGCCGCCACGCGGCAATCGCTGTTATCGCCGCTGGCGCACTCGCGCTCACCGCCTGTGGTTCAGACAATGCCACGAACACCACCCCGGCCGGCAGCGCCTCCGCCGCCGGCACCAAGGTCACCGGCACCCTGACCGGCATCGGCTCCTCCGCGCAGGGCGCGGCCATGGATGTGTGGAAGACCAACTTCGCCTCCGCCAACCAGGGCGCCACCGTGCAGTACTCCCCGGACGGCTCCGGCGCCGGGCGCAAGGCCATCCTCGACGGTTCGGCACAGTTCGCCGGTTCCGATGCCTACCTGAAGGACGAGGAACTGGCCTCGGCCAAGAAGGTGTGCGGCCCCGAGGGTGCCATTGAGATCCCGGTCTACATCTCGCCGATCGCCATTGCCTTCAACCTGCCGGACATCACCGAGCTGAAGCTGGATGCCCCCACCGCGGCCAAGATCTTCCGCGGCGAAATCGCCAAGTGGAACGACCCCGCCATCGCGGCCCTGAACCCGGACGCCAAGCTTCCGGACCTCGCCGTCACCCCGGTGAGCCGCTCTGACGACTCCGGCACCACCAAGAACTTCACCGAGTACCTCTCCGCTGCGGCTCCCGATGTCTGGAAGGACAAGGCCGACGGCATCTGGCCTTCATCCCTCAAGGGCGAGAACGCCAAGGGCACGTCCGGCGTCGTCAAGACCGTCACCGACACCCCGGGCGCCGTGACCTACGCCGACGACTCCGCCGTTGGCGGCAAGCTGGGCGTCGCCCAGATCAAGGTCGGTTCCGAGTTCGTCAAGATCTCCCCGGAAGCTGCCTCCAAGGCAGTCGACCTCGGCAAGGCTGTTGAAGGCCGCGCAGACACCGACGGTGCCATCAAGCTTGACCGCACCACCACCGAGGCCGGCGCCTACCCGGTGGTCCTGGTTTCCTACCACATCGTCTGCTCCACCTACGACAAGCAGGAAACTGTCGACCTGGTCAAGGCTTTCGAGAACTACGTAGTTTCCGCAGAGGGCCAGAAGGCTGCCGCCGAGTCCGCCAAGTCGGCTCCGATCTCCGCCACCCTGGCCGCGAAGGCCGTCAAGTCCATCGAATCCATCAAGGTCAAGTCGTAACTTTTTACCTGTTCGCCGAAGTTCCCCGCCCAGCCGCCAGGCAGGGCGGGGAACTTAGCCGTGTAAAACGCAGTTTGAGCACGATCCACTTCTCTGACGCACCAACAACACCGAAGGGCCGGGTATGACCACCACCTCCCTGACCAGTTCCCAAGGCGCCGGCCGCGCCGGGGACAAAGTCTTCTCCGGAGCGGCCCTGGCGGCAGGCTGCCTGATCCTTGCCGTACTGTTCGGCGTGGCCCTCTTCCTCGTCATCCAGGCTATTCCAGCCTTCACCGCCCCCGCCGCGGACATCCAGGGCGGCGAGGGCTTCTTCGCCTACATCTGGCCGATCGTCGTCGGCACCCTCATCGCGGCCATCATCGCACTGGCCATCGCCACGCCGGTATCCATCGGCGTCGCCCTCTTCATCTCGCACTTCGCCCCGCGCGGCCTCGCGTCCGGCCTCGGCTACGTGATCGACCTGCTCGCGGCGATCCCCTCCGTCGTCTACGGTGCCTGGGGCGCGGCCTTCCTGGCCCCCCAGATCTCGCCCGCCTACGGCTGGCTGGCCGCGAACCTGGGCTGGCTGCCCATCTTCCAAGGCCCGGCCTCCGCCACGGGCAAGACCATCCTGACGGCCGGCATCGTGCTGTCCGTCATGGTGATTCCCATCATCACGTCGCTGTCCCGCGAGATCTTCCTCCAGACCCCCAAGCTGCACGAGGAAGCAGCCCTCGCGCTGGGCGCCACGCGCTGGGAAATGATCAAGATGTCGGTGCTGCCCTTCGCCCGTCCGGGCATCATCAGCGCCGTCATGCTGGGCCTCGGCCGCGCGCTGGGCGAAACCATGGCCGTGGCGCTGGTGCTGTCCTCAGGCGCGCTCACCGCCAGCCTGATCCAGTCCGGCAACCAGACGATCGCCGCCGAAATCGCGCTGAACTTCCCCGAGGCCAGCGGCCTCAAGGTGAGCACGCTGATCGCCGCGGGCCTGGTCCTGTTTGTGATCACCCTCGCCGTCAACATGATCGCCCGGTGGATCATCAGCCGGCACAAAGAATTCTCGGGAGCCAACTAAATGACCTCCACCCTGACCCCGGTCCGCAAGCGGTCCGCCCTGACCAAGGGCCAGCTGCCCAAGTACGCTCCGTACGTGGTCCTGGGCGTCGCCCTGGTCCTGGGGGCCGCCATCCTGGCCCTGATCGGCTTCAACGCCTTCGGCTGGGGCGTCGTCTCCGCCGTACTTTTCGCCGTCGGTCTCGTAGGGTGGAGTGGTGCCGTTGAAGGGTCGCGCAAAGCCAAGGACAAGCTCGCCACGTGCCTCGTGATGGGCGCTTTCCTGGTTGCGCTCCTCCCGCTGATCTCCGTCATCTGGACCGTCGTGGTTAACGGTGTCCCGGGCCTGCTCAACCCCGGCTTCCTGGGCACGTCAATGAACGGCGTCACCGGCGTGTTCGACAACCGGGCGGCAGCCGGCAGCGGGCCGGTCATCGGCGGCATCTACCACGCTCTTATCGGCACCGTGCAGATCACCCTGCTGGCCACCGTCATCTCGGTTCCGGTAGGCCTGCTGACGGCGATTTACCTCGTCGAGTACGGCAACGACCGCCCGCTGGCCCGCGCCATCACGTTCTTCGTGGACGTCATGACCGGCATCCCGTCCATCGTCGCCGGCCTGTTCGCTGCGGCCTTCTTCTTCGCGGTGGTGGGTCCCGGCACCAAGACCGGCGCCGTCGCCGCCGTCGCACTGTCCGTGCTGATGATCCCGGTGGTGGTCCGCTCCAGCGAGGAAATGCTGAAGATCGTGCCCAACGAGCTCCGCGAGGCCGCCTACGCTCTGGGCGTCCGCAAGTGGCGGACCATCCTCAAGGTGGTGATTCCGACGGCGATCTCCGGTATTGCATCCGGCGTCACCCTTGCGATCGCCCGGGTTATTGGCGAGACCGCCCCGATCCTGGTGACAGCAGGGTTCGCCACGAGCATCAACAACAACGTGTTCGGCGGGTGGATGGCTTCGCTGCCCACGTTCATCTACACGCAAATCCTGAACCCCACGTCGCCGTCCAACCCCGATCCGTCGTCGCAGCGGGCATGGGGTGCGGCCTTGGTCCTCATCATCCTGGTGATGCTGCTCAACCTGGGCGCCCGCCTGATTGCCCGGGTCTTCGCACCGAAGACGGGCCGCTAGGCCGGATCGCACCTTCCGGCCCCCTGCGGCCGGAACCTAGACTTCATTACATACCAGCAAGTTAAGGAACATCATGTCCAAGCGCATCGACGTCAAAGACCTGAACGTGTACTACGGCAATTTCCTGGCCGTGGAAGACGTCAGCATCAACATCGAGGCCAAGTCGGTCACCGCGTTCATCGGCCCCTCGGGCTGCGGTAAGTCCACCTTCCTGCGCACCCTCAACCGCATGCACGAGGTACTGCCCGGTGCCCGGGTCGAGGGCGAGGTGCTGCTCGACGGCGACAACCTGTACGGGCCTGGCGTGGACCCGGTAACGGTGCGCTCCCAGATTGGCATGGTGTTCCAGCGGCCCAACCCGTTCCCCACCATGTCCATCCGGGACAACGTCCTGGCCGGCGTGAAACTGAACAACCAGAAGATCTCCAAGGGCGAGGCCGACGCCCTGGTGGAACGCTCGCTCCGCGGTGCCAACCTCTGGAACGAGGTCAAAGACCGCCTGGCGAAGCCGGGCTCAGGACTGTCCGGCGGCCAGCAGCAGCGCCTCTGCATTGCCCGCGCCATTGCCGTGGAGCCGCAGGTGATCCTCATGGATGAGCCGTGTTCCGCCCTGGACCCGATCTCCACCCTGGCCGTCGAGGACCTCATCAACGAGCTCAAGGACCAGTACACCGTGGTGATCGTGACCCACAACATGCAGCAGGCCGCCCGCGTCTCGGACAAGACTGCGTTCTTCAACATCGCCGGCACCGGCAAGCCCGGCAAGCTCATCGAGTTCGCCGAGACCAGCACCATCTTCAACAACCCGAGCCAGAAGGCCACCGAGGACTACGTCTCCGGCCGCTTCGGATAATCCCTGCCGGCGTGGGCCCACCACCGGCTCTTTCCAGAGCGAGCCACAGCAACGCGGGGTCATTTATCGCCGTATCCGGACCTCCGGAGGGGCGGTAAGTGACCCCGCGTTGCTTGCTCAGGCGCCGATGAGCGGGGAGAGCGCCAGTTCGAGGACGAAGGCTCCCGCAGCGGTGGCTGCGGGCGTCAGGACCCACAGCGACAGGATCCGGGTCACCAGCTTGCGGTGGCTGGTGGCAAATTGCTGGTTTTCCCCGGCGCCGAGTACGGCGGACGTGACGGTGTGGGTGGTGGACACCGGCCAGTGCAGCCCGATGGCGCCAATAAACAGCAGGAGCGCACTGAAGCCCTGGGCCACCACACCACGCAGCGGGTCCACCCGGGTGAGGCGGTAGCCAATGGTGTGCGAGATGCGCCAGCCGCCAAACAGCGTGCCCACGGCGATGGTGAAGGCGGACAGAAGGGCCACCCACATCGGAAGCGAGCCGCCGTCGGAATAGCCGGCGGCCAGCAATGCCAGGATGAGTACCGCGCTGATCCGCTGGCCGTCCTGCAGCCCGTGGCCGAAGGCCACGGCGCCGGCCGCGATGGACTGGGCGGCCCGGAACCGCTTGTTGACCACGCTGGGCTGGGTGTAGCGCGCAGCCCAGGTGACGGGAAACACCAGCAGGTAGGCGGCGATGAAGGCGATGACCGGCGAGAGGACCAGGGGGAGCACCACCTGGAAAAGGAGCGACTGGTCCACTCCGCCCACCGAGTTGCCGCCCACCAGCACGCTGGCAGTTCCCGCTCCCGCCAGCCCGCCCACCAGGGCATGCGTGGAGGAGGAGGGAACGCCACGCCACCACAGGTAAAGGCCCCAGGCGCAGGCGCTGGCGAGGCCCGCGACGATGATGGTCAGGCCGCTGTCCCCCCGCGGGAGGGTGACCCAGTTCTGGCTGATGGCCACCGCCAGGCCGGCGCTCAGGAGTGCACCTATGAGGTTGAAGAGGGTCGCCAGCAGGACCGCCACGGTGGGAGTCAGGGCACGCGTTCGCACGGCCACGGCCACAGACGTGGACACATCCCGGAAGCCGTTGATGAAGGAGAATGCCGCAGTGAGGAGCACCACCAGGGCGAAGATGAACAGCGTCACCTCAGGATTCCTTGACGATGATGCTGCCCACCTGGGTGGCGATGCGGCGCATGTCCTTGGTGACGTCAACCAGCTGGTTGGCGATATCGCGGTTGCGGGCATATTGGGCTGATTTCATGTCCTTGAGCATGTCCGCCACCCAGACGCGGTGCGTTCGTTCGGCCCGCTTGGCCAGGCGCAGGACCTCGATCCAGTAGTCCTCAAGATCGTCCAGGTTGTTCAGCCGGCGCATGGCGTCGGCCGTCAGCTCGGCCTGGCGGCTGATGATCTCCAGCTGGTCGGCGGCGCGCTTGGGCAGCCGGTCCAGGTTGTAGAGCGCCACCAGCTCGGCCGCGCCGTCCAGCTTCTCGATGGCTTCGTTCAGGCTCTGCGAAAGAGCGTACATGTCCTCGCGGGGGAGGGGGTTCACGAAGCTGGTGCGCATGTGGGTCAGGAGTGCGAAGTGCAGCTCGGCCGACTTTGCCTCGTGGTTGTGCATGTCCTCCACCAGCCGGTGGTGTTCGGTGGCCGGCGCGCCCAGGAGTTCCGCCATGGTGGCGCTGGCAAAAACGATCTGCCGGGCCAGCTGCGAAAGCAGGTTCAGGCCTGCGGGCTCCTGGGGAAAAAGGCGCAGCTTCATGAGTACCGGTCTCCGGAGGATTGTCAGGGCGGGACGCCGCGGGGGTCTTTGACTTGACGTCCCGCCCGCAGCTACCCATTACTTTACCGGCACCTGAATGAGGGCATAAAAATGGTGCCGAACCGGATACGCCTCTCGGCGGTAGGCCGCTCTAGGCGGCTAAATGTTGAAGCCCGGGGGTTTCGCGGTTCGGCACCAGTTTCAGTGTTCTACTTTGGCTGGGCCAAGTCAACATTGACAGATCGGGCCTGATGGGTCAGTCGAGCTCACCCAGCCGCCAGGCGTTGGCGGCGTGTTCCAGGTCCTCTGCGGTCTTCACGAGCAGGTGGGAGTTGCGCGTCAGTTTGCGCGCGTGGCTCTCGTTCGAATGCTCCGCGCCGTCCGCGAGCGTGGCCTGGCCAAGGGCTACTACGCGGCAGAACGCGGCAGACCGCTCCAGCGCGACGTCGAAGTCGCCGTCGAAGGCCCCGGACAGGATGGCGTCCGCCATGGTCTTCATTTCGTCCGCACCCGGCGGTTCGGCCGCGCCGGCCACCACGTTGGCGACCTGCGCGGTGTCCTTGCCCGCCTTGAAATAGACGGAGATGCGCTCGGGATCCTGCACCGTTGCTGCGCGGAGGGCATACAGCCGCCACAGCGCACCGGGCAGCGAGCGTGCGGGGCTTTCCGCCCACATTTCCGCTATCGCCTCAAGGCCCTGCTCGTCGGCCAGCTTGACCAGCCGATTGGTGATGACGGGATCATCGCTGTCCCGCCCGTGGCGCACCAAGGCCTGGGCGGCGAGGTGCGCAGCTTCCGAGACACGTGCCGGATCGGCGCCGCCTGCGAAAGGTTCGAAATCAATGGGCGCAAAAGGCTTCGGTTTGTGGTGCCGCTCCGCCCCGCCCGGGCCGCTGGTTCCTGCTTTCTGGCTCATGGTCCCACGCTACTCCTGCAAGGAACCGGAATCGAGCGTCCCTTCGGCGCCCGCACTGCCTTCGTCGCTGGCCGAATCCCGTGGTGTCTCCCGGAAAAGACACGTTCGACGACGGCGGCGGGGCGCCGTGCTGAAGTCCCCACCGTCTGGGGTACAGTGTTAATCGTCCAGAAATGGACTGGAACTGTTTCGCGTGTGCAGGCTGTTGAAGTCCGCATTCCAGCAGGCAGTTTGGGCCTTTAGCTCAGTTGGTAGAGCATCGGACTTTTAATCCGTGGGTCGTGGGTTCGATCCCCACAGGGCCCACTCTTTTAGCGAAGAGTGGAAAGTCCCCGGCTTCCTGGCAACAGGAGTCCGGGGACTTTTTATGTCCGCCGCCAATCCGGGGTAACGGCTAACTGGCTGCCGGCAGGGTGCCGTCCGCTGCGGGCAAGTCCCGCCGTTCCAGTGCCGGGCAGACCTGCGCACCCGATTCCGCTGTGGGGTTGTGGCCGTTGGCACTGGCCTCCATCTTCGTGCCAGCATCCATCTTCGCCCCGGGCTGAATGGCCAGGCCAAACAGCGTCTCAAGGGCAGCGGTGTACTCGTCCTGCCGGCCCGTCGCGGCCAGTGCGCGTGCCCTTGAGGTGGGCACGTGCAGAAGCTGCCGCACCACCCGCCGCAGGGCGAACTCCACCGCCTCCGCCGTGGCGGTGCAGCCGTGCTGGTTCTTCACCCGCGCGACTTCCCCTGCCAGCACCGACTGCATGTGTTCGCGCAGCGCCACGATCGCGGGATCCAGAAGCCGCGCCTGCCGCTCCTCCTCAAATCTCAGGGCCGCCCGCCGGACAAGCTCACCGGCCTGCCGGACGACGTCAGTGTGTTCCCGTGGCGAGGCCAGCCGCACATGCTCCAGCGTGATGAGATCGAGCCCGGGCAGTTCGCCCACCTCCGGTTCAAAATCCCGGCTGAGGGCGAGGTCGACGACGACGAGCGGGGCTGCAGCGCCGTGCCTGAAGGTCCGGAAATCCTCCTGGCCAAGCCTGGGGCCGCGGCCGCTGCATCCGACCACCACATCAGCTGCGCGGATGGCGGCGGGCAAGTCCTCTGAGGTCAGGCCGGTGGCGCCCCTGGCCGAAGCAAAGGCCTCCGCCCGTCCGGACCAGGAAAACACCGAGATCGCAGAACATGTCCTTGCCGCCAGGAGTGCGAGGGTGGAGCCGGCGTAGGCCCCGGTGCCGATGACCACCACGGACAGGCCGGACAGGTCCCGGCGGCCCAGCCTGGACAGGGCACAGTCCAGCGCAACGGACACCATGGAGCGGCCGGCCTCACCCAGGGCAGTCAGCGATCCAACCTCGCGGGCGGCCCGGGAGGCCGCCTGGAAGAGCCGGACCAGTGCTCCGCTGGCCGCTCCGGTTTCCTGGGCCGTGGCAAGTGAGCGGCGCAGCTGCCCGGCAATTTCCCGTTCGCCCACCACCGCCGAGTCAAGGCCGGACCCCACTGAGAAAAGGTGCTCGGCCAGGGCAGTGCCCGTCAGGCAGTCAAGGGTCCCGCGGACTTCCTCCGCGGAAACGCCTGAGCATGTGCCGATGAGGCCCAGCACGCGCTCCCTGGTGATGTCCGGATCCGCGCCGGGAGCAACGTCGCAGTACACCTCGAACCGGTTGCACGTGGCGAGCACCACTGATCCGGCCACACCGTCCACATCCGAAATGACGTCCGAATTGATCCGGACGGGTCCCGAACCGAGCCGGGCCAGGAACTCCAGGCCGGATCCCCGGCCCCCCGCGTCGCCAACTGGTTCGAGACCCCCATCTCCGTACCGGGGCACGGTTCCCCGGTACGGTGTGCGGGCATGATGGGAAACCACCAGAGCAAACTGCCGTTCTGACGGGGGTAATCCCTCGATGGGCCCCCCTGCACCTTCCAACAATTCGGGCCCCTTCCGCCGCAACGTTCCCCATCCTGTCCTGCCGCGCCACCTGGTTACCGGCCGGCCGGTGGCACCGCGCGTTCACCGCTTCCGGACCGGCCCCGCCGGTGCCCGCTGCTACTGGAGACACCGCCGGTCCCTGTGGCCAGGCGCCGTTGCCTGGCCACAGAGCCAAAGAGGCCTTGCAGAAAGGGTGCGGGACCCACCTTGGGAAATTCTTGGCGGGCGGGGCGGCCCGCATTCTGCAACGATGTACGTGAGAGAGATGCCCGGGGGATGTCTGCCGCGAAAGGTACCTTGCATGGCCGTGACAATGAACGACGTTGCCCGCGCGGCTGGAGTGTCCCTGAAAACCGTGTCGAATGTGCTCAACAACTATGAGTTCATCAGGCCGGCCACCCGGCAGAAAGTGCTGGACGCCGTCGCCGAGCTTGGGTACGAGGCCAACCTGACGGCGCGGAGCCTGCGGTCCGGAAAGTCCCGCATGCTGGGCCTGGTGGTGTCCGACCTGTCCGTGCCGTATTACGCAGAGCTCGCTTCCCGGCTCATGACGGCGGCAGTTGCCCGGGACTACCGCGTCCTGGTGGAGCAGTCCGCGGCCACCCGGGCCAACGAGCTCACTGCACTGCAGGGATCCCTGAGCCAGCTGACCGACGGTCTGTTATTCACGCCGCTGGTGCTCGACGCGGACGCCGTGGACGCAGCCCGCCGCGGAACCAAGCCCCTCGTGATGCTCGGCGAGCACATTGACGACCCGCGGTTCGACCTCGTGACCATGAAGAATGTGGACGCGGCTAAGGCCATGACAGCCCACCTGCTCGCGGGAGGCCGGCGCCGTATTGCGGTGATCGGTGCCTCCCCGGGTGACCGTGCCGGTTCGCCAGGCCTTCGGCTGGCCGGATACCGGGAGGCGTTGGCAGACGCGGGAGTGGACTTCGATCCGGCGCTGATTGTGCCGGCGGAGTGGCGCCGTGACGGCGGCGCGTCGGCGGTGGCAAGGCTGCTCGGCAGCGGCCAGCCGTTCGACGCTCTCTTTGGATTGAACGACGCCCTGGCGTTGGGCGCCATGCACGAACTCCTGATCCGGGGGGTCAGGGTTCCGGAGGACGCAGCCGTAGCCGGGTTCGACGACATCGATGAGGCGCGGTTCTCGTCCCCGTCGCTGACCACAGTCGCTCCGGGCATGGACGAGATCGCCGAGCGGTCAGTGCAACTGCTGATTGACCGGATCGAGGGGACCGAGAATGCCGCCGGGGGCGTGCATGTGCAAGCGGAATTTGGGTTGCGAACCCGTGCCTCGGCCCCATAGATTTCTCAGTGCAGGAAAGGTGCGTCCATGATTGCCCTACTCATCATCGACATGCAGAACGCCTACTTCGAGGCACCGGAACTGGCAGCCCAAAAGGAGCGGGTGGTCAGCTCCTGCAACATGCTGCTGGAGGGGTTCACGTCGAGCGGCCACAAGGCGCTGCTGGTTGGCACCGAGCACGAGCGGGACAAGTCAACGTGGACGCTTAACATGCTCGACGACGACCAAGGCTTCATTTTCCGCGGCAGCGAGCAGGCGGACACCGTGCCCGGCCTCGCCACCGATGGCCTGCCGCAGCTGAACAAGACGCGGGACAGCGCCTTTATGGGTACCAACCTGCTGTCCCGGCTGCGGAACTGGGGCGCCGACGAAGTGGTACTGGCCGGCGTCTCCACGCACAACTGCATCGCCCAGACCGGAGCGGACGCCTTCGCCCATAACATCCGGGTTACGTATGCCGGGGACGCCACGGCGTCGGAGGACAGCCAGGATGCCGCGGACATGCTGCGCATCCTGTCCACGACATACCGCCAGCCTGTCCGGTCGAGCGATGAGATCCTTGCCCGGCTCGGCGGGCGGTTCAGCGCCGGGCCGTCAGCGCCGGGCGCCGGGAGCCGGACCTGATGCTCCTGAAACGTAGTAGAAACGTGCGGGGCCTAGTCTGGGTCCCACGCCTACCCGCAGGCCGTTGAAGGGATCCTCATGCATCTGCTGCCCCGTGAGCAGGAAAAACTCATGATCGTGATAGCCGCCGACCTCGCCCGCAGGCGCCAGGCTCGGGGGCTCAAACTGAACTACCCGGAAGCCGTGGCCATCATCAGTTACGAACTGATCGAGGGCGCGCGGGACGGCAGAACAGTGGCCGAGCTCATGAGCTACGGCGCCACGCTGCTCAGCAGTGACGACGTCATGGAGGGCGTGCCGGAGATGATCCACGATGTCCAGATCGAGGCAACCTTCCCCGATGGCACCAAACTCGTCACCGTCCACAATCCCATCCGATAGGGGCGCCATGATTCCCGGAGAGTACGTCCTGCGTCCTGAACCGCTGACCATCAACGCGGGCCGTGAGGCGGTCGACGTCGTCGTCCTTAATACTGGTGACCGGCCCGTGCAGGTGGGCTCTCATTACCATTTCGCGGAGGCGAATCCGGCGCTGGAATTCGACCGCGACGCCGCCTACGGGCGGCGCCTGGACATCCCGGCCGGCACAGCCGCACGGTTTGAACCGGGCGACGGAAAAACCGTCCGGCTGATCAGGCTGGCCGGCAGCCGTGAGGTCCACGGCCTCAGCAACGCCGTGAATGGCAGCCTGGGCGACGACCGGGACACCGGCCGGGACGGGGGAGACCGATGAGCTTTGAGTTGTCCCGCAGGCAGTATGCGGATCTTTACGGCCCGACGACGGGCGACGCCATCCGCCTGGCCGACACCGACCTGTTCCTGGAGATCGAGAAGGACCTCACCAACTATGGCGAGGAAGTGGTCTTCGGCGGCGGCAAGGTCATCCGGGACGGCATGGGCCAGAACGGCCAGGCCGTCCGGGATGAGGACGTTCCGGACACCGTCATCACCAACGTCGTGGTGCTGGACCACACCGGCATCTACAAGGCTGACGTCGCCCTGAAGGATGGCCACATCTTCAAAATCGGCAAGGCCGGAAACCCGCAGATCGCCGACGGCGTGGACATCGTCATCGGCGCCAGTACAGAGATCATCGCGGGGGAACGCAAAATCCTCACCGCCGGGGGAGTGGATACGCACATCCATTTCATTTCCGCAGACCAGGTGGCCACTGCCCTCTGCAGCGGCGTGACCACCATGGTGGGCGGGGGCACCGGACCGGCCGAAGGCACGAAGGCCACCACCGTCACCCCGGGGAAGTGGCACATCCACCGTATGCTGCAGGCCGCAGAAGGCCTTCCCATCAATATCGGACTGCTCGGCAAGGGGCACGCCTCCGCCATGGAGCCGCTCGCCGAGCAGATCCGCGCGGGCGCGGTGGGCCTGAAGGTCCACGAGGACTGGGGCGCCACCACGTCTTCGATCGACACCTCACTGAAGGTGGCGGACGAGTACGACGTCCAGGTAGCCATCCACACTGACACGCTGAACGAATGCGGTTTCGTGGAGGACACCATCCGGGCCATCGGCGGCCGCGTCATCCACACGTTCCACACAGAAGGCGCCGGGGGCGGGCATGCGCCGGACATCATCAAGATCGCCGGCCTGCCGAACGTGCTTCCAGCCTCCACGAACCCCACGCTCCCCTACACCCGCAACACCATCGAGGAGCACCTGGACATGCTGATGGTGTGCCACCACCTCAACCCGGACATCCCGGAGGACGTGGCCTTCGCCGATTCCCGGATCAGGGCCGAAACCATCGCCGCCGAGGACGTGCTCCAGGACATGGGGATCTTCGCGATCACGTCGTCCGACTCCCAGGCCATGGGGCGCGTGGGCGAGGTGATCACCCGCACCTGGCAGGTGGCGGACAAGATGAAGAAGCAGCGCGGCGTTCTGACGGACCCTGCCGGTGGCATGCACGGTGCTGCGTCCGGTTCCGGGACGGGGAGCGACAACTTCCGGCTGAAGCGCTACGTGGCCAAGTACACCATCAACCCGGCCATCGCCCAGGGCATGGCTGGTTCCATCGGCTCCGTGGAGGAGGGCAAATTCGCCGACCTGGTGCTCTGGGATCCGGCGTTCTTCGGCGTAAAGCCTGAGCTGGTGCTCAAGGGAGGCCAGATCGCCTACGCCCTGATGGGCGATGCCAATGCCTCCATCCCCACGCCGCAGCCGCGCACCATGCGGCCCATGTTCGGTGCCCACGGCAAGGCCCTGCAACAGTCGTCCATCACTTTCCTCTCCCAGGCAGCCATCGACGCCGGCGTGCCGGAGGAACTGGGCCTGGGGAAGGTCATCCGGCCGGTTTCAGGCATCCGGACCCTGACCAAGGCAGACCTGAAGTACAACGACGCCACGCCCAATATCGAGGTGGACCCGGAAACCTACGCGGTGACTGTTGACGGCGAAGAGGTCACCTGTGAACCATCGGATGTACTGCCCATGGCCCAGCGGTACTTCCTCTTCTAGGAGTTCCAGATGATCGTTGAAAAAGTCCTCGGCAACCTGCATGATCAGCCTGCCGGGTCCTACCCCGGCCTGCACCGGGAAAAGGTGGTGCTGCCCAGCGCCCAGCTGGTCAAACGCATCCAGCGGGCCACCACTGACCATGGCAACGAGATCGGCATCAGGCTTCCTGCCGGCTCAGCGGACCTCCGCGATGGCGACGTGCTGCATGTGGCCGACACCAACATGATCGTGGTCTCCGTGCTCCCCACCGACGTCCTGGTGATCGCACCCCGGACTATCCATGAGATGGGTATCGTGGCGCACTCCCTCGGCAACCGGCACCTGCAGGCACAGTTTTTCGACGCGTCGTCCGAGTACGGCGCCCAGGTCATGGTGTGCCAGTACGACCACACCGTCGAGGACTATCTCAAACACGTCGGAGTGCCCTACGACCGCCAGGAACGCGTCATACCAGTGCCTTTCCGCCATGCTGAACACAGCCACTAGCTATCAGCTGGCGCTGCGGCAGCTTACTGATTCCGCGCTGCCTACGGGGGCTTTTGCCCACTCCTTGGGGTTTGAGACCTATATCGAGCGGGGGGTCGTTCATGATGAGGAGTCGTTTGAGCGGTGGCTGGAGGCGTTCCTTTCGCAGCAGCTGACCTATTCGGATGCGTTGGCCATTCGATTCCTTTATGACGGCGTTCCTGTCCTTGAGCTCGATGAGCTGCTTACGGCGCAGCTTCTGCCGCGGCAGGTGCGGGAGGCCAGCATCAAGATGGGGAACAGGATGCTGGAGATCGGCGCCGAAGTGTTTCCCTCTGCCGAGCTGTTGGAGTACCGGTCGCTGGTGAGCGGGGGCCGGGCCGCCGGCCATCAACCGCTGGCGTTCGCCGTCGTCGCCCGTTCCCTGGAGGTTCCGCCGGCGGAGGCGACCGCCGCGTACCTTTTCGCCACCGTCACCTCCCTGACGCAGAACGCCGTCCGGGCCATTCCGCTCGGGCAGACCGCCGGTCAGCGGGTGCTGCGCAACGCGCACGACGGCGTTGCTGACGCCGTCAAGAGGGCCGCTCGCCTGACGCCGGACGACTTCGGGGCGGTAAGCCCCGGACTGGAAATTTCGCAGATGAGGCATGAGCGTCAGCGTGCCCGCATGTTCATGAGCTAGCAGGAGGACAACATGACTGAACCCATCAAGATCGGCATCGGCGGCCCCGTCGGCGCCGGGAAGACCCAGCTGGTGGAACGGCTCACGCGCCACATGAGCGCGGAGATCTCCATGGCCGCCATCACCAACGACATCTACACGATCGAGGATGCCAAGATCCTGGCCGCCAACGGCATCCTGCCCGAGGACCGCATCATCGGCGTCGAAACCGGCGGCTGCCCGCACACCGCCATCCGCGAAGACACGTCCATGAACACAGCCGCCGTCGAGGAGCTCAAGCAGCGGCACCCGGACCTGCAGGTGATCTTCGTGGAGTCCGGCGGCGATAACCTCTCGGCCACCTTCAGCCCCGAGCTGGTCGACTTCTCGATCTACATCATCGACGTTGCGCAGGGGGAGAAGATCCCCCGCAAGGCCGGCCAGGGCATGATCAAGTCCGACCTCTTCATCATCAATAAAACAGACCTCGCCCCGCACGTCGGCGCCGACCTCGCGGTCATGGAGCGCGACTCCCGCGAATTCCGCGGCGCCAAGCCGTTTTGCTTCACCAACCTCAAAACCGACGAAGGCCTCGAGCACGTCATCGAATGGATCCGGCATGAAGTGCTGATGCTCGACCTGGCGCAATGAGCACGACGGCGGCACCTCAGACGGTCACCTCCTCGGCCGCCGGGTTGGGTCCGGCGGCTTCGGCGAGGGGGGAGCTTGAGCTGCGAGTTGCCACGCGTGCTGGGAAGTCTTTTGCATCGCACCAGTTTCATCGGGGCACCTTGCGGGTTTTGCGGCCGCACTATCTGGATGACACCGGCCAGGTTTGCTACGTCGTCGTCAATCCCGGCGGGGCTTATTTGGGGGCCGATCTTTACGTTATAGACGTGGAGGTGGGGGACGGGGCCGATCTGCTGCTCACCACGCAGTCTGCGACGAAGATCTATCGGACGCCGGGATCGTTTGCCAAGCAGCGGATGACCGTCCGGCTGGGGGAGGGGTCCCGGCTTGAGCTGGCGCCCGACCAGGTCATCGCCTACCGTGAGGCATGCTACCGGCAGAACACCCACATCACGGTACGGCCGACGTCGAGCCTGGTAATGGCCGAGGTGATCACGCCGGGGTGGTCGCCGGACGGCGCCTCCTTCCGGTACGAGGAGCTGCGGCTCCGCAACGAGATCCACGTGGAGACGGACGGAGGCGCCCGGCTGCTCGCCCTGGACAACCTGCTGATCCGCCCGCCCCTCGACGATGTCACCGGCACGGGCTTCATGGAGGGCCACAGCCACCTGGGTTCGCTGGTGGTGGTGGACGCGAGGGTAGACCAGGCGCTCGCCGATGATCTGCGCCGGCTGGCGGAAAAGTTCGACGCCTACACAGGGGTCTCCCTCAGTGCCACAATGGACGGCATCACGGCCCTGGTGCTCAGGTCCCTGTCGGACAGCACCGAAAAACTCAATACGCTACTGGGTGGCTGCAGCGGCCTTCTCCGTCAACGCTGGTTTGGCCAAGCGCCCCTGAACCTGAGGAAGTACTGATGACTACCTTGACCCAGTTCGCAGCCATGTACCGCGAGCGTGAGCAGTTGCCGCTCCGGACGCGCCTGCTGGCCACCTTCGGTGCGGTGGGCATCCTCCACCTTGCCGCCGTCGTGCTCCTGGTTGCCGGGACCGCGGCGTCGGGGCAGCCGCTGGCGTTTGGACTGGTGCTTACGGCCTATCTGGCCGGCATCAAGCACAGCTACGACTGGGACCATATCGCCGCGATCGACAACTCCACCCGCAAATTCGTGGCCCAGCGGCAGGACCCCACCAGTGTGGGATTCGCGTTCAGCCTGGGGCACAGTTCGGTGGTGATCCTGGCCGGCGCCCTGGTGGTTTCCGGGGTGTCGCTGGTGGGCAGGTTCATGACCGGGGGCAGCACCGGAAACCTGGTCCTGGGCCTGATCGGCGGCGGGGTCTCCGGACTGTTCCTGCTGGCCATGGGGATCTTCAACGGATCAGCATTCCTCGGGGCGGCCCGGTCCTACCGCAGGGTCCGCGGCGGCGGAACGGTGCTGCCCGAGGAGCTCGAAGCCAAGGGCCTTGTGGCCCGCTTGCTGGCCCGGCCGCTGTCAAAGGTGCGGCGGCCCAGGAACGTGTACGTGATCGGATTTCTGTTCGGGCTCGGTTTTGATACGGCCACCACCATCGGGCTCCTGGTAATGACGACGGCGGCGTCCTTGGCGGGTGTTTCGCCTGTCGCATTGCTGGCGCTGCCGCTCGCGTTCACCGCCGCCATGACACTGTGCGACACGGCGAACGGCGTGGCCATGATGCGGATGTACAAGTCGGCCATTCATGACCCCCTGCGCAAGCTCGGGTTCAACGCCGTCATCACCGGGCTCTCAGCAGTGTCAGCACTTTTTGTTGCCGTGATAACCCTTGGCGGCTTCTTCAACGCGGCGTTCGGGCTGAAGGACCCGCTGACCGCCTGGCTGGGCGGGATCGATCTGGGCGATGCCGGGCTGCTGCTGGTGGCGGCATTCCTTGCGCTGTGGGGTGTGGCGAGTTTGCGGGGACGCCGGAGGGCTGTTTCGCCGGCTCGGATTTCCTAGCCGCCCAGTTTCGCCCGCAGGCCGCCGATGACCACGTCCAGCCCGAAATCGAACGCGTGCCCGCCCCGATTCTCTGACGGTCCCGCGTTGCCGAGTGCGCGCTTCAGCGTGGGATAGCCCTCGGCCGGCGGGTCCCACACCACTTCCGGGGCCGCCAGGTCCAGGGCCGCGCCGAGGGCGAAACTGTCGATGGTGGAGATGGCCGCCACGACGTCACGCCCGCGGAATCCCGCGCTCTCCAGCGCCAGGGCCAGGTCCTCGTAGAGGCCCATGACCTCCGGGTCCGTGATGGACTGCAGCACCAGCAGCGGAGCCAGCCGCGGGTGGCGGGCAAAGGCGTCGCGGTAAGCGCGGATCAGGACGCGCAGCGCGGGTTCCCAGTCGCTGTGGTCCACGGGAGGATACGGCTGCTCGGTGATGATCCTGTGGCGGAGCAGTTCCAGGATCTCGTCCCGGCCGCTGACGTGGTTGTAGATGGAGGACTGGCTGACGCCGATCCTTTTCGCCAGCTTTGGAAAGCTGAAGTCACCGCTCTCATCAACCAGTTCCAGCGCGGCCGTCGTCAGGGCGTCCACGGATATCAGCGGGAGGAGCGGGCGCCCCATGAAATCTCCTGTCTGCAGCATTAGAACATCGGAACCCAGCCTAGTATCCGGCACCTGTTGCGGCCGCTTTCCAAAAGCTATTGTGCTCCGCGCCACACGCCCTCATACTAAACGAAAGCCTTTCGTTTAGTCGGGCTTCCCAGAAAGGAAGGACCAGTGCCGGATACCCAAACCAGACCTCCGGCGTCGTCTGCTGACGGCGCCCTCAAGCGCAATGCCCTTGGCACGGGCGGGATTGCCTTCCTCGTTATTTCGGCGGCAGCGCCACTGACCGTCATGGCGGGCGTTGCCCCGGTGGCCATCAACGTCGGCGGCATCGGCGCCCCGGCCGGCTACCTCCTGGCAGGCCTCGTGCTCAGCCTCTTCGCCGTCGGCTTCATGGCCATGACCCGGCACGTGAAGGCGGCCGGCGGCTTCTACACCTACATTTCGCTGGCCATGGGCAAGACCGTGGGGCTCGCCTCGGCCATCCTGGCGATCGTCTCCTACAACTGCCTTCAGATCGGGGTTTACGGCCTCTTCGCCGTCCAGACCCACGACATGCTCAAGGTCGTCTTCGGGCTCGACTTGCCCTGGCCGGTCATCGCCCTTGCCGCGGTGGCTGCCGTGTGGTTCCTCGGCTTCCGCGGGATCGACGTCGGCGCCAAAGTGCTCGGCGTGCTCCTCGTGGCCGAGACCGGCATCCTGGCCGTGATGGGAGTTGGCATCCTCAGCGCTGGCGGAGCGCACGGAATCGGCGTGGGTTCCTTCAGCCCGGAGAACGCTTTCGGGCCGGGCGTGCTGGCCATCCTCGGCATCTGCTTCGCCGCGTTCATGGGCTTCGAATCCACCGTGCTGTACCGCTCGGAGGCCCGCGACCCGGACAGGTCGGTGCCCCGCGCCACGTACATCGCCGTGGGCTTCATGTCCGTGTTCTACGCCTTCATCGTCTGGGCCGTGGTGCAGGCCTACGGCGAAGACCGCGCCGCGGAAGCCGCGGGGGAACTGGCCGGCGGCATGTTCTTCCAGACCATCAACCACTATGTGGGTCCCTGGGCCGAGGTGACGATGTACATGCTGATCGTCACCAGCGTCTACGCCTCCCAGCTCGCCTTCCACAACGCGATCAACCGCTACGTCTACATGCTGGCGCGCGACGGCGTGCTGCCGGCCTCCCTGGGGCAGACCCACCCGAAGTTCAAGTCCCCGCACCGGGCCGGCCAGGTGCAGACGCTCCTGGCCGCCGCGGTCATCACGGTCTGCGCCCTCCTGAACGCCGATCCGTACCAGCAGCTGCTGATCTGGGTGAACACGCCGGGGATCTTCGGCATCGTCGGGCTGCAGGGTCTGGTCTCCGTGGCCGCCTTCCTCTACCTGCGCCGGAACCCCGACGCCGCCACGCACCGGCTGATGGTGCCGCTCAGTCTCGCGTCGGCCATCCTGCTCTTCGGCGTGGTGCTGCTCATCGGGTTCAACATCGAACTGCTCACCTTCGCCGACGCACTGACCAACACCATCCTCATCCTGGTGACGCCGCTCGTCTTTATCGCCGGACTCCTGGCCGCCCGCTGGGTGCGCCGCCACCGGCCGGAAACCTTCGCGCAGATTGGAAGCTTCGAAACCCATGAATCCTGATGTAGTCATCCTCGCCGGCACCATCCACACGATGGACGGCCGCCCCTCCGGGAGCCCGGCGCCGCAGGCCGTTGCCGTCCGGGACGGCGTGATCGCCGCCGTCGGAAGCCGGGCGGATGCGGCAGAGTGGCCAGCTGCGGAGGTCATCGACTTCGGTGATGCCGTGCTGACCCCCGGTCTGGTGGACTGCCATATCCATCCTGTTTTTGGACTGGAACTGACCCGCGGCTGCGACCTGTCCGGCGCAGCGGACCTGGTTGCCGTGCGCACGCTTTTGCGCGCGGCAGCAGCCGCAACGGCGCCAGGCGAGTGGGTGCGGGGCTGGGGCCTGGACCCCAACGTGTTCGGATCCGCCGCCGCCCACCGCGAGCTGATTGACGACGCCGTCTCCGGACTTCCGTGCCTTGTCCGCCTGTTCGACGGGCATTCCGCGCTCGCCAGTTCCCGGGCCCTCGAAGTCGCCGGGGTCACCGGGCCGCGCTCCTTCGACCAGGCAGCCGCGGTGGTCTGCGACGCCAGCGGCAGGCCCACGGGGCTCCTGCTGGAGGCGGCCGCCGTCGAGCTCGTTGCGCGGGTGGTGCCAGCCGAGTCCTTCGCCGAACGGAAGGCGCGGCTGGCGGAACTGTTCACACAGTTCACGCGGTCCGGGCTGACGGGGGCTCACGTGATGGACTGCGGTGACGATTCGCTGGAGCTGTACCGTGCGCTCGAAGAAGAGACTGACGCCGGCCTCCCGCTGCGCCTGCGGATCTCGCCGTGGTGCATGCCCGGCACCGGCGAGCGGGACTGGCGCGGGCTGGCGGAGCGAATCGGCGTGGGCGGACGGCGCTGGCAGGTAGCCGGCATCAAGCTGTTCGTGGACGGCACAGTGGACAACGGCACAGCCTGGCTGTTTGAACCCGATGCCTACGGTGAGTCGGTGGCGCCGTTCTGGCCCCGGCCGGAGGAATATGCCGAGGCCGTGCGGTACTTCGCCGGGCGTGGCATTCCCACTGCCACACACGCAATCGGCGATGCCGGAGTGGCAGCTGTCCTGGATGCCTTCGAGTCCCTGCCGGCGGGCACTCCGCCGGCCGTGCACCGGATCGAACACCTCGAAACCGTTCCGGACGAGCTGATCGGGAGGTTCTCCCGGTCCGGCCTCATCGCCAGCATGCAGCCGACCCACTGCACGCATTACTCCCGCGCCGACCACTCGGACAACTGGTCCACCCGGCTCGGAACGGAGAGGGCGAACAACGCCTGGCGGTGTGCGGACCTCCGTGCCGCGGGAACCACCCTGGGGCTCGGCTCCGACTGGCCGATCGCTCCGTTCGAACCGCTGCCCATCCTGGCGGACGCGCAATTGCGGCGGCGGTCGGGCCGCCCTGGTGAACAGCCGATCGCTCCCGGGCAGGCGCTGACGGCCCGGCAGGCGCTCGAAGGCTACACCTCGCACGCGGCACGGGCTGCGGGGGAGTGGACGGTCTCCGGCTCCATCACGGTGGGCAAGCGCGCCGACTTCACCGTGTTCGACGTTGATCCGCTGGCGGCTGCGCCGGATGACCTGGCAACCTCCCGGGTCCTGGCCACGTTCGTGGACGGGCAATCGCAGTACTCGGTGGTTGGGGCCGGGAGCCCGCCGCTCTCCTAGGAGGTGACGGGCTCAAGCCGCCTGCGCAGGAGGCAGAACTCGTTGCCCTCGGGGTCTGCCAGGACGTGCCATTGCTCGTCGCCGGTCTGGCCGACATCGGCGGGACGGGCGCCGAGGGCGAGCAACCTTTCCAGCTCGGCGTCCTGGTCCCGGTCGACGGGGTTGACGTCGATGTGCAGGGGAAGCTTCCCGGTCCGCGGGTCGGTGCTGGGGCTCAGGATGATGGTGGGCTGCAGTCCGCCGAATCCGGTGTCCGGCGGGCCGATCTCGATTGCCCCGTCCTCCCGGTCGAGCTCGACGTAGCCGAGGACCTCGCTCCAGAACTGCGCGAGCAGTTCGGGGTCGGTGCAGTTGAGGACAAGTTCGCTGATACGGCATGCCATGGACCTCAGTGTACGGAGACGTTCCGTGCGAATGCAGCAATGATCCGGACCCGCGTGTGGCGGCGGACAGGACCAGCCCCGTGCCCAGGGCATTCGCCGGACTGGCCCTGACGTTTAGACGGCGGCGGGCGCCGCTTCTACCGGCGCCACCGCGTCCTCGGGCAGGTCCGCCAGGAGCTCCTCCGCCGTGGGCGGGTTGGCTCCGGGGCGGCGCACGGTGATAGCGGCGGCCTTCGAGGCCATTCGTCCCAGTGTTTCCAGCACAGCCGGTGCCAGGCCGTCCGTTCCCCGCGCCAGCAGTCCGTAGATCAGCGCCGCCATGTACGAATCCCCGGCGCCGATGGTGTCGGCCACGGTGGACCGGATGGCCGGCACCACCAGTTGCACGTCCGGGGTGGCAAGCAGCGACCCTTCCGAACCGCGGGTGACCACCGCGAGCCCCGCACCAAGCTCCAGGATCCGCGCCGCGGTGTCCTCGAGCTGAAGATTCGGGTAGAGCCAGCGGGCATCCTCGTCGCTCAGCTTGACCACGTCAGTGAGCGGGACCAGCTCCTCGAAGATGGTCCGGGCCTCGGCCTGGCTGCCGAGGAGTGCGGGACGGATGTTGGGGTCGTAGGTGACCACGCATTCGCGGTGCGACTGTTCCAGGAGGGTCCTGACTGCAGTTGCGCCCGGAGCCAGGAAGGTGGCGATCGAGCCGGTGTGGAGCACCCTGGGAAGGGATGCCGGGGCCACCGCTGGCAGTTCCCAGCGGATGTCGAAGTCGTAGGTGGCGGAGCCATCGGCAGCCAGCGTTGCGGTGGCGCTGGCGGTCCTGCCCGGTGTCCTGGAGCCGGGCAGGAGCGCCACTCCGGCGCGCTGCAGGTGCGCCTCGATGGCCCGGCCACGGTCGTCGTCCCCGATGGAGGTGAGCAGGGCTGTCCGGATGCCCAGCAGGCCCAGCCCGTAGGCGACGTTCGACGGCGAGCCGCCCGGATGCTCGACCGTTCCATTTGTGGATTCGACGACGTCCACCAGCGCTTCGCCGATGACAATGACATCCGGCGCGGCGGCGCGGTTTCCTGAGTTGGCGCTTCCTGCTATGCCAGTTCCGGCGTTGGAGGTGGGGATCACGGTGGGGCCTTTCAGGGAGCCGTCCGCGGGCCGGCTTCGGCCCGCGGACGGGGGTTGGTGCTGGTTTCGGTTGCGCCGGTTCGGTGGCGCCGAATTTTCGGGGGTGTGTTGAGGCGTGCCGGCCGGTCAGGCTGTGGCGGCGCCCGTCATGATCGCCACGGCGTCGGTCATGCTGTGCGACTGCGGGGTGATGGTGGCCGCGCACTTGCCGAGGCGCTGGATGTGGATCCGGTCGGCCACGTCAAACACGTGGGGCATGTTGTGGCTGATCAGGATGACCGGCAGGCCCCTGTCCCGGAGATCCCGGACCAGCTGCAGAACCTGGTTTGATTCCCGCACGCCGAGGGCCGCCGTCGGTTCGTCCAGCACGACCACTTTGGAGCCGAACGCCGCGGCGCGGGCCACTGCGACAGCCTGGCGCTGGCCGCCGGACAGGTTTTCCACGGGCACCGTCACGTCCTGGAGCGTCGAGATGCCAAGCCGGGTCAGCTCTTCCTTGGCTTTGCGGCGCATGCCCTTGGTGTCGAGGACTCGGAAGATCTTTCCCAGCGGTCCGGGAACGCGCTCTTCACGGCCCAGGAACAAGTTGGAGGCGACGTCGAGCGCCGGCGAGACCGCCAGGTTCTGATAAACGGTTTCAATGCCATGGACGCGGGCATCCTGCGGGCGCTTGAAGTGGACTGGCTGGCCGGAAACGAACAACTCGCCCGAGTCCGGGACCTCGGCACCGGTAAGGCACTTGATGAGAGTGGACTTTCCGGCACCGTTGTCGCCGATGACCGCCAGGACTTCGCCCGGGTACAGGTCCAGGCTGACGCCGTCCAGGCCTACAACCCGGCCGAAGGTCTTGACGAGGTTCCTGGCTTGCAGGATTGGCTGGCGGACCTCGGTCTTGGCCGGCTGGAACTCTGTGGCGGTCATGATTTCACCTTTCGGATCCACTGGTCGATCGACACAGCGAGGATGATGAGGACGCCCACGGCGAGGGTCTGGTAGAGCACATCGAGGCCCGCCAGCGAAAGGCCGTTGCGGAACACCCCGACGATCAGCGCTCCAAGGAGGGAGCCCCAGATGGAGCCGCGGCCGCCAAAGAGGCTGGTTCCGCCAATCACGACGGCGGTGATGGAGTCGAGGTTCAGGTCCACGCCGGCGTTGGGGCTGGCCGCGTTCGTGCGGCCGATCTGGATCCACGCGCCGACGGCCAGCACGGCCCCCGCTGCGAGGTAAACGCTCATCAGGACGCGGTTCACCGGGATGCCGGCCAGACGGGCGGCTTCCTTGTCATCGCCCACTGCGTAGACGTGCCGGCCCCAAGCGGTCTTTCCGAGGATGAACGCCACCGCGATGTAGAGCAGGAGCATCATGACCACGCCGGTGGAGATCCGCACGGGGCCAACCGGGAACGTGCTGCCCATCCACGTCAGCAGGCCGGGCATGCTGGAGCCGCGGACGGTGGAGCCGCCGGAGTAGAGGAGCGTCACGGCAATGAAAATGTTAAGCGTTCCGAGCGTGACGATGAACGGGGGGAGCCGGAACCTGGTGACCAGGAAACCGTTCAGCGCTCCGGCTGCCAGGCCCACGACGAGGCCAAGGAGGAGAGCGAGCGGAGCGGGCGTGCCGCTGCCAACAGCGAGTTGCGCCACCACCATGGAGGACAGGATCATGACAGCACCGACGGAGAGGTCAATTCCGGCGGTCAGGATGATGAGCGTCTGGGCGATCGCGAGCGTGCCCACAACCGAAACCTGCTGCGTGATCAGGGATAGGTTCTCGACCCGCAGGAACCTCTCATTGAGGAGCCCGAAGACCACCACAGCAACAAGCAGGACAATGGCCGGGCTTAGTGCGGGATAGCGGTGGAGGATGTTGCGGATTCGGCTGAGCGGGGTCTGCCGGTCGAGGAATTCCTCGGCCGGGTCTGCATGCCCTGCTGTGGGCGGGCCTGCGGTTTGTTGCTGGGTCATTGCTGCTCCTGAACTTCAAGGTCCTGCTGGGGGTGCTGGTTCGGCTGGTGCTGGTGCTGGTGCTGCTGCTGCTTCTGCCGGGGAATCTCCTGCGGCCGCGCACCGCGGGAAGGTACTGCGTCTTCAGCACCTTTCCGCGGTGCGAGGCGCACGCTGGCTACTTGCCCCAGCAGACCTTGGCGGCCTCGGATGTTGTGATGCTCTTGACGCCGTCGACGGCTTTGTCCGTGACCAGCTCTACGCCGGTGTTGAAGAAGTCCAGTCCTGCTGAATTGGCTGGCTTCTGGCCGGTCTTGGCGAGGTCAACGATGGCCTTGACGCCCAGTTCCGCCATCTTGACCGGGTACTGCTGGGCGGTGGCACCAATGACGCCGGCCTTGACGTTGTTGACGCCGGAGCAGCCGCCATCCACCGAAACCACCAGGACGTCCTTTTCCTTGCCGGCGGCCTTGAGGGCCTCGAAGGCGCCTGCCGCGGCAGGTTCGTTGATGGTGTAGACAACATTGACGTTCGGATTCTTAGCCAGGAGGGTCTCCATGGCGGTCCGGCCGCCATCCTCGGCGCCCTGGGTTGCCTGGCTGCCCACGATCTCGTAGTCGCCGCCCTTGCCGCCGGTGTACTTGCCGGTCTTGGCCTCGTCACCGTTCTTCTTCTTGTCCGCGGTGTCGATGCCGAGGCCGCTGAGGAAGCCCTGGTCCCGGTTGTAGTCCACGGAGACGACCTTGTCGTCGAACAGGTCCAGCAGCGCGATGGTGGCCTTCTTTCCGCCAAGTTGCGCGGCGGTCCACTTGCCGATCAGTTCACCAGCAGCGAAGTTGTCGGTGGCGAATGTGATGTCCGCGGCATCAGCGGGGTCCGGCGGAGTGTCCAGGGCGATGACGAACAGGCCGGCGTCCTTCGCCTTCTTCAGCGCATCGACGACCGAAGGGCCGTTGGGCGTGATCAGGATGCCTTTGTCGCCCTTGGAGATTGCGTTTTCGATCGCCTGGATCTGCGTCTCTTCGTCGCCGTCGGCCTTGCCGGCTGCGAGCTTCAGGTCCACGCCGTCGGCTTCGGCGGCCTTCTTTGCGCCGTCCTGCATGGAAACGAAGAACGGGTTCGACGTGGTTTTCACGATGAGGGACACGCCGACCTTCTCGGCCGAAGAACTTCCGGCTGACGAGGTGCTTGGGGAACTCCCGCCGCAAGCGGTGAGGCTGAGCGTGCCGAGGGTCAGAACGGCACCGATGGCAAGCAGGCGGTGGGTGACTGTCCGCGGGGCTTTGGAACTCAACATTGAATCTCCTGGTTTCGTGGCACTTCTGGTGCCTGACAACGATGTCATGCATCATGTAATCAACATCACAAGGTACAGTCAAGAGAAATTTCGATAATGAAGGACCAATCAATGACAACGATGTCTAATCGTTACCAGCCCGAGACAACAAAAAACCGGCCCACCATGCGCCACGTCGCGGCGCTGGCCGGCGTTGGCATCAAGACCGTCTCCCGGGTGATGAACGATGAACCGGGGGTGTCCGAGGCAACCCGCCAGCGCGTACTCGGCGCCTCCCAGCAACTCAATTACCAGCTGGACATGGCAGCGGGAAGCCTTCGCCGGGCCGGTCGCCAGACCCTTTCAATCGGCCTCCTGCTGCCAAGTGTGTCCAACCCCTTTAGCGGAGAGATTCATCGCGCCCTGGAGGACTCCCTGACCGCCCGAGGTATTGCGGTCTTTGCGGCGAGCCTGGACGACGATCCCGAACGGGAGAAGGCTTTGGTGGCCGCTTTCCTGGGCAGACGCGTGGATGGCCTGGTCCTGACTCCCATCGCCAAGAGCCAGTCCTACGTTATTCCGGAGCATTCACGGGACCTGCCCATGGTCTTCATAGACCGCGAACCCGTTGGCATCGAGGCGGACGCCGTGGTGACGGACAACGCAATAGGAGCAGCCAGAGCCGCTGGCCACCTGATCGCGCAAGGTCACAGGAAGCTTGCCTACCTGGGCGACCGCACGGACATCCAGACCGCCCGGGAACGCCGGCGCGGCTTCATCGAAGAACTGGGCAGGGCAGGCATCCCCACGTCCATGGTCCCTGTGCGCGAAGGCCTCCACGACGAGGAGTCCGCGCGCAAGGCGGCGATTGAGCTGCTCAGCTCCGAGGACCCGCCCACGGCCATCTTTTCCAGCCAGAACCTCGTCACATTCGGAGTTATGCGCGCCCTGAAGGAGCTCGGCGCCAGCAGGAAAGTGGCGCTTGTGGGGTTCGACGACTTTACCCTCGCGGACATGATGGACCCCGGAATCACCGTCATCGCGCAGCACCCCGAGAGGATCGGAAAGCTTGCCGCCGAGCGGCTCCTGGCCCGGATCGACGGCGACGACAGCGCCCCGGAGACGTACGTCGTTCCCACTGAACTCATCGAGCGCGGATCAGGGGAACTCCGCCCGCCGCGTTGAGCCGGCCGGCCTTTGTGCCACCACGATTTCAACCACCCATACCGAACCTTTAAGAGGGGAAACCATGACGAAAACGCTGTATGCAGAATTCACCGTCAAGCCCGGCAGCGAAGACCGGGTCGCGGACATGATGCGCGAACTGACCGAACATGTACGCCGGGAACCGGGCAACCAGCTGTTCCTGCCGTACACCCGGGAAGGAAATCCCCGCGAGTACTTCGTGTTCGAGGTGTACGAGGACGATGCCGCTTTCCAGGAGCACATCAGCGCCGACTACGGCGCCCGGTTCAACGGGGAGCTCGCGGACCACATCGAGGAGGACGGCTCCGTGCTGACCTGGCTGCAGCCGGTCCACTAAGTCCCGGCCCTGCCTCCTTCAGGCGCAACTGCGTCCAGCGCGAAGCGGCATGCATCCCGCACGCAGAAGGCCGGTGTCCGCAGGTTCCGCGGACGCCGGCCTTCCGTGGGCTGTTCTACTTCGACGCTGGCCTTTACTTCCTGTTCTTGGCCGTCTGCTGCGCTGCCTGGAACATGGACTGTCTGAGCGGCGTGACGGTCAGTGACTGCAGCCGGGCGGTGCCGCCCTCGGCAAAGAGCGCCACCTGGTTAGCGCCCTGTTCCGGGAAGACCTGGTCGGTGATGGTCCGCAGGCCGTTCTGCGCGAACACCTCCACCGAGGACCGGTCGACGTAGACGCGCAGCGTCACGTTGCCGCTGGCGTCCACGGCCACCGGGGCGGAGTCAACCGAGGCGAAAAGCGGGTGGAAGTCTGTCATGCCGGAGTTGCTCCGGTCGACGTACGCCTCGCCGGATGCCTTGTCGTATCCGATGACGGTGGACTTGCTGCCGTTCCCCAGCACGGTGATCCCGGACTTGGCTGCCGAACCGGGGGCGAAGGTCACGTCGATCCGCTGCACGTCACCCGCGGCCGCAGCCGGCAGCACGTGGGTGCCGGCGGGAATGTTCCGCGCCCGCTTTTCCGAGTAGCTCACCCTCGTTCCCAAGCCATCCACCTGCTGGACGGCCTTTTGCGTCAGGCGCGGGCCGCTGGCCGTTTGCGTCAGGGCAACTTCGCGGGGCAGGGACATGGCGCTGCGCCACGGTGAGGTTGGAATGCTGTTGGCGTAGTCCCAGTTGTTCATCCAGCCGAGCATGGTGCGCTTGCTCTGCGGCATGTTGTTGAAGGATACGGACGCGTAGTAGTCCCTCCCGTAGTCGAGCCAGTCGTAGGTCTGGAGCCGCGGCGTGGCCGGCCGCGGCGAGGCGACAAACTCATCCGCCAGGATGTGGCCCCAGCCGAAGCGGTTGTTGTCCACCACACGGATGCTGGCCTGCCGCCCCCTGAACTCGGACACGTCCCACGACGCCCAGTCCAGGACCTCACTGTTGGCGCCGGTGGCCGTCCTGACCACCTTGCCGTCCACCACGAGGTTGACGGTGGTTTCATCCGATCGCGGCACGGCGGCCTGGTCCGTCAGCATGACGTGGTCCAGCGTGAGGTGTCCCCAGCCGCCGGTGGCCTGGTCCACGATCCTTAGCTGTGCCTGCTGACCCGCGAATTCGGACACGTCCCAGCCCTTCCAGTTCAGGGCGCCCGCATCGTCCCCGGCGAGGCTGCGCACCACGTTGCCGTTCACCAGCAGCTGGGCCTCCAGCGTCTGCCCGGAGCCTGCCGCGCGGTGCCCGCCGCCCACCAGCATGCTCATGAAGTTCCGGTTCACCGTAAACGACGGCGAGGTCAGGGTTCCCTGCCTGTCGTCGCTGGGCGCCCCGCCCGTATCGAACGTGTTGATGCGCTTGGCGCCGATATAGAAGTCGCCGCCGGACGTGGAAGGCTGGAACGCCGGTGCCAGATCCCCAGTTCCTGTCCACCCGGCGTCGGCCAATGTGGAGCCGTCCGGAACCTCAAAGCCGTTGAACAGCAGGTCGCCGGGCGGTGGGGTGTTGTCCAGTTTGTCCGAGACCCGCGGATGCTGTCCGCCGCCCACCAGGAAGTTCAAGTAATCGCTGTCCACCGTGAACTCCGGGGAGCTCATCGAGCCCAGCGGCCAGTCGCCGTCGTTGAACGAATTGATCAGGCCGGCGCCGGCAAAGCCGGTGACGCCGTTCTGCCCGGCGAGGGTGCCGGACGCGGGCGCCCCGGTGAACGGGCCGTCCTTCGAGTTGCCGGGTTCGTTGTTCACGGTCCAGCCGTTGTAGGTGCCGTCGTTGAAACCCGCCAAGGGAGTGCCCGCGGGCAGTGCGTCACTGGCCTTCGTGGTTTCCGACGTGAAGGTGGCGCCGTCAAATTTGCCCACGAAATACTGCCCGGCGGAGCCTCCGGCCACGCCTCCCGGGTTGGTGTTGACCACCATCACCCACTTGACGTTCGCGGGGTTGCCGTCGACAGCAAGGGGGAACAGGTCGGGGCATTCCCAGAGCCCGCCCGTGGCGTTCGCTGGACCGAACTCGCTGAGCTGCGTCCAGTTCTTGAGGTTGCCGGACTTGTACAGCACTACCTTGTGCTCGGTGGCCTCGACGGCGGCCATCACCCAGTAGCCGCCTCCGCCCGGGGCGTCGTACCAAAACACCTTCGGGTCGCGAAAATTGGCTGAGTTGCGGTTGAGTACCGGATTGCCGCTGTATTTGGTCCAGGTTTTGCCCTCGTCCAGGCTGTACGCGAGGGATTGGGCCTGCAGTCCCCTGTAGGGCGAGGCGTCCTTGTAGGCGCTGGTGAAGATCGCCACCATGGGAGGGTTCCCGGCCGTGCCCAGGCCAGAGGTGTTGTCCTTGTCCACCACCACGCTGCCCGAGAAGATGTCCTGTTGGTCGTCCGTGCCGATGGCCAGCGGCTGCTCCTTCCAGTGCACGAGGTCAGTTGACGTTGCGTGGCCCCAGGACATGTTGCCCCACTGGTTGCCGGACGGATTGTGCTGGTAGTAAAGGTGGTAGACGCCCTTGTAGAACACCATCCCGTTGGGATCGTTCATCCAGTTTTGCTGCGGCGTGTAATGGTAGGCCGGCCGGAACTGCTCGTCGCCTGGAGTCCCGGCGGCTGTTGCGGTTCCTGCTCCGGCCAGTACCGCGGCCAGGCTGAGACCCGCCACGGTCAGTGCGGTACATAGCTGTAGTCTGCCGAATTTTCTCGTCTGCATTGTGCTGGTGTCGCCCTTCATCGCGCGTGCCTTCTGCCTTCCCCTAGCTGATGGCAGGTAGACAACGTTGTCAGTGAGTGGAACGCTAGGGGATGTCCGCAAGACAAGTCAACGGATCTGACGGCGGCTACGGCGCCAGGTAAAGTCGGTCCGTCCTCGCGACCCTTGGACTCGCAGGGAGGTAAGGGCGGAGGCGCCGGTGCCGGCCCACTCGGAGCGTGCGGGGCAGACACCGTTGTCAGTGCCCCAGGGGCGCGGGGTGTAAAACAGCGCTGTCAGTTTCCTTCGCCGACTCCGCCGGAACCGCCGTTGTTAGGGTGGAAACATGAAACGCAGCCTCCTCGCCATGACCATGCTTCCGGCCCTTGTCCTGCTGGCGGGCTGCGCCCAGGCCGGGGAGGCAGCCCAAAACGCGGCGAGCTCGGCGGCTTCCCAGGTTGCGAACGCAGCGGCCGAGCACGTGAAGGGCCAGATCTGCACCATCATCGAGGACGGCCTGGTCAGCGCCTCGGACAAGGCGGCACTCGCGGGACTTGTTGCCGGCGCCGAGACGGCCGGCGTGCCCGCCGAAATCACCGGACCCCTCAGGGCGATCGCCCAGGCGGGGGACCAGGTGCCGAACGATTCTGTCCGTGAGCTTCAGAAGGCCTGCGCCGCGGGTTGAGGCGTGGCCGGTGGGGTAGAGATGCGGCCGCCGCTTGAGACACGGCTGCGGGTCAGGGCGCGGCTGCGGATCAAGGCTTGGCCGCGGGCTGCCGGCACCTGTAAGCACGACACCAGCCAGGCTTTCTTCCCAGGGCCGCCGGGGTCACCCAGCGCCGCCTGCAATAATCGGAACCAGCAGTTGCGGGGGCGCTGACAACGGCCAGCCGCGACGGACAGCAGCGTTAGTTTCGGGCCGATACAGCAGACGAGGCGGACATATGAAGGCTCCCAGCCAGCAGCACGCGACTTCCCCTGAGGCGACTTCCCCTCAAAGAGATTCCCCGGAAACACCTTCCGCTGCAGCGAGGGCGAGCAAACTAGCGCCCGCAACCAACGCCGCGGTCAATCCCGAGCTGCTGCGCTGGCTGGCGGAGGCTTACGGCGTCGGCACCACCTATCAGGGGTGGGACGGTCACCCGCACGACGTTGCGGCAGATACCCTGATCCGGGTCCTGGCCGCGCTGGGCGTCGAGGCCCGCACTGACCAGCTCATCGAGCATGAACTGGCGGAGGCGGAGCTGGCGCCCTGGCGGCGGATGCTGCCGCCCGCCGTCGTGGTTCAGGAGGGCACGCCGGGGCAGGTGAGCGTCCACGTCCCGCACGGTTCGCCCGTTCGCATGTGGGCCGTCACCGAGGATGGACGCGAGCTGCAGGCGGTCCAGGAGGACGTCTGGGTGGAACCCCGAGTGGTGGACGGCGTTCTGACCGGCCGGGCCACCTTCGCCGTGCCGCAGAACACCGGATTGGGGTGGCATATCCTGCATGCGGAGGCGGCTGGAGTGGTGGCCGAGGCCACGCTGGTGGTGACTCCTGCCCGGCTCTCCACGGCAGCCGAGCTTGAGCAACGCAGGGGCTGGGGCCTGGCGACGCAGCTGTACTCCGTCCGTTCCAAGCGGTCTTGGGGCGTGGGCGATTTCGCCGATCTCGCCGAGCTCGCAGCGGTGGCCGGAGCGCGCGGGGCCGATTACGTGCTGGTGAATCCCCTGCACGCGGCCGATCCCGTGCCGCCCCTGGAGCCGTCGCCGTATTCGCCGTCGACGCGCCGGTTCTTCAACCCGCTGTACCTCCGGATCGAGGCAATTCCGGAACTGGCGTATTTGAAGCCGAAGAAGCAGTCGCTCATCCACAGCCTGATGAAGCAGGCGCGGAAGCTGAACAAGGACGCCACGCGGCTTGACCGGGACAAGGTCTACTCGGCCAAACTGGCAGCGCTCGAGCTGATCTCAGGCGTCCGCCGTTCGCCGTCGCGGCAGATGGCTTTCGAAGAGTACTGCCGCAGAGCCGGCGCCGGGCTGGATGACTTTGCCCTCTGGTGCGCGATCCGCGAGGATCTCGACGCCGATGATCCCTTTTGGACCGACCCAACGGCTGCGCTCGGCTCGCCGCTGGCGGAGAAGCTCAGGGGTGAACTGGCGGATCGGATCGAGTTCCACCGCTGGCTGCAGTGGCTCTGCGACGAGCAGCTTGAGTCCGCCCAGCAGGCTTCCCGCAACTCGGGCATGCGCCTGGGCGTGGTGAACGACCTGGCAGTGGGCGTGGACCTGCAGAGTTCCGATGCCTGGACGCTCCGCGGCGTCCTCGCGCCCGGCGTCAGCGTCGGCGCGCCGCCGGACATGTACAACCAGCTGGGGCAGGACTGGCACCAGCCGCCTTGGCACCCCGCCCGGCTGGCCGAGGCCGGCTACAAGCCGTTCCGGGAGATGCTCGCAACGGTGCTGCGGCATTCGGGCGGCATCCGGGTGGACCATATCCTTGGCTTCTTCCGTCTGTGGTGGGTTCCCGAAGGGAACTCGCCGATAGACGGCGCCTACGTCCGGTTCGATCACGACGCCATGATCGGCATCCTCGCCCTCGAAGCGCAGCGCGCCGGCGCCGTAGTGATCGGCGAGGACCTGGGCACCTTCGAGCCGTGGGTCCGGGACTACCTCGCGGCCCGGGGCATTTTGGGCACCTCGATCCTCTGGTTTGAGAACGATGGCGATGCCCCGCTGCCGCCGGAGCAGTACCGGCTGCAGGCGCTCTCCAGTGTGAACACCCATGACCTGCCACCGACTGCGGGCTACCTCGCCGGCGACCACGTGACGCTCCGCAACGCGCTGGGGCTGTTGGAGCGGTCAGCGGAGGACGAACGCCTGGAGCACAACGCCAAGCTGGAGAAAATGATGGACCTTCTCCGGCAGCGTGGCCTCCTCTCGCCCGGCGACGCCGGCACCGAACAGGAACGGATCGAGGCGCTGCACCGGCTGCTCGCGCAGACCCCGTCGGTCCTTCTCGGGGTGGCGCTCGTGGACGCGGTCGGCGAACGCAGGGTGCAGAACCAGCCCGGAACCACCTCGGCCCAGTACCCCAACTGGCAGGTGCCGCTGGCCAACTCCGATGGCGACCCTGTGCTGATCGACAGCCTTGGTGACGACGACAGGTTCAACTCCCTGCTCGCCGCCGTCGAGGAGGCCATGCGGGCGTGACGCCCGGCCCTTCCGGTAAGCAGGCCGGTGCTCCCGACTGGCAGGAGCACCGGCTGGCCTAGCCGGCGGTGATCACGTGCGTGCTGTGGTCGTACCGGAAGGTGACCGGGCCGCCGTCGTGGTTCAGCACGATATTGGAACCGTTCGGGGCACCATCCTGGCCGTAGTTCTCATTCCAGGAGCCGTTGATGGCCGCCTTGAATTCGTACTGCCCGGCGGGAAGGTTGGCCGTGAGCTTCCACAGCCGGTCGGCCGGATCAAAGGCCATGAACGCCGCCTGGCATGCCGGCTGCCAATCATCCGGGCAGCCCATCTCACTGTTCAGGCTTCCCGCCACAGTGACCGATTCGGGCTGAGGTGCGGCGCCCACCACCACCGTCCGCACGTTGCTCACGACGTTTGAGCCGTCCAGCTTTGCCCGGTACTTCACTTCTGTTCCGTCGGCGAGGCCCAGGGCGGCCAGGCCGTCCACCACCGTGTACGCCGGCGACGAGTCATCGCCGGAGCCGATGGCTGTCCATGGCCCACCTGCGACGCTCCGGTCAAAACGCACCACGTGGCTGGCCTTCTCCGGATCCGCCGTGGCAGTCACTTCCACGTTCCCCTGGACGGTGGTGCCCTCTGCCGGCTGCTGGATGGTCAGCACCGGGTCCGGCACCACAGCGGAACGGGAAGCGCTGACCGACGTGCGCCCCGCATTGGTCAGGACGACGGCCCGGTATTCCAGGGCAACGCCGGGGTTCAGCCCCGACACGTCGTGGAAGACGCGGTAGGGCGCGGTGTCATCGGTACCCACTTGCTCCCAGGTGCCGCCGGCTGTCCTGGCCTCAAAGGTGACCTCGTAGAACGAGGTGCCTCCGACGTCGGCTGTCACCTGGATGCGGCCATTGTCCCCGGCGGACGTGGCGGTGGCCGCGGCCGAAACGGGGGCCTGCAGCGCGACGGCGGGCGCGGCCTTCTCACGTGGGATCCGTCCGGCGGATTGATAGACGACGGCGGACAGCGCCGGCACCGTGACGGTCAGCTTGCCGTCGGCTGAGGTCTTGGAGTTTTCGGCGGCGTCGCCGTAGATGAGGCTGTAATTGCGCTTGGCGATATAGGTGGGAACGGCAGCGGTCTGCGGTTCCTCGCTGTTGTTCAGCGCCACGACATACTCTCGCTGATCCTTGGCAGCGGTGCGCGAAAACGCGTAGATGCCGGGCCCGTCCGAGGAGTAGCGGTCCTGGTGGGCGCCATCGCGTAAGGCCGGGTGCTTCTTGGTCAGCTGCGCGAGTTCCCGGATCTTGGAGTAGAGGGGGTGCCCGGTGTTGAAGTTGTCGGTGGCATGCGTGGCGTCCGTGCCGAGCAGGTCGTCGTCGAGGTAGTCGGGCACCTTGCTGGCGAACAGCGTCTGGCGGGCGTCCTGGTCCCCGCCCGGACCCGTGAAGCCCTGCTCGTCGCCGTAGTAGACCACCGGGTTTCCGCGGGAAAAGTACATCAGCTCATGGGCGAGTTCGTCCCGGGCCACGCGTTCGGCGTCGTCCGCGTCCGGGTTGTCCGTGCTGATGAAGCTTCCGATACGGCCCATGTCGTGGTTTCCCAGGAAGGTGGGCAGCTGGTAGACGTTGGAATCCGCATCGGTGTACCAGTCGTCGGCGGCGAAAAAAGCCTCCAACTCTTTCGCATTCTGGCTGCCAGAGGCGAAATTGCGCGCCGCATCCTGGAACGGGAAGTCGAGCACTGCCTGCATCCTGTTGCGGGTGGTGAACTGGGAAGTGAAGCTCTTGGAGGTGTCGAAGACCTCGCCGAACATGAAGAACTCGTCTTTGCCGTGCTCTCTGGCGTAGGCGAGGACTTGGGGCCCGAACTGCGGCCAGAATTCGTCGTTGACGTGCTTCATCGTGTCGATGCGGAACCCGTCCACGCCGAAATCCCGGATCCAGGTCTCGTAGACGTCTGTCATGCCGGCCACAACGGTGGGGTTTTCGGTGAACAGGTCGTCCAAGCCGAAGAAGTCGCCGTAGGAGGAGTTTTCGCCGGCGAAAGTGGTGTCGCCTCGGTTGTGGTAGAGCGTCGGGTCGTTGAGCCAGGCCGGAACCTTAAGGTTCCGTTCCGCCGGGTCAAGCACCGGGGTGTACGGGAAGGAGGTTTCGGCGTCGAGCTTGGGGAAGTTTGCCTTGCCGGCGAAGTCCCGGTCGTCGAAGGCTTCGCCCGAGGCTGTGCGGTACGGCTCCTTGTCCTTGGAGACGTAGCCGGTGCGGGCGCCCTCCTTGTAGCCGATGACGTCCGCGGTGTGGTTGGTGATGATGTCGAAGTACACCTTCATGCCGCGTGAGTGCGCTTCATCGACGAGTGCCTTCAGCTCGGCGTTGGTGCCGAGGTGCGGATCGATCTGGGTGAAGTCCGTGACCCAGTAGCCGTGGTAGCCGGCCGAGTTGTCCTCGGTCTGGACAGCCTTGTTCTTGAAGCTCGGTGTCAGCCAGATCGCCGTGGTCCCGAGCCCCTGGATGTAGTCGATCTTGTCCAGCAAGCCGTTCAGGTCCCCGCCGTTGTAGAAGCCCTTGCGGGTGGGATCGAAGCCGGAGACCATTGGATCCGGCCCCAGTCCGCCCTCGTCATTGCCGGCGTCACCGTTGTTGAACCTGTCCGCCATGACGAAGTAGAAGTTCTCGCCGGTGACGGGTGTGCGGAGTGAATGGGAACCCTTACCTGTGTTCGACGGCGGCCCCGGGGTTTTGTTTGCTGCCGCGGCTCGGGTGGGTGCTTTGGTTGGCAGGGGGGCTGTGGCCGTCGGGGCTGCTAGGGCCGGCAAGGCAGCCTGGGCGGGCAACGTTGCCTGGGCGGGCAGGGCCGAGGCAGCCAGCAGGACGAGCGCGCTCGCGGCCGCCATGGTTGTTCGGGCGCGTGTCACGGGACCGCCGGTGCGGCACAGGGACCTGAGGCGAGGGACGGTGAACATGATGGACCTTCCGCAAAGCAACGCTGCTTGTCCGGGTGGGGAGGCCCGGAATCCGTTAGGGTGCCGACTCGTCCAAGGCAGGGCCATCTGCCAACCACAGCCCCTGTGATGGAGCTGTGTTGGGAATGACTAATACTGTATTGGCTTTGTCGATTGCGGTTTAGCTTGCCACAATCAGGGCCGTGGGGGAACCCGCAACAAGGCGGTGAAGGGGGCCCTCGGGACGGCCGGTCGCGGGGTCCAGCCGAAACGTTGCGATGTCGTGGGACCGCTCATGGGCCACGTGAAGCCAGCCGCCCTGGACCAGATGGTGACGGGGCCACTCGCCGCCGCTGGGGAAATCGCCGACCGGGCTGAGCAGACTGCCCTCTGCCGAGGACCTCACCGCCAGCACGCTGATGCGGTTGGATCCCCGAGTGCCGACATAGGCGAACCGCCCGTCTGCCGACAGGGCAATTTCGGCCGCCGAGTCGCCGTCCTTGGCCCCGTCGAACGTCGCAGGCCCCTGGCCGACCAGCTCGAACTTCCCCGACGCCGACGCGGCCCGGGCGGCAAAGACCTCGATGGAGTACTCGGAGACCACAAACACCGTTCCATCTGAGTGCTGCACGAGGTGGCGGGGACCGCTGTCCTTTGGCAGCACCACCTCGTGGTCCAGTACCAGGCCCGTCCCGGGGAAGCGGTTCCACAGGCGGAGGAGGTCGTGGCCGAGGTCGGTGGTCATGATGCGGCCGTCTGCGAGTACCAGGCTGGCGTGTGCCCGGCTGGGCCGGTCGTCCCGGTGCGGGTCGCTGGAAGGCGCCGCCGGAAGGCGGCGGGCGATGTCGCCGTCGTCCGCCAGTTCATAGAGCAACACCTGACCGTCGCCCCAGCAGGCAACGATCAGGTACTTGCCCAGCGGATCGACGGTGACGTGGCAGGCTGCCTCGCCGGCTGCCCAGGATTCGCCGACGGCTTCGAGGCCGAATTCTCCCCGGCGCCGGTACGCCTGGACTGTTTTGGCATTCTCGCCGACGGCGTAAACCATCGGCAGCTGGCGGTGCACGGCAACGAAAGACGGCGAATCCGCCTTGGCGGCCGTGCCCCGCCAGATGAGCGTCCCGTCAGCGCTGGCCGCTACGGCTCCGATGCCTGCTCCGTGGCCGCCGCTGTCCGCGGTGTAGGAGCCGGTCCAGATTAGCGTGTGCGTTTCGCTGTGGGTCATCGTTCCATCCTGCCAATAATCGCCGGATTCGGCGTCGGATAACATGGACTTTTGCAGAGCCAATTCGCGCACAGGGCACCTTCGGAAGTGCCCGTGCCGGATCCGAAACACGGGAGGTGAGAACCATTCACGCAAAGCCAGCCTGGGTTCTCCCTGCCCGCCGCGATCCGGACCGCCAAGGTTAGTCGACGTATGCACAGGCGCCCATCTTTCAACCGAAGGATGCATCCATGCCCGTTCAGTTACCGCTTTCCCGCCCCGCAGTCATCGGCAGGCTGCGCGCCGCCGGCTGTGTCTTTGCCGAGGACGAAGCGGACCTTCTCCTTTCCGCAAACCTTTCCCCCGATGAGCTACTGGGTGCCGTGCAACGGCGTGTCGACGGGTTTCCGCTCGAGCATATTCTCGGCTGGGCAGAATTTTGTGGCCTGCGCATCAGGGTCGAAGCGGGCGTCTTTGTGCCGCGCCGCCGGACGGAACTGCTTGTCCGCGAGGCTGCTGCCCTCCTGGGCGGAGCGTCCGGAACTTTGCCGCCCGCGCTGCCTATTGTTGTTGACCTGTGCTGCGGCTCCGGAGCTGTAGGCACCGCGTTGGCGGCGCTGGTGCCCGGCATCGCCCTGCACGCTTCCGATGTGGACCCCGCCGCGGTGCGTTGTGCCCGCCTCAACGTCCTGCCAGTAGGGGGTGTGGTCCATGAGGGAGACTTGTACTCGGCCCTGCCCGCGCGGCTCCGGGGCAACGTCGACGTTCTGGCGGTCAATGCGCCGTATGTACCCACGGGTTCCATCAGCAGCATGCCTCACGAAGCCCGCGTGCACGAGCCTCGGGTATCGCTCGACGGAGGGCCTGACGGGCTCGACATCCAGCGCCGGGTGATCGCGGAGGCGACTGCCTGGCTCAGTCCGGGCGGGAATCTGCTCATCGAAACGAGCCGGTTGCAGGCGCCGCTTACCGCGGCTGCCATGGCCCGCAGGGGACTGGGTCCGCGGATCGTCATGTCAGCTGAATTGGACGCGACAGTGGTGATTGGGAAGCTGCTTTAACTCCCTGGCTGCTGTGACTCCCGATCCGGCCGCAACTCCCTGGGAGCTGCTGCGCAACAGCAGCGGCAAATGCGGGCCGAGTACGGGGGCCGGGCCCGTCCCGGGTCCGGACGATGGCACTCTCTTCCCATCGACGCCGCGGTTCGTTGGCGCCCGCGCGCCCGGTCCTGCCCCCGTCTGGTTTTGCGGTTCGGTTCATGTTTTGTGGTGGTGGTTGTTGGCGGGGGTCGATGTGGGGTGGCGGGATGAACCAGGGGGTCCCGTTTTTGACGTGGATTTTCCATTGTTCTTTGTGGATCAGATGGTGGTGGTGGGTGCAGAGGAGGACGCCGTTGTCGGTGCTGGTGGGTCCGCCTTGTGACCAGTAGGTGATGTGGTGGGCTTCGCACCAGGGTGCGGGGATGGTGCAGTTGGGGAAGGCGCAGCCTTGGTCTCGGGCGTTGAGGGCTTTGCGGATGTGGGGTGGGAAGACCCGTGATGTGCGGCCGATGTCGAGGATGCGTCCTTCGGTGCCGAGGAGGACGGGGGTGATGTCGGCGTCGCAGGCGATTTTGCGGATGGTGGAGGCGGTGACGGCGCCGGTGTAGGTGAAGGTTCCGCTGCCGGTGGGTGTGCCGAAGAGTCCTGTGCCGGGCCGGTGGATGCCGGGCGGGGCAGCGTCAGGGGTACTGGCGGCGGGGAAGCCAGTGCCGGTGCCCGTGCGGGGTTCGGGTTCGGTGGCCTGCGACGTGTCAGAGTGGGTGTCCGGGCTGGTGCCTGCCAGCGGGTCGGGGTCGCTGGCCTGCCGGGTGTTTGGGTGGGTGCCGGGCTCGGGCTCGGGTTCGGGTTCGGGTTCGGTGGGCTGTGACGTGTCCGGGCCGGTCTGCCAGGTGTCCGGGCCGGTTGGCGGGTTTATGGTGGCCTGCCAGGGGGTGTTTGTTGGCTGGGTGCTGTCTGTGGGCCGGGTGTCGGGGCGGTTTGCGTTCGGAGCGTAGCGGGGGCCTTGGGCGGCGGTGGTCTCGATGCTGTTGAGCAGGTCCCGGTAGGAGACGGTGACCATGACCTGGGGGCGGAGTCCTCCGGTGGTGGGCAGGGTGCCGGTGGCGAGGGCTGCCGTGCTCGCGCCGACGAGGCCGTCGAGGCGTTGTTGGGCGAGGGTGCGGCGGTCCAGGTCCGGTTCCGGGTCGGGGGCGTTGAAGGCCGTGTCGGGGTCGACTGCGGCGCTGTCGCCGCTGTTGTCGCCGCTCTCATGGCCGGTGTCCTCGTTGACGGGGCCTTCTCTGCTGCCGTCACTCCGGCAGCCGGTGGTGTGGGGTGTGGTGGTGCGGGGGTTGGTGGCGGTGTTCATGACGGTGGTGAGGACTTCGTATTGGTCGGTGGTGGCGTTGACTTCGAAGTGGTGCAGGCCGCCGCGTTTGCGGTGGAGGAAGATGCCTTGGCGGTGGCGGAGGTTTTCTTCGGACGGTTCGGTGCCGTCCTGGTCGAGGGCGTCGATCCAGCGGTGGGCGATGCGGGTGAGGAAGTCGTG